>DASQBU010000331.1:0-40990 GCA_035635035.1 Pseudomonas sp.
ATCACGTCGAGGCCGCCGCCCAGGCCCTGCAGCAGGCCCAGCGCGGTCTTCTCGCCGACCCCGGGCACGCCGGGGATGTTGTCGACCTTGTCGCCCATCAGCGCCAGGTAGTCGATGATCAGCTCCGGGCCGATGCCGAACTTGGCGGTCACCCCGTCGCGGTCCAGGTAGGTCGGCGGGTTGGTCATGGTGTTGACCAGGGTGATGTGGCCGTTGACCAGCTGGGCCATGTCCTTGTCGCCGGTGGAGATCACCACCGGGCGGTCGGCGGCGGCGCTGGAGCGCGCCAGGGTGCCGATCACGTCGTCGGCCTCCACCCCCTCGATGCACAGCAGCGGCAGGCCCAGGGCGCGCACGCAGGCGTGCAGCGGCTCGATCTGCACGCGCAGGTCGTCCGGCATCGGCGGGCGGTGCGACTTGTAGTGCTCGAACAGCTCGTCGCGGAAGGTCGGCCCCTTGGCGTCGAACACTACCGCGAACGGGCTGTCCGGGTACTGGCGACGCAGGCTCAGCAGCATGTTCAGCACGCCCTTCACCGCCCCGGTGGGCAGGCCGGCGGAGGTGTGCAGCGGCGGCAGGGCGTGGAAGGCGCGGTACAGGTAGGAGGAACCGTCCACCAGGACGAGAGGGGCTAGACTCATGAGGAAATCGACTCTTGGGCGATGCGACCGGAGTAAGATGACGGGGTCATACACTCAACAAAGGGACAAGGTTACCACCATGCGCGCTTTCAACCGTCTGCTCCTCGCCGGCCTGCTGGCCGCCGCTCCGCTCGCCGCCATCGCCCAGGATGAAGCGCCGAGCGCCGAGCCGGAGGTGACCATCCGCCAGGAGGGCGACAAGACCATCCAGGAATACCGCGTCAACGGCTTCCTCTATGCGGTCAAGATCACCCCCAAGATCGGCAAGCCGTACTTCCTGGTGCGCGCCGATGGCGACAGCAACTTCATCCGTTCGGACAAGCCGGACATGCTGATCCCGCAGTGGGAAATCTTCCGCTGGTAAGCCGCGCCACCCTGATGCCGGAGGCCCCATGTCCGTCTTCACCCCGCTGGAACGCCACGAACTGGAAGCCTTCCTCGCCCCCTACGGGCTGGGCCGGCTGATCGACTTCCAGGGCATCGCCGCCGGCACCGAGAACAGCAACTTCTTCGTCAGCCTGGCGCGCGGCGAGTACGTGCTGACCCTGATCGAGCGCGGCCCGCGCGACGACCTGGGCTTCTTCATCGCCCTGCTCGACGTGCTGCACGACGCCGGCCTGCCGGTGCCCTACGCGCTGCGCACGGCGGACGGCCAGGCGCTCGGCGAGCTGGCCGGCCTGCCGGCGCTGCTGCAGCCGCGCCTGCCGGGGCGCCACGTCGCCCGGCCCAACCCGCACCACTGCCAGGCGGTGGGCGAGCTGCTGGCGCGCCTGCACCTGGCCACCCGCGAGGCGATGATCGAGCGACCGAGCGACCGCGGTTTCGCCTGGATGCTCGCCGAGGGCCCGCTGCAGGCCCTGCGCCTGGACGACGACGCCTGTCACCTGCTCAAGGCCGCGCTGGAGGAGATCGCCCGGCTGCGCCCGCGCTTCGAGCACCTGCCGCAAGCCAACCTGCACGGCGACCTGTTCCACGACAATGTGCTGTTCGACGGCAACCGCCTCAGCGGCGTGATCGACTTCTACAACGCCTGCTCCGGGCCGATGCTCTACGACCTGGCCATCGCTGCCAACGACTGGTGCGTGGAGCCGGACGGCCGCTTCGACCCGCAGCGCCTGCACGCCCTGCTCGGCGGCTACGCCGCGCTGCGCCCGTTCAGCGCCGCCGAGGCCGAGCTGTGGCCGGCGCTGCTGCGCGTCGCCTGCGTGCGCTTCTGGCTGTCGCGACTGATCGCCGCCGAGGCCTTCGCCGGCCAGGACGTGCTGATCAAGGATCCGGAGGAGTTCCGTCGCCTGCTGCAGGCGCGGCAGACGCTGGACGCCGGCCTGGGCCTGCCGTTCGCCCTGTGAGGGCGGTCGGGCGCGCAGACCTTCCTAGCTGAGGTACTGCGCCTTCAGCCGGTGCAGCAGCGCGTGCAGCTGCTCGTGGCGGCCGGGGCCCATGACCCGCAGCTCGTGCTCGGCGAAACCCCGCTGCAGCTCGGCCATCACCGCGGCATCGAGCAGCCGCTCGGCCATGGGGAAGAACACCGCATTCTCCTTGTCGATGTGCGCGCGCAGGTGCTCGGCGTAGGCCGCGGCGGCGCTGGCGAAGGCGGGCGCGTCGATGACCGGGGTGCCGGCATCCTCCATGGCGCGGATCAGCGCCCGCCCCTGGGCGTGCTCGGCGAGCAGCTCGTCGACGAAGCCGTCGTGCTCGGCCAGGCCGGCGGCGAGCATGGCCGGGAACAGCAGGCCTTCCTCCTTGCCGTGATGGCAGCGGTCGACGAACTCGTGGAGAAAGCGCAGGAGCCTGGCCAGGTCGCCGGCGGCCAGCCCGCCGCGCTGCGCCTGGGCCGCCATGCGCTCGAGGATGCGCAGGGCCGAGAGGATGGCGTCATGCTCGTGGGTGAGATCGGCGATGGCCTGGTGCATGGGAGCTCTCCGCAGGGCTGGCGCATTCCCCAAGCAGTCTAGAAGCCGGCGACGCCCTGTCCAGCGATCCGACGACCTGCCCGGCCCCGCCCGGCAGGGCTTCCTACACTGATCACCTCGCTTGCGGCGCCCGCCGCCTTGTGGAGGTAGTCATGAAAGTCGAACCCTATCTGTTCTTCAACGGCTGCTGCGAGGAGGCGTTGAACTTCTACGTCAAGGCGCTGGGCGCCGAAATCACCTTGCTGATGCGTTGCAAGGAGTCGCCGGAGCCGCTGGAGCTGCCGCCGGGCTCGGAGGAGAAGGTGCTGCACGCCAACCTGCGGATTGGCGACAGTAACCTGATGGCCTCCGACGGCATGGGCGCCGCGCTGCAGCCGTTCAGCAGCTTTTCCCTGGCGGTTTCCGCGCCGACCACGGAGCAGGCCGCGGCCTGGTTCGCCGCCCTGGGCGAGGGCGGCAAGGTCGACATGCCGCTGCAAAAGACCTTCTGGGCCAAGAGCTTCGGCATGCTCACCGACCGCTTCGGGGTGAGCTGGATGGTCAGCTGCGAGTAGCGCGGCCATGACGGCGCAAAGGCCCGATACCCGCGAGCGCGAGTTCGTCATCGGCCGCCGGTTCGCCGTGCCGCGCGAGCGGCTGTTCCAGGCCTGGACCGAGCCGGCGCAGCTGGCGCAGTGGTGGGGGCCGCACGGCTTCAGCAGCCCGTGCTGCGAGCTGGACGTGCGTCCCGGCGGCCGCTATCGCATCGTCATGCGCGGGCCGGACGGCAGCGAGTATGTGGTCAGCGGGGTGTATCGCGAGGTGCAGGCGCCGCGGCGCCTGGTGCTGACCGACGACTGCAGCGGTCATCCGCAGGACTGGAGCGGGCGCCTCGATCCACGCCCGGAGAACGGCGCGCCGGCCTCGCTGGATGCGCTGTCGACGGTGACCTTCGACCTGGTGGGTGGCGGCACGCTGCTCGGCATCCGCACGCTGTTCGCCTCGGTGGCGATTCGCGATGCGATGCTCAAGCTGGGCATGGCCGAGGGCTGGGGAGAGAGCCTGGAGCGGCTGGAGCGCCACCTGGCCGGGGCATGAGCCTCCCGCGCCGGAGCGCGGGAGGCACGGAGCTCACTGCACGTCGTTGCGCGGCGGCTTGGTGTCCGCCACCACGCTGGCTTGCGGACGGCACTGGCGGAACAGGTCGAGCTCCGGCCGGTAGGCCGAGGTGCGCACGTCCATCAGGCCGATCAGCGAGTGGAACAGGTTGTCGTGGGACAGGGCTGAGTCGCGCTGCTGCGCCAGGCAGCTCGCCGGCAGGTGCTCGCGTTGCTGGAGGCCTTCGGACAGCCAGAGGACCATCGGGACGTGCGTCTGCTCGCGCGGCGCCATGCCGTAGGGCAGGCCGTGCAGGAAGATGCCGTTTTCGCCGAGCGATTCGCCGTGGTCGGACACGTACAGCATGGCGGTGTCCAGGCGCGCGGCGTTGCGCTTGAGCAGCTCGATGGTCTGGTTCAGCACGTGGTCGGTGTACAGCAGGGTGTTGTCGTAGGCGTTGACGATGCTTTCCGGCGCGCAGCGGTCCAGCTGGTTGTCGCTGCACACCGGGGCGAACTTGGCGAAGGCCTGCGGATAGCGCTTGTAGTAGGACGGGCCGTGGCTGCCCTTCATGTGCAGCACCACCACGGCGTCGCGGTCGAGCTTGTCCAGGTAGTCCTGCAGGCCGCTGAGCAGCACCTCGTCGTAGCACTCGTCGGGGCGGCACACGTCGGGAATCTGCAGGTGGGCGAGGTCCTCGTTCGGCACGCGGTCGCAGGCGCCCTTGCAGCCGGAGTTGTTGTCGCGCCACAGCACGGCGACGCCGGCACGCTGCAGCACGTCGAGCAGGCCCTCGCGGCTCTTGGCGTAGGTGTCCTTGTAGCCGTCGTGACCGACGTCGAGGAACATGCAGGGCACCGAGACCGCGGTGGCGGTGCCGCACGAGGTCACGTCGGTGAAGCTGATCACGTCCTGGGTCGCGAGCTGCGGGTTGGTGGTGCGGCCGTAGCCGTTGAGCGAGAAGTTGGCCGAGCGGGCGGTCTCGCCGACCAGCAGCACGGTGACCTTGTGCTTGGCGTTGCCGCCGGCGGGCACCACGCGGTGGGCGTCGGCGCCGACCACCTGCAGCTTGACCGGGGTCTTCAGCTCCTGGCGGGCGTAGCCGTGGATGGCGCCGACCACGTTGGACGGGGTCAGCATCAGGCGGACTTCGCGATGGTTGCGCAGCAACGAGGAGTAGGGCTGGTACAGGCTGAAGGCGATGGCGCCGATGCCGGCCAGGGCGCAGGCGACGCCGCCCAGCTTGTAGGCCAGCTCGCGTTTCCAGCTGCCGGTGACCAGACGCACGCGGCTGAGCAGCAGGGCCGGCAGCACGCCGAACACGCCCAGCCAGCCGGCCATGCGCCAGCTGAGCAGCTCGAGTGCCTCCTTGTTGTCGGTCTGCATCACGTTGGTGAGCATGCCGGAGTCGATCAGGATGCCGTAGCTGCTGATGAAGTAGTTCGCCGAGGCCGAGACCAGCAGGAGGATGCCGAGGATGAGCTTGGTCGCCCGGCTCCAGGCCAGCAGGCTGAGCAGGCCGAACAGCCAGAGCCAGACCAGCAGCGGCAGGCTGAGCAGGAACAGCGGGCTGCCGTTGCTCCAGCCGCCCACGCCGTCCCACACGGTACGCCAGAAGGTGAAGTTGGCGAACACGGTCAGCCACAGCGCGACGACCATGGTCAGGACCGTCCTGCTGGTGGTGATGGTCCACGGGCGGGAAGTTTCACTTGCCGGGGAATGCTTTTGCACAATGACCTCTTATGCGTCACGCGCCTGCCGAAGGGGAGGTGATGGCCGGGACGGCGAGACGTTCGCGGAGTGTGTTGCGGATGGCGAAGGCGACCAGCACGACAAGGGTGGTCGCGAGCAGCGCCGAGGCGCCTATGGTACCAAAGCCCAGCCCGCCCTTGGTCGGCGCCTTGGTCAGAAAATCGCCAAGGGTGGCGCCGAACGGGCGGGTGAGCACGAAGGCGAGCCAGAACAGCAGCACCGGCGACAGGCGGGTGAGGTACCGGGCCAGCGCCACCGCGGCGAGCAGGCCGCCGATCAGCAGCGCGCCGCCGGCGAAACCGAGGCCCGAGTCGTCGGCCAGGTAGTCGCCCAGCGCCGTGCCCAGGGTGTTGGAGAACAGGATCGCCGCCCAGTAGAACAGTTCGCCGCGCCGGCTGCGGATATCGTCCACCGCCAGCGATTTCTCGGTCTGGCGCCAGAGGGCGAGGGTGGCCAGCAGCAGGCCGATCAGGATCGCCGAGCCGGTGGCGTAGCCCAGCTCCAGGCTGCGGTCCATGAAGTCCGACAGGGTGGTGCCGGCGGTGCTGGTGGCGAGAATCACCGTCCAGTACAGCGCCGGGTGGTAGCGGCGCGCGCGCAGCTGGGCGAGCAGCGCCAGCAGGAACAGGCCGATGAGGAGCAGCGAGCTGGCGGCATAGCCGACGTCGAGGGTCATCGACAGCAGGTCGCCGGCGGTTTCACCCAGGGTGGTCGCGCAGATTTTCATCACCCAGAACGCCAGGGTGATGGCAGGCAGTTTGTTCATGGTGGTGTGCGCCTCGCGGAAGTCGCGCGGGGCGCCCGCGTCTGCCGGCGGTTGCCGGACGCGGCGAGCGACCCGCGTGGCCGGCAGGGGGAACCGGCGCGCGCACAGTAGACCTGCGGGTGTGAAAAAACGGTCAAGAATTCATCAAGCCGCCGTTCGCCCGCGCTGCGCCGCCGGCTGGGGCGCGCCGCTGCGGGAGGGGGCGCCGCTACAGCTGCGCCTGCAGGTAATTCTCCAGGCCGATGCGCTCGATCAGCTGCAGCTGGATCTCCAGCCAGTAGGCGTGGTCCTCCTCGGTGTCCTTGAGCTGGGCCTTGAGGATGTCGCGGCTGAGGTAGTCGTGCCGGCGCTCGCACAGGGCGATGCCCTTGGCCAGCGCGGCGCGGACCTCGTACTCCAGGGCCAGGTCGGCCTTCAGCATTTCCGGCACGTCCTGGCCGATTTGCACGGCGTTGGGGGTCATGTCCGGCACGCCCTCGAGGAACAGGATGCGCTGCAGCAGGGCATCGGCGTGGGCGGTCTCTTCGGCCATTTCGTGGTCGATGCGTGCATGGAGCTTGTCGAAGCCCCAGTCCTTGAACATGCGCGAGTGGACGAAATACTGGTCGCGGGCCGCCAGTTCGCCCTTGAGCAGGGTCTTCAGGTAGTCGATGACGTCGGTGTGGCCTTTCATGGGGCGTCCTGGGCGAGCGGGCAGGGGATCCCGCCGGCGCGGGGGATCGATCCACTGACTATAGTCGCTCGCCCGCGGGCGCTCCGCGGCCGCCGTCAGGCGGTTCGGCGCGGGAGAGCCGGGTCGCCCCGGCGAGGGCTGCGGGGGCGGCTCAGGGCGCGCAGCTCGGCTTCTGGGTGAAGGTGCGCGACACGTCGATCGGGCCGAGCTTCTCCAGGGTGCGCCGGCCGATCAGCACCGGGTAGAGCATGTCGCCCCGGTCCCGCAGGGAGAACTGCTCGGCGTAGACGCGCTGGCCGATGCAGATCTGCATCAGCACCACCGGGCGCCGCTCGGCGCCGCCGGCGCCGCGCACCTTGATGTTGCGTTCGACCTTGCGCTCGACCGTCGAGCTGACCAGCTGGCCGGTCTTGCTGTCCTTGACCGCGACCTTGAAACGCACCCAATCCTCGCCGTTCTTCTGGAAATGCTCGAGATCCTTGGCGTCCATCGACGAGGTCAGGGCGCCGGTGTCCATCTTGATCTTCACCATGACGTTCTCCGGGCGGATGATCCCGGCCTCGACCCAGCCGTACACCTGCGGCGGCTGGGCGCCGGGGTCGGCGGCGAAGGCCGCGGGAAGCGTCAGGATGCCGAGCAGCGCGGCTGCCAGCCAGTTGCGGGTTGTCTGTGCCAAAGCGGTTACCTCCTGCCTGAATGAATGGCGCCTATGGACGCGCATCGGTCCGAGCGGCGTCAAGCGCGCCGTCGATGCCGGGGCATCGGCCCGGGCGAAAATTCTTCGCGCGCCCCGCAGCGGGCTGCCGCGGCTCTGGCGCGCGCTTTCCGTTCGTCGGGGCGGGGGCCGGCCCGGCGGCGACAGGCGCGGCCGCAGTTGTCGCCGCCGGCGCATTGTGGATCAATGTAGCTTGAGCGGGAGGCCGGCTGTTGAGCCCGTCACCGCCAGTGCCGATAAAAAATACAAGAGCGCCACGAGTCATGGACCGTCGTTTGCTGAACGAGAAGAGTCTGGTTTTCGCCCAGGCCGACCCTCATGCGGTGTCGGACTACGTCAACCAGCATGTCGGTTCCCATCGCATCTGCCTGCCACGCAGCGGCCGCCCCGAGGCGTGCCTCAATCATCGGACCTTCGGCAGCCTGGACCTGTGCCAGATCAGCTACGGCGGCCGGGTGCAGGTCACCTCGCCGGCCCTGGAAACCCTCTACCACCTGCAGATCCTGCTCAAGGGCCACTGCCTGTGGCGCGGGCGCAGCGAGGAGCACTACTTCTCCTCCGGCGAGCTGCTGCTGATCAACCCCGACGACCCGGTCGACCTGACCTATTCCGAGGACTGCGAGAAGTTCATCGTCAAGCTGCCGGCGACCTTCCTCGACAAGGCCTGCAGCGAGCACCAGTGGCGGCATCCGGGCGAAGGGGTGCGCTTCGCGCCGCGCCACCGCCTCGAGCAGCTGGACGGTTTCATCAACCTGCTGACGCTGGTCTGCCAGGAAGCCGAGGCCGAGCAGAGCGTCCCCCTGGTGCAGGAGCACTACGCCAAGATCATCGCCAGCAAGCTGCTCGGCCTGCCGGGCAGCAACGTCAGTCGCGAGCCGCTCGGCGGCGGCTGCCCGTCGTTCGAGCGGCTGGTCGAGTTCATCGAGCGCAACCTCAAGCAGGACATCAGCCTGGAGCAACTGGCCGAGCTGGCGCACATGAGCCAGCGCTCGCTGTACGCGCTGTTCGACCGGCATGCCGGCACCACGCCCAAGCACTACATCCGCCAGCGCAAGCTGGAGCAGATCCATGCCCGCCTGAGCGACCCGCAGGCGGCGGTGCGCAACGTCACCGAAGTCGCCCTCGACTACGGTTTCCTCCATCTCGGGCGCTTCTCCGAGTGCTACAAGAGCGCCTTCGGCGAACTGCCGTCGGACACCCTGCGCCGCCGCCACTGAGCCGCCCGCGCGCGGCGGGCGCCTGACCCGCCGCCGCCCCGCCTGTCGTTTCCCCTGCTGCATCGCCAGAGCGCCTGCCCTCGGCGGCGCTCTGGCGCGCGGCTTTGGCCGCCGCCTGCAGAAAGCGGATAGCGATCGTGCAGAAAGCGGATATTGCCGCTGCCCCCGCGCCCTTAGCCTCCTCCCTACGGCAACACACACAAAAACAACAACGGAGAGCGCAGACATGTCCGTGGGACGCGAATATCTCAATTCCCTGCTCGAAGAAGACCGGGAGAAGGGCCTCTACCGCTGCAAGCGGGAGGTGTTCACCGATCCGGCGCTGTTCGAGCTGGAGATGAAGCACATCTTCGAAGGCAACTGGATCTATCTCGCCCACGAGAGCCAGATTCCCGAGAAGAACGACTACTACACCGTCACCATGGGCCGCCAGCCGGTGTTCATCGCCCGCAACCGCAACGGTGAGCTGAACGCCTTCATCAACGCCTGCAGCCATCGCGGCGCCACCCTGTGCCGCTTCAAGAGCGGCAACAAGGCCACCTACACCTGCCCGTTCCACGGCTGGACCTTCGACACCAGCGGCAAGCTGCTCAAGGTCAAGGACCCGCTGGAAGCCGGCTACCCGGACAGCTTCAACTGCAGCGGCTCCCACGACCTGACCAAGATCGCCCGCTTCGAGTCCTACCGCGGCTTCCTGTTCGGCAGCCTGAACGCCGACGTGGTCCCGCTGGTCGAGCACCTCGGCGAGTCGGCGAAGATCATCGACATGATCGTCGACCAGTCGCCGGAAGGTCTGGAAGTGCTGCGCGGATCAAGCACCTACGTGTTCGAGGGCAACTGGAAGCTGCAGGCCGAGAACGGCGCCGACGGCTACCACGTCACCGCCACCCACTGGAACTACGCGGCCACCCAGGGCAACCGCAAGGAAAAGGACGCCGGCGACGACATCCGCGCCATGAGCGCCGGTGGCTGGGCCAAGAAGGGCGGCGGCTTCTACTCCTTCGAGAACGGCCACCTGGTGCTGTGGACCCGCTGGGACAACCCGGAGGACCGTCCGCTGTACGAGCGCCGCGACCAACTGGTCCAGGACGTCGGCCAGGCCCGCGCCGACTGGATGATCCAGAACTCGCGCAACCTGTGCCTGTACCCGAACCTGTACCTGATGGACCAGTTCAGCTCGCAGCTGCGCATCGCCCGGCCGATCTCGGTCGACAAGACCGAAGTGACCATCTACTGCATCGCGCCCAAGGGCGAGAGCGCCGAGGCCCGCGCCCACCGCATCCGCCAGTACGAGGACTTCTTCAACGTCAGCGGCATGGCCACTCCGGACGACCTCGAGGAGTTCCGTGCCTGCCAGGAAGGCTTCAACGGCCGCTCCGCGCCGTGGAACGACATGTCCCGCGGGGCCAAGCACTGGATCGAGGGCGCCGACGAGGCCGCCAAGGAAATCCAGCTCAAGCCGCTGCTCAGCGGCGCGCGCGCCGAGGACGAAGGCCTGTTCGTGGTCCAGCACCGCCACTGGCTGGCCACCCTGCAGAAGGCCGTCGAAAAAGAACAACAGAACCTGATCCACGTGGAGGCCGGGCAATGAGCATCTCCTACGAAGCCGTACGCGATTTTCTCTACCAGGAAGCCCGCTTCCTCGACGACAAGGACTGGGACAGCTGGCTGGAGCTGTACGCGCAGGACGCCACCTTCTGGGTGCCGGCCTGGGACGACAACGACCAGCTGACCGAGGACCCGCAGAAGGAAATCTCGCTGATCTGGTACGGCCGCCGCGCCGGCCTGGAGGACCGCATCTTCCGCATCCGCACCGAGCGTTCCAGTGCCAGCGTTCCGGACACCCGCACCTCGCACAACATCAGCAACCTGGAGATCGTCGAGCAGGGTGAGGGCTACTGCAAGGTGCGCTTCAACTGGCACACCCTGAGCTTCCGCTACAAGACCGTGGACCAGTACTACGGCACCAGCTTCTACACCCTGGATACCCGCGGCGCCAACCCGCTGGTCAAGGAGAAGAAGGTGGTCCTGAAGAACGACTATGTCCGCCACGTGATGGACATCTACCACATCTAAGAGAGGCGAGCGGGCCGCTTCGGCGGCCCGCAACGCCCCGGATGGCTCGCCTTTTTTCCTGCGTGCGCGTCCGGCTGCGGCCGGCGCGAAAGACCAGCTCCAAGCGAGGTGCAGCATGTCGCACAAAATCGCACTGAATTTCGAAGACGGGGTCACCCGCTTCATCGACGCCAAAGCCAGCGAGACCGTGGCCGACGCCGCGTATCGCCAGGGCATCAACATTCCGCTGGACTGCCGGGTCGGCGCCTGCGGCGCCTGCAAGTGCCAGGTCGAGTCCGGCCGCTACGACCTCGGCGAGGACTTCATCGAGGACGCCCTCAGCAGCGAGGAGGCCGCCCAGGGCCTGGCGCTGACCTGCCAGATGCGCGCGCAGAGCGACTGCGTGGTGCGCGTGCCGGTGCCGTCCAGCGCCTGCCGGATCAAGCAGAGCAGCTTCCGCGCCGCCATCCGCGAGGTCAGGGCGCTGTCGGACAGCACCCTCAGCCTGCAGATCGAGGGCGACGAGCTGGGCAAGCTGGCGTTCCTGCCCGGGCAGTACGTCAACCTGCAGGTGCCGGGCAGCGAGCAGACCCGCGCCTACTCGTTCAGCTCGATGCCCCAGGACGGCAAGGTGTCGTTCCTGATCCGCAACGTGCCGGGCGGGCTGATGAGCGGCTACCTCACCCAGGCGGCGAAAGCCGGCGACGTGATGACCCTGAGCGGCCCGCTGGGCAGCTTCTACCTGCGCGAAGTGCGCCGCCCGCTGCTGATGCTGGCCGGCGGCACCGGGCTGGCGCCGTTCCTCGCCATGCTCGAGAAGCTCGAGGCCAGCGGCAGCGACCAGCCGGTGCACCTGATCTACGGCGTCACCAACGACTTCGACCTGGTCGAGCTGGACAAGCTCGAGGCCTTCGCCCAGCGCCTGCCCAACTTCACCTACAGCGCCTGCGTGGCCAACCCGGACAGCCAGCACCCGCACAAGGGCTACGTGACCCAGCACATCGCCCCGGGCCAGCTCAACGACGGCGACGTCGACATCTACCTGTGCGGCCCGCCGCCGATGGTCGAGGCGGTCAACCAGGACCTGCGCCAGCGCGGCATCCAGCCGGCGAACTTCTACTACGAGAAGTTCGCGGCCAGCGCCTGACACCCCCTCGAGCCCGTGCTGCCGCTCCGGCGGCACGGGCCTCCCTATCCGGACGCCTTGCCATGCACAACAACAAGCAACGATTCGACAACCAGGTGGCGGTGGTCACCGGCGCGGCCCAGGGCATCGGCCGCCGCGTCGCCGAGCGGATGGCCGCCGAGGGCGCGCGCCTGCTGCTGGTCGACCGCTCCGAACTGGTCCACGAGCTGGCCGATGAGCTGGCCGGCGTCGCCGAGGTGCTGACCCTCACCGCCGACCTCGAGCAGGCCGCCGACTGCCAGCGGGTGATGGCCGCCGCGGTGGAGCGCTTCGGCCGCCTGGACATTCTCGTCAACAACGTCGGCGGCACCATCTGGGCCAAGCCGTTCGAGCACTACCGCGAGGCCGAGATCGAGGCCGAGGTGCGCCGCTCGCTGTTCCCCACCCTGTGGTGCTGCCACGCCGCGCTGCCGTACATGCTCGAGCAGGGCCGCGGCGCCATCGTCAACGTCTCCTCGGTGGCCACCCGCGGGGTCAACCGGGTGCCCTACGGCGCGGCCAAGGGCGGGGTCAACGCGCTGACCGCCTGCCTGGCGATGGAGACCGCCGAGCGCGGCATCCGCGTCAACGCCACCGCCCCCGGCGGCACCGAGGCGCCGCCGCGGCGCATCCCGCGCAACAGCGCCGCACCGAGCGCCGAGGAGCAGGTCTGGTACCAGCAGATCGTCGACCAGACCGTGCAGAGCAGCCTGATGAAGCGCTACGGCACCATCGACGAGCAGGCCGCGGCCATCCTGTTCCTCGCCTCCGACGAGGCTTCCTACATCACCGGCGTGACCCTGCCGGTAGGCGGTGGCGACCTCGGCTGACCGACAAAACGTCTTCCCGCCCGTCGCGCCACCTGCGCGGCGGGCTTTTTCCTGTGCTGCAAATAAAAACAAGAGTAAAGCCATGAGAAAGATCGACGTACACCCCATCATCGACAACGCCCGCTTCACGGGCTTCCACTGGCTGGTCATGAGCCTGTGCGCGCTCCTGCTGATCTTCGACGGGTACGACCTGTTCATCTACGGCGTGGTCCTGCCGGTGCTGATGAAGGAGTGGGGCCTGACCCCGCTGCAGGCCGGCGCGCTGGGCAGCTACGCGCTGTTCGGCATGATGTTCGGCGCGCTGGCCTTCGGCACCCTGGCCGACAAGATCGGCCGCAAGAAGGGCATCGCCATCTGCTTCGTGCTGTTCAGCGGCTCCACCGTGCTCAACGGCTTCGCCAGCGACCCGACCGAGTTCGGCCTGCTGCGCTTCGTCGCCGGCCTCGGCTGCGGCGGCCTGATGCCCAACGCCGTGGCGCTGATGAACGAGTACGCGCCCAAGCGCCTGCGCAGCACCCTGGTCGCCATCATGTTCAGCGGCTACGCGGTGGGCGGCATGCTCTCCGCCGGCATCGGCATCTACATGCTGCCGGCGTTCGGCTGGCAGGCGATGTTCTTCGCCGCCGCCGTGCCGCTGGTGCTGCTGCCGCTGATCCTGCTGTTCCTCCCCGAGTCGGTCGGCTTCCTGGTCCGCCAGGGCCGCGGCGAACAGGCCCGCGCGCTGCTCAAGCGCGTCGACCCCAGCTGCGCGCTGCAGGCCGACGACGTGCTGGAAATGGGTGAGGCGAAGGGCAAGGGCGTCGCCGTGCTCGAACTGTTCCGCGAGGGCCGCGCCGTGCGCACCCTGATGCTCTGGCTGGCGTTCTTCTGCTGCCTGCTGATGGTCTATGCGCTGAGCTCCTGGCTGCCCAAGCTGATGGCCAGCGCCGGCTACAGCCTCGGCTCCAGCCTGTCGTTCCTCGTCGCCCTGAACGTCGGCTCGGTGTTCGGCGCGATCTTCGGCGGCTGGCTGGGCGACCGGCTCAACCTGCCGCGCGTGCTGGCGGTGTTCTTCGCCGTGGGCGCGATCGCCATCACCCTGCTCGGCTTCAAGAGCCCGACCCCGGTGCTCTACACCCTGATCGCCATCGCCGGCGCCACCACCATCGGCTCGCAGATCCTCCTCTATGCCTGCGCCGCGCAGTTCTACGGGCTGACCATCCGCTCCACCGGCCTCGGCTGGGCCTCGGGCATCGGCCGCAACGGCGCCATCGTCGGCCCGCTGCTCGGCGGCGCGCTGGTCGGCATCAGCCTGCCGCTGCAGTACAACTTCATGGCCTTCGCCCTGCCGGGGGCGATCGCCGCGCTGGCCATGCTGGTGTTCGGCTTCAACTGGGAGGCCGCTCCGGCCCGCGCCGTCGCCGGCAAGGCGGAAGCCGCCTGAGGAGCTGCCGAGCAGGTCGGGCATGGCGGCGCGCCGTCATGCCCGCGCCGCTTGCCGCCCGGTTGGCGTGCCAGCCGGGCCGCAGACGACCGTCCGCCAGCCCTGGCGGCGGGTGAAACGCACGATCGATAACAAAAACAAGAGCCAAGCGATGAACAACAAACCGCATCCTCCGATGGGCCGCCTCCTGCTGTCCGCTGGTATCGTCCTGGGCCTGCCGGCTGCTGCCGGCGCGGCCGAGAGCGGCTTCTTCAAGGACGCCACGGCGACCCTGCAGGCGCGCAACTACTACTTCAGCCGCGACTACTCCGACATCGTCGGTCCCAGCAAGCAGTCCAAGACCGAAGAGTGGGCGCAGGGCTTCATCCTCAACTTCAAGTCCGGCTATACCCCCGGGCCGGTCGGCTTCGGTGTCGACGCCATCGGCCTGCTCGGCATCAAGCTCGACAGCAGCCCCGACCGCGCCGGCAGCGGCCTGCTGCCTGGGGCCTACGGGAAGACCGCCGCGGACGACTACAGCCGGCTGGGCCTGACCGGCAAGGTCAAGCTGTCGAAGACCGAGCTGAAGGCCGGCGAGCTGCAGCCCAACGTGCCGGTGCTGACCTACACCGACAACCGCCTGCTGCCCAACACCTACCAGGGCGTCTCGATCAGCTCCGCGGAGATCACCGGGCTGACCCTGCAGGCCGGCCATCTGAGCTCCATCAAGCTGCGTAGCGAGGCGGGCACCGAGGATATCGGCGCCATCGTCGGCTACGCGCCCAAGCGCGATTCACGGAAGCAGCTGATCACTGGCGACAGCTTCAGCTACGCCGGCGGCGACTACGCCTTCAATCAGAACCGCACCACCGCCAGCGCCTGGTACGGCCAGCTGGAGGATCTCTACCACCAGCACTTCGTCGGCCTCAAGCACAGCCTGCCGGTCGGCTCGTGGACCTTCGGCGCCAACCTCGGCTACTTCGACTCCCGCGAGGACGGCAAACACCTGATCGGCAAGATCGACAACCAGGCGTTCTACTCGCTGCTGTCGGCCAAGTACGGAGCGCACACCGTCTACGCCGGCTACCAGGGCATGTACGGCACGACCGGCTTCCCGCGCTTGTTCGTCGCCGTCTCGCCGCTGGGCAACGAGGTGCCGACCTACGAGTTCGCCTCGGCCGACGAGCGTTCCTGGCAGCTGCGCTACGACTACGACTTCACCGGCCTCGGCCTGCCCGGCCTGACCAGTACGGTGCGCTACATCAGCGGCGACAACGTCGATGCGCAGTCCGCCAATGGCGGCGGGCCGCGCTACGAGGGCAAGGACTGGGAGCGCGACCTGGACCTCGCCTACGTGGTGCAGAGCGGGCCGCTGAAGAACTTCAGCGTGCGGGTGCGCAACGTCACGGCGCGTTCCAACTACCGCACCGACATCGACGAGAACCGCCTGATCCTCAGCTACACCCTCAGCCTGTTCTGAGTGCCGGACAGGCGGCAGATTTTCCACCGAGCACGACAGGGTTGCCCGCCGCAAGGCGGGCTTTTTTATGCTGGGGCGGCGGCGCCCCCGGCCGGTCAGGCCTCGGCGTTGGCCTGCACCCGGCGCAGCAGGCGGCGCAGGAATTCGATCTCGTCCGCGCTGAAGCCGGCCAGTGCCTTGTCTTCCACGGCCTGGGCCTGCGGCAGGATATCGCCGGCCAGCGCCCAGCCGGCGGCGGTCAGCTCGACGTCGGTAGCCCGCTTGTCGGTGGCCGAGGCAATCCGTCGGGTCAGCTGCCGTTCCTCCATGACCCCGAGCAGGCGCACCAGGGTGGGCGGCTCCTGGCCGGTGACCTTGGCCAGTTCGCCGAAGCGCAGCTGCTGGTGCTGCGCGAGGGCGGCCAGCACCCGCCATTGCGGCAGGGTCAGGCCGAGGGGCGTCAGCCGGTGTTCGAAGGTGCGCAGCACCGCCAGGTGGGTCTGGTGCAGCAGGTAGGGCACGAAATTCTCAAGTTCCAGCACCGTAATTCCTTTTGGAAGAAATTTCTTCTTAGTCTTTGGTCGGTTTTGCCAGCAAAACCCATAAAAAACTGACAAAAGTCAATTTTGGCCTAATTGACATCATTCCATATGGAACAAATACTGGGCGCCTGTCGCAGGCCGGGGCCGCAGCCTAGCAAGGCCAGGGCCGCCTGCACCAATCAACAAGACAGCCAAAACAGGGGTTCGAGCATGAGCGGAATGAATCTGGGTACTGTGGAAGACCTGCCGAAGGAGTACTACGAGAAGCTGGTATCCAACAACACCCTGCCGCTGTGGCCCTCGCTGCGCGCCGTGCTGCCCTATGGCAAGCCTGCCCGCCGGACCCAGCCGGTGATGTGGCGCTACGCCGACGTGCGCCCCGACCTGCTCCGCGCCGGCGAGCTCACCCCCATCGAGAAGGCCGAGCGCCGCGTGCTGGTGCTCTGCAACCCGGGCCTGGGCCTGGAAAACATGCAGGCGACCGCCTCCATCTACATCGGCCTGCAGCTGATCCAGCCCGGTGAAACCGCGCCCAACCACAAGCACTCGCCGTCGGCGGTGCGCTTCGTGATCGAAGGCAACGGCGGCTTCACCGTGGTCAACGGCGAAAAACTGCCGATGGAAAAGGGCGACCTGATCCTGACCCCGCCCGGCCTGTGGCACGAGCACGGCCATGAAGGCGAAGGCCCGGTGGTGTGGCTCGACGCCCTCGACCTGCCGCTGATCTACGGCATGGATGCGTCCTACTGCATCGATGGCGAGGAAGCGCAGGTCATCGACAAGGCGGTCGGCACCTGCACTGCGCGCTATCGCCAGGGCGGCCTGCTGCCCTACGGCGCGCTGGACCGCAAGCCCAGCCAATACCCCCTGCTGCGTTTCCCGTGGCGGGACGTGCGCGAGTCGCTGCAGCAGCTGGCGGCGGTAACCGCGTCCGGCGAGCTGGTGCAGCTGGCCTACGTCAACCCGGAAACCGGCGCCGAATGCCTGCCGACCCTGGGCTTCTCCGCGATCATGCTGCGCCCCGGTGAGGCGATCCGCCTGCCGCGCCGCTCGGCCTCGGGGGTGGTGCATGTGGTCGAGGGCGCCGGCTGTGCCGTGGTGGACGCTGCCCGCCACCAGTTCGGCGCCGCCGACACCCTGGCGATCCCGACCCACGCCGAGGTGACCCTGAGCAACGCCTCGGCCAGCGAGCCGGCCTACCTGTTCATGGTCGACGACGCTCCGCTGCACCGCAAGCTCGGCATCTACGAAGTGTTTGGCTGATCGCCAGGCTGAACGGCGGCATCACCAACAAGAACCCCTGGCCTGCGCCAACCGGCAGGCCTGGCGGGGGCTGCATCCCCGCACACTGCACAACCCTGAATGGGGCGAGGAAACCGTAATGAATCAGCAACTCCCTGTAATCGTGGTCGGCGGCGGCATCGGCGGTCTGGCAGCTTCGCTGGCGCTGGTCCGTCAGGGCTTCCAGGTCCTGGTGCTCGAGCAAGCCGCCGAGATCGGCGAGATCGGTGCCGGCATCCAGCTGGGCCCGAACGCGTTCCATGCCTTCGACGCCCTCGGCGTCGGCGACAAGGCGCGCAGCCGCGCGGTGTTCACCGATTACATGGTGATGCACGACGCCATCGACGAATACCAGATCGGCAAGATCCCCACCGACGAAGCCTTCCGCCAGCGCTTCGGCAACCCCTACGCGGTGATCCACCGCGTCGACGTACACCTGTCGCTGCTGGAGGGCGCCCAGGAAACCGGCCGGGTCGAATTCAAGACCGACACCCGCGTCGAGCGCATCGAGCAGGGCGCCGACAGCGTCACCGTGTATGACCAGCACGGCAACGCCTTCCAGGGCGTCGCCCTGATCGGTGCCGACGGTGTGCGCTCCGTGGTGCGCCAGACCTACGTCAACGACCCGGCCCGCGTCACCGGCCACGTGGTGTACCGTGCCGTGGTCGACAAGGACGAGTTCCCCGAGGATCTGCGCTGGAACGCCGCCAGCCTGTGGGCCGGCCCGCACTGCCACCTGGTGCACTACCCTCTGCGCGGCGGCGAGCAGTACAACATCGTGGTGACCTTCCACAGCCGCCAGCAGGAAGAGTGGGGCGTGACCGAGGGCAGCAAGGACGAAGTGGAAAGCTACTTCCAGGGCATCTGCCCGAAGGCCCGCCAGCTGATCGAGCTGCCGAAGAGCTGGAAGCGCTGGGCCACCGCGGACCGCGAGCCGATCCCGCAGTGGACCTTCGGTCGCGCCACCCTGCTCGGCGACGCCGCCCACCCGACCACCCAGTACATGGCGCAGGGCGCCTGCATGGCCCTGGAAGACGCGGTGACCCTGGGCGAGGCGCTGCGCGTGCACGGCAACGACTGGGACAAGGCCCTGGACCTGTACCAGCGCTCGCGCATCACCCGCACCGGTCGCATCGTGCTGTCCGGCCGCGAAATGGGCCGTCTCTACCACGCCAAGGGCGTCGAGCGGCTGATCCGCAACGATCTGTGGAAGGGCCGCACCGCCGAGCAGTTCTACAACGCGATGGACTGGCTGTACGGCTGGAACGTGGACAACTGCCTGGCCCGCGACTGACCGTCCGGGTCGGTCCGCGGCCGTCCTCGGGCGATCCTCGAGAGCCGTGCGCCGCGGAACCCCGCCCGAGCCCGTATGGGCTCGGGCTTTTTTATGCCTCGCGCAAGGCGCCGCGCCGGACGACTACTGCAGGCGCACCGCCAGCTTCGCCACGTGCTCGCCCTGGAAGCGCGCCAGGGCCAGCTCCTTGGCGCTGGGCTGGCGCGAGCCGTCGGCACCGGCGATGGTCGCCGCGCCGTAGGGCGAGCCGGCGCGCAGCTCGCTGATGTCGCTCAGCTCCGGGGCACTGTAGGGCAGGCCGACGATCAGCATGCCGTGGTGCGCCAGGGTGTTCCAGAACGAGGTGATGGTGGTTTCCCCGCCGCCGCCGGTGCCGGTGGAGGTGAACACGCTGGCGAGCTTGCCGATCAGCGCGCCCTTCACCCACAGCCCGCCGGTCTGGTCGAGGAAGGTGCGCATCTGTCCGGCCATGTTGCCGAAGCGCGTCGGCGTGCCGAACAGGATGGCGTCGTAGTCGGCCAGTTCCTGCGGGCTGGCCAGCGCCGCCTTCTGGTCCAGCTTGGCGCCGGCCTGGCGCGCCAGGTCCTCGGGCATGGTCTCCGGCACGCGCTTGAGGGTCACCGCGACGCCGGGCACGCCGGCGGCGCCGGCCGCCACCGCCTCGGCCATCTGCTCGATATGCCCGTACATCGAGTAGTACAGCACCAGAATCTTTTTCATCGGCAGGACTCCAGAGGGGACTGTGCCCGTTCAGCCTAGCAGGCGGCTGGCGCGCCGCCGGCCGGACGGGTGACCGTGGCTGGGCTGCCGGCTATCATCCGTCGCCACTTCCGGGGGAACTGTCCATGCTCAACGCGCTGTGGCTGGGATTTTTCGTCGTCGCGGCCGTCGCCGCCTTCAGCCGCTGGCTGCTCGGCGGCGACGCCGGGGTGTTCGCCGCCATGGTCGAGAGCCTGTTCGCCATGGCCAAGCTGTCGGTCGAGGTGATGGTGGTGCTGTTCGGCACCCTGACCCTGTGGCTGGGCTTCCTGCGCATCGCCGAGCGCGCCGGGCTGGTCGAGCGCCTCGCGGTGCTGCTGGCGCCGCTGTTCCGCCGGCTGATGCCGGAGGTGCCCAGCGGCCATCCGGCGCTGGGGCTGATCACCCTCAACTTCACCGCCAACGCCCTCGGCCTGGACAACGCCGCCACGCCGATCGGCCTCAAGGCGATGCGCGCGCTGCAGGAGCTCAACCCCAGCCCGACCACGGCGAGCAACGCGCAGATCCTGTTCCTGGTGCTCAACGCCTCGTCGCTGACCCTGCTGCCGGTGTCGATCTTCATGTACCGGGTGCAGCAGGGCGCCCAGGACCCGACCCTGGTGTTCCTGCCGATCCTCCTCGCCACCAGCGCCTCGACCCTCACCGGCCTGCTCAGCGTGGCGTTCATGCAGCGCCTGCGCCTGCACGACCCGCTGGTGCTGCTCTGGCTCGGCGGCGTGGCGCTGGGCCTGGGCGCCTTCATGGCCTTCCTCGGCGGGCTGTCGGCCAGCGCGCTGGCGGCGCTGTCCGCGCTGCTCGGCAACCTGACCCTGTTCGGCCTGATCCTCGCCTTCCTGCTGTTCGGCGCGGTCAAGCGGGTGCCGGTCTACGAGGCGTTCGTCGAGGGTGCCAAGGAAGGCTTCGAGGTGGCGAAGAACCTGCTGCCCTACCTGGTGGCGATGCTCTGCGCGGTGGGCGTGCTGCGCGCCTCCGGGGCGCTGGAGTTCGGCCTCGACGGCATCCGCGCGCTGGTCGCCTGGGGCGGCTGGGACGCGCGCTTCGTCGATGCGTTGCCCACCGCGCTGGTCAAGCCGTTCTCCGGCAGCGCGGCGCGCGCGATGCTGATCGAGACCATGCAGAGCCACGGCGTCGACAGCTTCCCGGCGCTGCTCGCCGCCACCGTGCAGGGCAGCACCGAGACCACCTTCTACGTGCTGGCGGTGTACTTCGGCGCGGTCGGCATCCAGCGCGCCCGCCACGCGGTGGGCTGCGCCCTGCTCGCCGACCTGGCCGGGGTGCTGGCGGCCATCGGCGTCTGCTACTGGTTCTTCGGCTGAGGCCGGAGGCACGCAGCCCCCGCACTGCGGGGGCTGCGTGTTTCCGGCGCCGGACGGCGATCAGAACGCCGGCAGCACCGCGCCGTGGTACTTGTCGGCGATGAACTGCTTCACCTCCGGGCTGTGCAGCGCCGCGGCGAGCTTCTGCACGGCGTCGCTGTCGCGGTTGTCCGGGCGGGCGACCAGCACGTTGACGTAGGGCGAGTCGTTGCCCTCGATGGCCAGGGCGTCCTTGACCGGGTTGAGGCCGGCGGCCAGGGCGTAGTTGGTGTTGATCAGCGCCAGGTCGACCTGCTTGAGCACGCGCGGCAGGGTCGCCGCTTCCAGCTCGCGCACCTGCAGGTGCTTGGGATTGCCGGCGATGTCCCTGGGCGTGGCGGTGATGCCGCTGCCGTCCTTGAGGGTGATCAGCCCGGCCTTGGCCAGCAGCAGCAGTGCGCGGCCGCCCTTGGTGGCGTCGTTGGGGATGGCCACGCTGGCGCCGTCGGGCAGCTCGGCGAGGCTCTTGAACTTGGAGGAGTAAGCGCCGAACGGCTCGATGTGCACGCCGGTCACCGCCACCAGGTCGCTCTTGCGGCTGGCGTTGAACTCGTCGAGGTACGGCCGGTGCTGGAAGAAGTTGGCGTCCAGGCGCTTCTGCTGCACCTGCAGGTTGGGCTGCACGTAGTCGGTGAACACCCGCACCTGCAGCTCCACCCCCTGCCGGGCCAGCAGCGGCTTGACGAACTCCAGCAGCTCGGCGTGCGGCACCGGCGTGGCGGCGACGCTGAGGGTTTCCGCCTGCGCGGAGCAGGCGGCGCACAGGGCCAGGGCGGCCAGCAGTCGTTTCATCGGGGACTCCTTGTTCGAACGGTCATTTGCGCGAGAAGCGCCGCACCAGGCGGTCGCCGAGGCTCTGCAGCGCCTGCACCAGGACCAGCAGCAGGAGCACGGTGACCGCCATGACGTCCGGCTGGTAGCGCTGGTAACCGTAGCGCACCGCCAGGTCGCCGAGGCCGCCGCCGCCGATCAGCCCGGACATCGCGGTGTAGGACACCAGGGTGATGGCGGTGACGGTGAGGGCGGCGAGCAGGCCCGGGCGCGCCTCCGGCAGCAGGGCGCGGAAGACGATCTGCCGGGTGGTCGCGCCCATCGCCTGCAGCGCCTCGAGGATGCCGCGGTCGACCTCGCGCAGCGCCGTCTCGGTGAGCCGGGCGAACAGCGGCGTGGCGCCGACCACCAGCGGCGGGATGGCGCCGAGCGCGCCCAGCGAGGTGCCGACCAGCAGCTCGGTCAGCGGCAGCATGAGGATCAGCAGGATGACGAAGGGCACCGCGCGCAGCACGTTGACCACCAGGGTCAGCAGGCGGTACAGCGCCGGCCGCGCGGCCAGCTGGCGCGGCGCGCTGAGGAACAGCAGCACGCCGAGCGGCAGGCCGAGCAGCACGCTGAACAGCAGCGCGCCGCCGAGCATGGCCAGGGTGTCGAGGCTGGCCTGGCCGATTTCCGGCCAGAACACGTTGGGCAGCAGGCGTTCGAGCATCAGCGCAAGACCTCCACCTGCACCTCGGCGGCGGCGAGCAGCGCCAGCGCGGCCTCGGCGTCGCCGCCGCTGAGGGCCAGGGTCAGCTGGCCGTAGGGGGCGTCCTTGATGCGGTCGATGCGCCCGGCGAGGATGCTGTAGTCGACCCCGGTCTCGCGGGCGATGCGCCCGAGCAGCGGCGCGTAGGTGGCCGCGCCGCGCAGGGTCAGGCGCAGCAGGCGCCCCGGCACCTGGGCGAAGTCGTCGTGCTGGGCGGCTTCGTCGATGTGTTCGGCTTCGCGGACGAAGCGCCGGGTGGTCGGGTGCTGCGGATGGAGGAACACCTCGGCCACCGTGCCCTGTTCGACGACCGCGCCGCCGTCGAGCACCGCCACGCGGTCGCACACCCGGCGGATCACCTCCATCTCGTGGGTGATCAGCACGATGGTCAGGCCCAGCTCGCGGTTGAGCTCGGCGAGCAGCTGCAGCACCTGGGCAGTGGTCTGCGGGTCGAGGGCGCTGGTCGCCTCGTCGCACAGCAGGATCTGCGGCCCGGTGGCCAGCGCGCGGGCGATGCCGACGCGCTGTTTCTGCCCGCCAGAGAGCTGCGCCGGATACTGGTCGGCGTGCTCGGCGAGGCCGACCCGCGCGAGCAGGGCGGCGACCCGCGCGGCGATCGCGGCGCGCGGCAGCTCGCCGGCCAGTTGCAGCGGCAGGGCGACGTTGGCCGCCACGGTCTGCGAGGCGAGCAGGTTGAAGTGCTGGAAGATCATGCCGATCTGCCGGCGCAGGCGGCGCAGGCCGGCGGCATCGAGGGCGGTGACGTCCGTGCCGTCGATCCGGATGCGCCCGCCGGAGGGCTCCTCGAGACGGTTGATCAGGCGCAGCAGGGTGCTCTTGCCGGCGCCGGAGTGGCCGATCAGGCCGAAGATCTCGCCGGCCTCGATCCGCAGGCTGGTGGCCTGCAGGGCGGCGATCGCCCGGCCGTTGGCCTGGTACGTCTTGTGGACGCGGTCGAATTCGATCACGGGGCAACCTTGTGGCTGGCGCGCGGACAGCGGGACGCTGCGCCGGCGCGACTGTGGCTCGGCCGGCAGTGTAGCCGTCCTGGCTTATCGCGAAAAATGCTCTCGGTGACTATCGATATAGCCGAGGGCCAAGGTGTGGCTTACTGCGGCGCTGCGGCCGGGGCGCTGGGTTGCAGGGCGCCGCCGAGGCCGTTGGTCAGCGCCGGCGCCTTGGGCATCAGCGCCCGGGCGTTGGCCAGCGCCGCGGTGGCGGCATTCAGGTCGCCCTTCTCCAGGGCCTGCTGGCTGCGCTGCAGCCAGGCATCGGCGAGCAGCTGCCGGTAACCCTCGGCGCTCGCCGTATCGCCCAGCCGGCGCAGGCGGTTGAAGGTGAGCGTGGCGTTGTCCAGCTCGCCGGCCGCCAGTTGCTGCTCGAACTGCCGGGCCAGGGCCTGCTCCGCCGTGGGCTCCGGGGTCGCGCTCGGCGCCACCGGCTGCGCGGCGTCCGCGCGGTGCGGCGGCGCACTCTGGCAGGCGCCGAGCAGCAGCATCACCAGCAGGGGCAGGCAGCGAAGGGTGGTGGACATGGCTTGAGCCTCGGGCTGTTCACAAACTGAACAAAGTCTACACCGCCCGGCGCGGCAGCAGGAAGCGCGGGCGGTTCCGGCCGGCGCGCCGCCGCCAGCGGCCTGCCCGGCTCAGCCGCCCGCGCCGGGCGCGCGGTATTGCAGGGCCTCGGCCAGCTGGGCGCGTTCGATCCGTTCCCGGCCCTCCAGGTCGGCCAGGGTGCGCGCGACCTTGAGCACCCGGTGCAGGGCGCGCAGCGACAGGCGCAGGCGCTCGCCGGCGGCCTCCAGCCACTGGCGGTCGGCTTCGGCGAGGGCGCAGTGGCGCTGCAGGCCGGGCAGGTCGAGGTGGGCGTTGGCGCCGCCCTGGCGGGCGAACTGGCGCTGCTGGGCGGCGGCGACCTGGCCGGCCAGCGTGGCGCTGTCCGGCCCCTCGGCGCCGGCGTGCAGGCGGGTCGGTTCGCGGCGCACCGCGAGGTGCAGGTCGATGCGGTCGAGCAGCGGCCCGGACAGCCGCGCCCGGTAGCGCTGCACCTGCTCCGGGGTGCAGCGGCAGCGCTGCTCGGCGTCGCCGAGATAGCCGCAGGGACAAGGATTCATCGCCGCCACCAGTTGGAAGCGCGCTGGGAAGCGCAGCTTGTCCTGGGCGCGGGCGATGACGATCTCGCCGCTTTCCAGCGGCTCGCGCAGCACCTCCAGGACCTTGCGGTCGAACTCCGGCAGCTCGTCGAGGAACAGCACGCCATGGTGCGCCAGGCTGATCTCGCCGGGCCGCGGCCGGCTGCCGCCGCCGACCAGCGCCGGCCCGGAGGCGCTGTGGTGCGGCTGGCGGAACGGCCGCGGCGGCCAGCCGTTCAGCGGGGCGAGGCCGGCCACCGAATGGATGGCGGCGACCTCCAGCGCCTCGGCCTCGCTCAGCGGCGGCAGCAGGCCGGGCAGGCGGCTGGCCAGCAGGGTCTTGCCGGTGCCCGGCGCCCCGCTGAGCAACAGGTTGTGGCGGCCGGCCGCGGCGACCAGCAGGGCACGCTTGGCGGCCAGCTGACCCTGTACCTCGGCGATGTCGCCCCATATTGGTGCGTCGCTCGGCCGCTCCCCGGCGACGCAGGGCGCCAGCGGCGTGTGTCCGGCGAGGTGGGCGACCACTTCCAGCAGGTGGTCAGCGGCGTAGACGGTCAGGCCGGAGGCCAGGCAGGCCTCCTCGGCGTTGGCCCGCGGCACCAGCAGGGCGCGGCCGGCGGCGCGGGCGGCCAGTGCCGCCGGCAGCACGCCCTTGAGCGGGCGCAGGGCGCCGGAGAGGGCCAGTTCGCCGAGGCATTCGACCTGCTCCAGCGCGGCGGCGGGCAGCTGGTCGCTGGCGGCGAGCAGGCCGAGGGCGATGGCCAGGTCGAAGCGCCCGCCGTCCTTGGGCAGGTCGGCGGGCGCCAGGTTGAGGGTGATGCGGCGGTTGGGGAAGTCGAAGCCGCAGCTCTGGATCGCGCTGCGCACGCGATCCTTGCTCTCGCGCACGGCGGTTTCCGGCAGGCCGACCAGGGCCAGCGAGGGCAGGCCGTTGGCCAGGTGCGCCTCGACGCTGACCGCCGGGGCGTCGAGGCCGAGCTGGGCGCGGCTGTGGACGATGGCGAGGGACATGATCACTCCTTGATCGGTTGTCCCGCCGGGCGAGCCTTATTGGTGCGGCGGCTCCAGGCGGGCTTCCAGTTCCGCCACCCGCGCCTCGAGGGCTTCCAGGCGGGCGCGGGTGCGGGCCAGCACCGCCATCTGGGCGTCGAACTCGTCGCGGCCGACCAGGTCCAGCTTGCCGAAGGCCCCCTGCAGCAGGGCCTTGAACTGGGCTTCCAGTTCGGCGCGGGGCAGCGGCGAGTCGGCGCCGAACAGGCGGCTGGCCTGGCTGGCGAACAGATCGAGAACGGCTTTCGGCGGCAGCATTGTGGCATTCCGTACAGACAGAGGCGGGCAGTCTAGCAGAAAGCGCCGCCGGCACCGTGCGCCGTGCGCGGGCATTCCGGCCGCGCGATCTGCCCGTTTTTTGCGCGATAGGGGGATGCAGGGCACTGCCGTGGTGCGCAAATCTTGACCGGTTTTCCGGCCGCCCCTGTGAGTGGCCCAAAAAGCGTCAGAAATCAGCCGGTTCGCAAAACTGGCAAGCTTTCTGCAGGAAATTCCCTGCCGGTGCCGGAGTGCCACTGCGGTGCGGCAGGGGAAAGCAGAGGAGCGCTTTCCCGGAACTCGCCGGCCGGCCTCGAATTTGCCGGCGCCGCCCAGGTGGCGGCGCGTTACAAATGCCGGACTCTGCGCTTAGACTTGTCATGGGTTCGTTGTTCCTGGGGCAAGTTCACCATTACGGGAGAAACTTTCATGAAGCTAGTCACTGCCATCATCAAGCCATTCAAGCTCGACGACGTGCGCGAATCGCTGTCGGAAATCGGCGTACAGGGCATCACCGTCACCGAGGTCAAGGGCTTCGGACGGCAGAAGGGGCACACCGAGCTGTATCGCGGCGCCGAATACGTGGTCGATTTCCTGCCCAAGGTGAAGATCGAGGTGGCGATCGCCGACGATCAGCTGGATGCGGTCATCGACGCCATCACCAAGGCGGCCAACACCGGCAAGATCGGCGACGGCAAGATCTTCGTGGTCAATCTCGAGCAGGCCATCCGCATCCGCACCGGCGAGACCGGCACCGACGCGATCTAAACCGCGCCGCTGCACCTACAACTACTCCACCGAACCCAACGCCCCAGGAGTAACACGATGACTCTGCGCAAAATCGCAGGGCTAGGAGCCCTGCTGTCCCTCGCCAGCCCCGGTCTGGCGCTGGCTGCCGAAGAGGCAACCCCCACCCTGAACAGCGGCGACACGGCATGGATGCTGATCTCCACCGCGCTGGTGCTGTTCATGACCGTCCCCGGCCTGGCCCTGTTCTACGGCGGCATGGTCCGCGCCAAGAACATTCTCTCGGTGATGATGCAGTGCTTCGCCATCACCGGCCTGATCAGCGTGCTGTGGGTCATCTACGGCTACAGCCTGGCCTTCGATACCACCGGCATGGAGCAGGGGGTGGTCAACCTCAGCTCGTTCGTCGGCGGCCTGTCCAAGGCGTTCCTCAGCGGCCTGACCGCCAACGGCCTGACCTCGGCCACCGCGCTGTTCCCGGAAAGCGTGTTCATCACCTTCCAGATGACCTTCGCCATCATCACCCCGGCGCTGATCGTCGGTGCCTTCGCCGAGCGCATGAAGTTCTCCGCCATGCTGATCTTCTCCGGCCTGTGGTTCACCGTGGTCTACGCGCCGATCGCCCATATGGTGTGGAGCGGCGTCGGTGGCCTGATGTGGGACTGGGGTGTGCTGGACTTCGCCGGCGGCACCGTGGTGCACATCAACGCCGGTATCGCCGGCCTGGTCGCCTGCCTGGTGCTGGGCAAGCGCAAGGGCTACCCGACCAGCCACATGGCGCCGCACAACCTCGGCTACACCCTGATCGGCGCGGGCATGCTGTGGGTCGGCTGGTTCGGCTTCAACGCCGGCTCCGCCGCCGCCGCCAACGGCACCGCCGGCATGGCCATGCTGGTCACCCAGATCGCCACCGCCGCCGCGGCACTGGCCTGGATGTTCGCCGAGTGGGTCAGCCACGGCAAACCCAGCGCCCTGGGCATCGCCTCCGGCGTGGTTGCCGGTCTGGTCGCCATCACCCCGGCCGCCGGTACCGCCGGCCCGATGGGCGCCCTGGTGATCGGCCTGTCCTCCGGCGTGATCTGCTTCTTCTGCGCCACCAGCCTCAAGCGCAAGCTGGGCTATGACGACTCGCTGGACGCCTTCGGCGTGCACGGCATCGGCGGCATCGTCGGCGCCCTGCTGACCGGCGTGTTCGCCGCACCGGCCCTGGGCGGCTTCGGCACCGTGGAAGACATCGGCGCCCAGCTGTTCACCCAGTTCAAGGGCGTGGCCTTCACCGTGGTCTACACCGCCATCGTCACCTTCGTGATCCTCAAGGTGCTGGATCTGCTGATCGGCCTGCGCGTCAGCGAGGAAGGCGAGACCGTCGGTCTCGACCTCTCCGAGCACAACGAGCGCGGCTACAACCTCTGAGCGTGGCGGGCGCCCACCGTGGCGCCCCCTCCGGTGGCGGACCACTGGCGCGAGCCGATGGATCTGCTTGAATGCAAGGGCACCGGAAGGTGCCCTTTGCTTTTTCTGGCGCCGCGCTAGAATGCGCGCCATCGGGGCCGCCGGCCTTGCCTGCCGGTGCCGCCTAGCGGCACTCCGGCGAGCCCTCGCGAATTTGCATCGCCCGCGCGCAGCCGCGACGCGGGCGGGCCATAACCAACCTGTTGTTGCAGCACCGTGGGGTCCATCATGAGCGAAGAAGATCTGGAACAAGACGAGTTGGAAGGCGCCGAGGAGGCGGAGGAAGAGCTGGGTGCCGCACCGGATGACGACGGCGACAGCGATGACGAGGCGCCGGCGCCGGTAGCCAAGAAGGGCAAGAAGGAAGCCGAGCCGGAAGAGCTGCCGTCGATCGAGGCCAAGCAGAAGGAGCGCGATGCGCTGGCCCGGGCGATGGAGGAGTTCCTCGCGCGCGGCGGCAAGGTTCAGGAAATCGAATCCAACGTGGTTGCCGATCCGCCGAAGAAGCCGGACAGCAAGTACGGCAGCCGGCCCATCTGATCGCCAGCGATCGACGGACGACAACGAAAAAGGGCGACCCCGGCGGGTCGCCCTTTTTCGTTGTCCGCCGTTCAGGCGAGGCGCAGCGGATAGCTCAGCAGCAGGAAGTGCAGCAGGTTGACCGCCGCGTGCAGCAGCACCGCCGCGCCCAGGCGCCCGGACAGCTGGAGGACCCAGCCGTAGCCCAGGCCGGCGACAGCGGCGAGCAGGGCGAACAGCGGGCTGAGCGGCAGGTGGGCCAGGCCGAACAGGCCGGCGGTCAGCGCGATGCCGCGCGCCGGGCCGAGGCGGGCGACCAGCGCGCCCTGCAGTACGCCGCGAAACAGCAGCTCCTCGGCCAGCACGCTCACCCCGAGATTCACCGCCAGCCATACCGCCAGCTCGGCCGGCCACTTCGGCTGCCAGGCCACCAGGCCCAGGGCCAGCGCCAGCAACGGCACGCCGAACAGGGTGGCCAGCGCGCCCGGCCAGGCGCGCCCCGGACGTGGCCGGGCCGGGGGGGGCTGGCGCCACCACCAGCCCAGCAGGGTGGCGCCGAGCAGCAGCTTGTCCCAGTTCAGCTTCAGGGCGTAGGGCGCGGCATCCGGGCTGATCGGCCGCGGCGCGGCGAGCGGCAGCGCGGTGAAGCCGGGCAGCAGGTGGGCGCCCAGCAGCAGGCCGCCCAGCAGCACGCCGCCCAGCCATGGCCGGTAGGGCAGGTGCGCCGCGCCGCGGAGGACCCAGAGGGCGAACAGCACCCCGGCGAGCAGGCCGCCCGCCTGGATGCCGCCGGCCAGCAGCCCGCCGAGCAGCGCCAGTGCCGGCAGCAGGAGCAGCAGGGGGGCGGGCCGCGCTGGTGGGGTGGCCGGGTGGGCGGCGGCGGGCTCGTGCATCCGCCGTCAGCCCCCGTGCTGCCAGCGCGCCAGCCGCGCCGGCAGTTCGGCCAGGCTGGCGATCTGCGCATCTGGCGCCCGCTCGCCCTCCCAGGGCTTGCCCTGCGGGTTGACCCACACGGCGCGCAGCCCGGCGGACTGGGCGCCGTGGATGTCGTCGCGCGGGTGGTCGCCGACGTGCACGGCCTGCTCGGCCGCGACGCCGGCGTGCTGCAGCACGGCGTGGAAGGCGCGCGGATCGGGCTTGCTCACGCCGAGCTGTTCGGCGCGGAAGGCGAAGCGGAAGTAGCCGGCGATGCCGATGCGCTGCACGTCGGCGTTGCCGTTGGTCAGCACGCCCAGGGTGAACTGGCCGGCCAGGCGCTCCAGGGTCGGACGCACCTCGGGGAACAGCTCGACCTGCTGGCGCGCGGCGAGGAAATGTGCGAAGGCTCCTGCCGCCAACTCGGCGGCCTGCGCCGGCGGGTAGCCAACCTGCTGCAGGCTGCGCTGCAGGGCGCGCTGGCGCAGCTCGCTGATGCGCACGCTGAGCGTCGGCTCCTGCTCCAGCAGCCACTGGCGATTGGCGCGGATCCGCGGGCCGGCATCGCCGCCCAGGGCGGGCGCGTGCTGGTCCAGCCAGCGCTGCAGCGCGGCTTCGGCCGACAGCAGCACCGGCGGGGAATCCCACAGGGTGTCGTCGAGGTCGAAGATGATCAGGCGCAGGGTCAAGGGCGGGCTCCGTTGCGGCCGGCAAGGCCGAGTTCTTTGGTCGACCTTTTTATCATACCGGCGCAGCTCAGTCCGGGCCGTGCTCGTCGCTGTCCTCGCCCGTTCCATCGGCGCTGCGCCGGTGCGCGCGCGGGTGGGCCTGGTCGTAGACCTTGGCCAGGTGCTGGAAGTCCAGGTGGGTGTAGATCTGCGTGGTGCCGATGTCGGCGTGGCCGAGCAGCTCCTGCACGGCGCGCAGGTCCTGGGAGGACTCCAGCAGGTGGCTGGCGAAGCTGTGGCGCAGCATGTGCGGGTGCAGGTGCTGGCCCAGCTCGCGCACCCCGGCCTGGCGCACGCGCAGCTGCACCGCGCGCGGGCTGAGGCGCTGGCCGCGCTGGCCGATGAACAGCGCCTGGTCGACGGCGACGCCGCGGCGCAGCGCCAGCCAGGCCTGCAGCGCTTCGCGCGCCTTGCGCCCGACCGGCAGCTCGCGGATCTTGCCGCCCTTGCCGAGCACCCGTACCAGCCCGGCGGCCAGGTCCAGCTGCGCCAGGTCGAGGCCGGTCAGCTCGGACAGGCGCAGGCCGGAGGAGTAGAACAGCTCGAGCATGGCCTGGTCGCGGCGGACGAGGAAGTCGTCGTCCCGCGGCGCGTCGAGCAGCTGCTGGGCGCGGTCGGTGTCGAGCAGCTTGGGCAGGCGCTGCTCGCCCTTGGGCGGGCGCAGGCCGGCGCTTGGATCGTGCGGGCAGTGGCCCTCGCGGATCAGGTAGCGGTACAGGCCGCGCACCGCCGACAGCCAGCGCGCCAGGCTGGTCGGCGCCAGGCCCTGCTGGTGCAGCTGGGCGAGCAGGCGGCGCAGGCCGCGGGCGTCCAGCTGGCTCCAGGCGGTCAGCCCGGCCTCGCCGGCGAGGGCGAGCAGCTTGTCGAGGTCGCGGCGGTAGCCGGCCAGGCTGTGCGGCGACAGCTGGCGCTCGCGGCGCAGGTGTTCGAGGTAGGCGTCCAGTTCGGCTTGCATGGCTGCTCTCCGGGGTGCCCCAGTCCTGGGCAGGATGGCCACCCTGTGGAACGTTCGCGCAGCGATGGTTGATCGCTGCTCCGTGCCGCGCGGGTGGAAAGACCTGCGCTCGTTTCTCCCCTGCGGCCGCGCCGTCTCAGCGCACCGAGCGCAGCGGCGGCACCAGGCGCGGCAGCACCCTCGCGACGATTTCCGCGACGTGGCCGAGGAACACGGTGCCCAGCGAGCTCTTGTAGTGCTGCGGGTCGGGGCTGCCGAGGGCCAGCACGCCGTGCAGGCCCTGGTGGTCGAGCACCGCCACCGCCGCCGAGCCGATCTGGCTGCCGGCCTCGCCGGGGAACAGGAAGGCCAGCTCCTCGGCGCGCAGCACGCCGCACACCGTCTTGTTGCCGGCGAGCAGGGCGCCGACCGCCTGCTGCGCCTGCAGCGGGCTGACCCAGCGACCGATGGCCGGCGGGTTGTCGCTGAACAGCAGCAGGCTGACGTAGGGCACCTGGAAGTCGTGGCGCAGGCTGTCCTCCACCGCGGCGACCAGCTCCTCGAGACTGTCGGCGTCGAGCAGCTGGATGATCAGCCGGCGGGTGCGCTCGAACAGCCGGTCGTTGTCGCGGGCGATGTCCATCAGCTGCGCCAGGCGCGCGCGCAGCTCGTGGTTTTGCTCGCGCAGCAGGCGCAGCTGGCGGGCCACCAGCGACACCGCGTGGCCCGCCTCGTGGGGGACGTACAGCTCGGCGAGCAGCGCGTCGCGGCCGGCGAAGAACTGCGGGTGCGCCGCCAGCCAGGCGGCCACCTGTTCGGCGTCCAGCTCGGGAACCGGCGGCTGCCCGCTCACAGGCGCACCTGCCCTTCGAACACGCGCACCGCCGGGCCGGTCATCAGCACCGGCTGGCCGGGGCCGGCCCACTCGATGGACAGCGTGCCACCGGGCAGCTCGATCTGCACCGGCGAGGCCAGCCAGCCGTGGCGGATGCCGGCCACCGCGGCGGCGCAGGCGCCGGTGCCGCAGGCCTGGGTCTCGCCGCAGCCGCGCTCCCACACGCGCAGGCGCGCATGGTGGGCGTCGAGCACCTGGAGGAAGCCGATGTTGGCCTTCTGCGGGAAGCGCGGATGGGTTTCCAGCTGCGCGCCGAGTTCGTGCACCGGCGCCGTGTCGACGTCGTCGACGCGCAGCACGCCGTGCGGGTTGCCCATCGACACCGCGGCCAGCTCGACGGTGCGCCCGGCCACCTCGACCGGGTAGCTGACCGCGGTCTCGGTGGCGGCGAAGGGGATCTGCGCCGGGTCCAGGCGCGGCGCGCCCATGTCCACGGTGATCTCCCCATCGCTGCGCAGGTTCAGCTCGATCACCCCGCTCTTGGTCTCGACGCGGATGCGCTTCTTGGCGGTCAGGCGCTTGTCCACCACGAAGCGGGCGAAGCAGCGCGCGCCGTTGCCGCACTGCTCCACCTCGGAGCCGTCGGCGTTGAAGATCCGGTAGCGGAAGTCGACGTCGGGCTGGCCCGGCGGCTCGACGATCAGCAACTGGTCGAAGCCGACGCCGGTGTGGCGGTCGCCCCACTGGCGCACGTGCTTGGGCTGGATGTGGGCGTGCTGGCTGACCAGGTCGAGGACCATGAAGTCGTTGCCCAGCCCGTGCATCTTGGTGAAACGCAGCAGCATGCCGGCCTCCGGATCAGTTGGGCAGCAGGCTTTCGCCGGCGTACAGCTCTTCGAGGGTCTCGCGACGACGCACCAGGTGCACCGCCTCGCCATCCACCAGCACCTCGGCGGCACGGCCGCGGGTGTTGTAGTTGGAGCTCATCACGAAGCCGTAGGCGCCGGCGGAACGCACCGCCAGCAGGTCGCCCTCGGCCAGCACCAGCTCGCGGTCCTTGCCGAGGAAGTCGCCGGTCTCGCAGATCGGCCCGACCAGGTCGTAGCGGCGCGCCTCGCCCTGGCGCGGCTGCACCGCGACGATGTCCATCCACGCCTGGTACAGCGCCGGGCGGATCAGGTCGTTCATCGCCGCGTCGATCACCGCGAAGTCCTTGTGCTCGGTGTGCTTGAGGTACTCGACGCGGGTCAGCAGCACGCCGGCGTTGGCGACGATCGAGCGGCCCGGCTCGAACACCAGGGCCAGCTCGCGGCCGGCCAGGCGCTCGCGCACCGCGGCGATGTAGTCGCCGGCCAGCGGCGGCTCCTCGTCGCGGTAGCGCACGCCGAGGCCGCCGCCGAGGTCGAGGTGCTTGATCTGGATGCCGCGCGCGGCCAGGCGGTCGACCAGCGCCAGCAGGCGCTCGAGGGCGTCGAGGAACGGCTCGAGCTGGGTCAGCTGCGAGCCGATGTGGCAGTCGACGCCGACCACGTTCAGGTTGGGCAGCTCGGCGGCGCGGGCGTAGACGCGCTCGGCGACGTCGATGCTGACGCCGAACTTGTTCTCCTTGAGGCCGGTGGAGATGTACGGGTGGGTCTGCGCGTCGACGTCCGGATTGACGCGCAGCGACACCGGCGCCTTGACGCCCAGCTCGGCGGCGACCTGCTGCAGGCGCTCCAGCTCGACGTCGGACTCGACGTTGAAGCAGTGCACGCCGACTTCCAGGGCGCGGCGCATGTCGTCGCGGCTCTTGCCGACGCCGGAGAAGACGATCTTGCCCGGCTCGCCGCCGGCGGCCAGCACGCGCTCCAGCTCGCCGCGCGAGACGATGTCGAAGCCGGCGCCGAGGCGCGCCAGCACGTTGAGCACGCCGAGGTTGGAGTTGGCCTTGACCGCGAAGCACACCAGGTGCGGCATGCCGGCCAGGGCGTCGGCATAGGCGCGGTACTGCGCCTCGATGTGGGCGCGGGAGTAGACGTAGGTGGGGGTGCCGAAACGTTCGGCGATCGCGGACAACGCCGCGCCTTCCGCGAACAGCTGGCCGTCGCGGTACTCGAAGGGGTGCATGCAGGCCTCCTGGGGGGAGCCGGAGCGCCCGCCCATGGGCGGACGCCGCGGAATCTTAGATTTCGAAACGGTCTTTGCTGTGGCCCTTTTCGCCCGGCAGGTACAGCGGGCCTTTCTGGCCGCAGCCGGTGAGGCCGGCGCTGAGCACGATCAGCGCAAGGAGAGGAAGCAGCAGGCGCTTCATGGTGGAAATCCTTGTAAAAGCATCGATTGCGCCGGAGTATACCGACCCCCCGAGGCCTTGCCTATGCGCCGGGACGCACGGCGGGCGCGGCCTGCCGATGTCCCTTCCATCCCCGCGGAGAGAGAGTTGATGAGTCTGAGCGAAGCGCGCTTCCACAGCCTGGTGGATGCCCTGCAACTGGCGGTCGAGGATGCCTTCGACGCCAGCGATCTGGATGTCGACCTGGAGAACAGCGGCGGTGTGCTCACCGTGCGCTTCGCCAACGGCAGCCAGCTGATCTTCAGCCGCCAGGAACCGCTGCGCCAGCTGTGGCTGGCGGCGCGCTCCGGCGGCTTCCACTTCGACTACGACGAGGCGGCCGGCCAGTGGCGCTGCGACAGCAACGGCGAGGCGTTGACCGCGCTGCTGGCGCGGGCGACCCGCGAGCAGGCCGGCGCCGCGGTCGACTTCAGTGCCCTCTGAGCCGCGCGACGCCGACGGCCGCATCGCTTCGCCCTGCGTGCGCGAGTGCGGTCTCGACGAGCGCGACGTCTGTCGCGGCTGCGGCCGCCTGCGCGAGGAAATCCGCCAGTGGAAGGCCGCCGACGACGTCGCGCGCCTGGATATCCGCGCCCGCGCCGAGCAGCGCCGGGGCGCCGCCGGCCTTGCCTGAGCGGCGGGCTGTGCTATGGTCGGGGCATCAACCCCGCCTGCGCCGGCTGCCTCGAAACGCCGGGCCCGGCGAGGCGCCGTGAAAAGCGGCCGGCCCGCGTGGTCGCCCTTTCCCGTCGCTTCGCCGCGGCTCGCGACCTTTCCATGCAGTCGGCGCCGGTGGGGTTCGTCTTTTCCGTGCCACTCACTTAGGAGCCTGCTCGCCCCATGAGCCTGACGCCACCGATCACCATCACCCGTCTCGACCTGCAGCGCCTGGAGAAGCTGCTGGACAGCCTGGAGGACTACGGCCCCACCGCCGAGGCCCTGGAGCGCGAGCTGGGCCGTGCCGAGGTGGTCAGCCACGACGCGGTGCCGGCGGGCGTGGTGACCATGAACTCCACCGCGCGCTGCCGCGAGGAGGCCAGCGGCCAGGAATACCGCCTGACCCTGGTCTACCCGCACGAGGCCGGCGGCGAGGGCTGCGTGTCGGTGCTGGCGCCGGTCGGCTGCGCGCTGCTCGGCCTGTCGGCCGGGCAGACCATCGACTGGACGGTGCCGGGCGGGCGCAACCTGCGCCTGACCCTGCTCGGCGTCGACTACCAGCCGGAGGCGGCCGGCGAGCTGCGCTGAGCCAACTGCCCGGCAAAACGCAACAGCCCGCGCCGGGTCACCGGTCGCGGGCTGTTGGCTTTCTGGGCTACGCGATGCGCAGGGTGGCAAACCCGCGCAGCGGTTTTCCACCTGGGCCGCGTGCCGCTGGCTGGTGGAAAAGACCTGCGGTCGTTTTCCACCCTACGGCAGCGGCGCTCAGGCCGGCTGCAGGATGGTCAGCACGGTGCGCAGCTGCTCGACGGCATCCAGGCCGAGGCTGGTCAGGTAGCCGCCGTCGGCCTCGCTGATCAGGCCCTTGGCGTGCAGGCGCTGGCCGGCGGCGATCTTCTGCGGCGCGGCGTCGTGGTGGATCTTGAGGCCTTCCTGGGTGTTGTCCGGGTTGAACAGGGTGAGCAGTTCCAGTTCGGCGATCAGCTCGGGGGTCAGGTGCATGGTGCCTCCAGGGCAGGACAGGGCAGGCGCCGAGGGGCGCCCGCAGGAGTTGTTATTCGTCTTCTTCGCTGTCGCCCAGCGCTTCCGGCAGCTCGGGCAGGGCGCGCAGCATGCGCTCGTAGCCGGCGCCGTCGAACGGGCGGTTGTCGGCCAGCATGCCCTCGATCTCGTGGGCGAGGATCAGCGCCATCAGGCGCACGGCCTCGGCGCGTTCGTAGCCGACCAAGGTCAGCTTGTTGAGGGTGGCCTGGGCGGCGGCCGGCTCGCCGGCGGCCAGCTGGTTCTCGATGGCTTCGATCAGTTTCTGTTCGGCGAAGACGGCGTCGTCCTCGGCGTGGTGTTCGGTCATGGCGGGGGGCTCGTCGGGAGGCGGCGGGTTTTCTTCGTCCAGCCGGCAGAGGGTGCAACTGCCGTCGTCGGGGCGGTTGGTTTCGATGTAGCGCACGCGGCGGCTGGCCGACTGGCGGTCGGCGCTGACGCGAAAGCGCGGGCGGTCGGCGGTGGGCATGGCGGGGATTCCGGGCGGCCTTGGCCTCCTTCATACCCCGCCAGCGGTGGGGGCGGCAAGCGCTCGTTGGTCGCGGGCGGCCGTCCCGGTCGCGTAGGGTGCGCCGTGCGCGGCGTCGGCACGGCCATGGGACGCATGGCGCACCCTGCGGGCTCAGCGGGCGGCGAGCAGTTCGCGGCCGCGGGCCACGGCGGCGCGCACCTGGGCCGGCGCGGTGCCGCCGATGTGGTCGCGGGCGTTGACCGAGCCTTCCAGGGTCAGCACGGCGAACACGTCGTCGCCGATCTGGTCGCTGAACTGGCGCAGCTCGTCGAGGCTCATCTCGGCCAGGTCCTTGCCGGTCTGCACGCCGTACTTCACCGCGTGGCCGACGATCTCGTGGCAGTCGCGGAACGGCAGGCCCTTGCGCACCAGGTAGTCGGCGAGATCCGTCGCGGTGGAGAAGCCGCGTCGCGCCGCCTCGAGCATCACCTCGACGCGCGGCTTGAGCGCCGGGATCATGTCGCCGAAGGCGCGCAGGCTGTCGCGCAGGGTGTCGGCGGCGTCGAACAGCGGCTCCTTGTCTTCCTGGTTGTCCTTGTTGTAGGCCAGCGGCTGGCCCTTCATCAGGGTCAGCAGGCCGGTCAGCGCGCCGAACACCCGGCCGCTCTTGCCGCGCACCAGCTCGGGGACGTCCGGGTTCTTCTTCTGCGGCATGATCGACGAGCCGGTGCAGAAGCGGTCGGGCAGCTCGATGAACTGGAACTGCGCGGAAGTCCACAGCACCAGCTCTTCGGAGAAGCGCGACAGGTGCATCATCGCCAGCGAGGCGGCGGCGCAGAATTCGATGGCGAAGTCGCGGTCCGACACGCCGTCCAGCGAGTTGCCGCCGATGGCCTCGAAGCCGAGCAGGCGGCAGGTGATCTCGCGCTGGATCGGGTAGGTGGTGCCGGCCAGCGCGGCGGAGCCGAGCGGCATGCGGTTGACGCGCTTGCGGCAGTCGACCAGGCGCTCGTGGTCGCGGCTGAGCATCTCGAACCAGGCCAGCAGGTGGTGGCCGAAGGTCACCGGCTGGGCGGTCTGCAGGTGGGTGAAGCCGGGCATGATCACTTCGGCGTGCTGCTCGGCCTGGGCCAGCAGGCCCTGCTGCAGGCGGGTGATCTCTTTGAGGATCACGTCGATCTCGTCGCGCAGCCACAGGCGGATGTCGGTGGCCACCTGGTCGTTGCGGCTACGCCCGGTGTGCAGCTTCTTGCCGGTGATGCCGATGCGGTCGGTCAGGCGCGCCTCGATGTTCATGTGCACGTCTTCCAGGTCGACGCGCCAGTCGAAGCTGCCGGCCTCGATCTCGGCCTGGATCTGCTGCAGGCCGTCGATGATCGCGTCGCGCTCGGCGGCGGTCAGCACGCCGGCCTGCTCCAGCATGGTGGCGTGGGCGATCGAGCCCATGATGTCGTGGCGGTACAGACGCTTGTCGAAGTCGACGGAGGCGGTGAAGCGGGCGACGAAGGCGTCGACCGGCTCGCTGAAGCGGCCGCCCCAGGACTGGTTGGTTTTTTCGCTGCTCATCGGTGTCTCGTGCTGTGCGTGCGGAGTACGGAAATGCTGGCCGGCATGATAGCAGCTCGCCCGGCAAAACCCGGCAGCGGCATTTCGGTGACGCAGGTCAAGCGGCGAGCCGCTGCGGGCTTGCCGGACGAACGGTCGCGGCCGACACTGCGGGGATGTCCCGACCCTGGTCCACCGGCACCCGCCCGCCGGCCTCATCCGACGATTTCTTCCTGCCCGAGCTGTGCACCCCGGAGGCGCTGCTCAGCCTGGTGCTGCTCGCCGAGCTGCTGGTGCTGGTGCTGGTGCTGGCCGAGCCGCTGCAGCCGGCGTTCGACTGGGTGCGCCTGGCGCTGACCTCGCTGTTCGTGCAGTGGCTGGTGCTGCTCTCGGCGGCGGCGCTGTGCCGCCTGCGCCCCTGGCTGATGCGCCTGCCGCAGGCGCTGGCCGGCGTGCTGTGCGGCGCGCTGGTGGTGGCGCTGACCCTGGCCTGCACCTGGGCGGCCGGCTATTTCGGCCTGGCCGCGCCGCGACCGCAGGAGGGTCTGCTCAACCTCTACCTGCGCCACGGGCTGATCGCGCTGATCATGTCCGGCCTGGTGCTGCGCTACTTCTACCTGCAGAGCCAGTGGCGCCGCCAGCAGCAGGCCGAGCTGCGCGCGCGCCTGGAGGCGCTGCAGGCACGCATCCGCCCGCACTTCCTGTTCAACAGCCTGAACAGCATCGCCAGCCTGATCGCCAGCGACCCGGAGCGCGCCGAGCTGGCGGTGCTCGACCTCTCCGACCTGTTCCGCGCCAGCCTGGCCAAGCCCGGCAGCCTGGTGGCCTGGCGCGACGAGCTGGCCCTGGCGCGGCGCTACCTGTCGATCGAGCAGTACCGCCTGGGCGCGCGCCTGCAGTTGGACTGGCAGATCGACGGCGTGCCGGACGATCTGCCGATCCCCCAGCTGACCCTGCAGCCCCTGCTGGAGAACGCCATCCTCCACGGCATCCAGCCGCGTATCGACGGCGGCCGGGTGGCGGTCGAGGCGGGCTACCGCGACGGCCTGTTCGAGCTGTGCGTGAGCAACCCGTTCGACGGCGAGCCGGCGACGGCCTCGCGCGGCACCCGCCAGGCGCTGGGCAACATCGACGCCCGGCTGGTGGCACTTTTCGGGCCGCAGGCCACTCTTAGCAGTGAACGCCGTGACGGACGGCACTTCACCTGTCTACGCTATCCTTGTGCGAGACCCATGCAGGAAGCCAGAGCATGAATGTCCTGATCGTTGATGACGAACCTCTGGCGCGCGAGCGCCTGGCCCGATTGCTCGGGCAACTGGACGGTTACCGTGTTCTCGAGCCCTGCGCCAGCAATGGCGAGGAGGCGCTGGCGCTGATCGACAGCCTGAAGCCGGACATCGTCCTGCTGGACATCCGCATGCCCGGTCTCGACGGGCTGCAGGTGGCGGCCCGGCTGTGCGAGCGCGAGGCGCCGCCGGCGGTGATCTTCTGCACCGCCCACGACGAGTTCGCCCTCGAGGCCTTCCAGGTCAGCGCGGTCGGCTACCTGGTCAAGCCGGTGCGTCCCGAGGCGCTGGAGGAGGCGCTGCACAAGGCGCAGCGGCCCAACCGCGTACAGCTGGCGGCGCTGACCCGCCCGGCGGCGGAAGGGCAGGGCGTGCCGCGCAGCCACATCAGCGCGCGCACCCGCAAGGGCATCGACCTGATCCCGCTGGAGCAGGTGATCTACTTCATCGCCGACCACAAGTACGTGACCCTGCGCCACGAGCACGGCGAGGTGCTGCTCGACGAGCCGCTCAAGGCGCTGGAGGACGAGTTCGGCGAGCGTTTCGTGCGCATCCATCGCAACGCGCTGGTCGCCCGCGAGCGCATCGAGCGTCTGCAGCGCACCGCGCTCGGCCATTTCCAGCTGTACCTGCGCGGGCTCGGCGACGAGGCGCTGACCGTCAGCCGCCGCCACGTGGCCGGCGTGCGCAAGCTGATGAACGAACTCTGAGCGCGGGCGAGCGTGCCGGCGCGCCCGGCGCGGTCTTTCCTTGCGCCCGGCCAATCCAGCCGGCGCGCCGAGCCTGTTATCATCGCGGCAGTCCATCCCGTTTCTGGAATTGCCCATGTCCCGCGAAATCCGCATCGCCACCCGCAAGAGTGCCCTCGCCCTGTGGCAGGCCGAACACGTCAAGGCCCGCCTGGAGCAGGCCCATCCCGGCCTGACCGTCAGCCTGGTGCCGATGGTCAGCCGCGGCGACAAGCTGCTCGACGCGCCGCTGGCGAAGATCGGCGGCAAGGGCCTGTTCGTCAAGGAGCTGGAGACCGCCTTGCTGGACAATGAAGCGGACATCGCCGTGCACTCGATGAAGGACGTGCCGATGGACTTCCCCGAGGGGCTCGGCCTGTACTGCATCTGCGAGCGCGAAGATCCGCGCGATGCCTTCGTTTCCAACAGCTATGAAAGCCTCGACGCGCTGCCGGCCGGCAGCGTGGTCGGCACCTCCAGCCTGCGCCGCCAGGCCCAGCTGCTGGCCCGCCGCCCGGACCTGCAGATCCAGTTCCTGCGCGGCAACGTGAACACCCGCCTGGCCAAGCTGGACGCCGGCGAGTACGACGCCATCATCCTCGCCGCCGCCGGGCTGATCCGCCTCGGCTTCGAGCCGCGCATCCGCTCCTTCATCAGCGCCGAGGACAGCCTGCCGGCCGGCGGCCAGGGCGCGGTGGGCATCGAATGCCGCACCGCCGATGCCGAGGTGCAGGCCCTGCTGGCGCCGCTGCAGCACGCCGACACCGCCGACCGGGTCAACGCCGAGCGCGCGCTGAACAAGCATCTCAACGGCGGCTGCCAGGTGCCGATCGCCTGCTACGCGCTGCTCGAAGGCGACCAGCTGTGGCTGCGCGGCCTGGTCGGCCAGCCCGACGGCGGCCTGCTGCTGCGCGCCGAGGCCCGCGCCCCGCGCAGCCAGGCCGAAGCGCTCGGCGTGCAGGTGGCCGAGGCGCTGCTGGCCCAGGG
>DASQBU010000332.1:0-1980 GCA_035635035.1 Pseudomonas sp.
ACAGGGCGTCGGAAGGCATGCCGCCGCTGGCCTGCCAGCGTTCGGCCATGCGCTGGAGCAGCGCCAGGCGGTCGCTCAGGGCATCGCGGGTGGCGTTCTGTAGGCGCGAGAGCAGCAGCTGGCTCTGCCCGGACAGCGCGTTGATGTTTTGCTGGCTGAGCAGGTACCAGCTGGCGGTCGACAGCAGCACGGCACAGACGCCGGCTAGCAGGGTGCGGCGGTCGAAGGGCGGCAGCAGGGTACGCGCCTGCAGGCGGTTGAGCAGCGGCACGGCCAGGCCGAGGAGGATCAGGCACAGGCAGGTCAGCGGCGAGACCCTGAACGCGAGGCTCGGCACATGCTGCACAAGCTCCGGCCAGGCGCCCGGCAGCCCGAGCAGTCCGAAGCCGATGGCGATGGCGCCGGCCAGGTCGCCCAGTCGCTGGCGCGGGCGCGGGCCCTGACTGCCGGCCAGCGCCAGGGCCAGCAGGGCCAGCAGCAGGGCTGGCAGATTGTGCAGGCGCGGGCCGCCGCTGAGCAGCGCGTGTCCCGCGTCGGCGCCGCCCGCCAGCAGGTTGTGCAGCAGGGTATAGCCGGCCAGCAGGACCACGCCGGCGCCGGTCAGCAGGCAGGCACGGCGCCGGCGCAGGATCGCCGCCAGCAGGGTCGCGCCCAGGCCCAGCGCCAGCAGGGCGCAGTCCGGCAGCAACAGGAGCTGCTGCGGGCTCGGCCGGGGCCGCAGCAGGTAGTCGAGCAGGCTGACCCCGCCCATCGCCAGCAGGGCCAGGGCCAGGGTGTACAGGTAGGCCTGGTGGCTCAGGTAGCGCTGGCTTGGCGACAAGGGGGCAGTCCTGCCTTGCTCTGCGGGGGACATCCGATCATGGGCCATTCCTCGGGCGTCGGACGTGACGGTGCTATTCAACGGCTCACTGATCACGGGCCGTCGGCGCCGGGCGCAGTGGCGGGAAGTCCTCGGGGGAGATGGTTTCCCGCTCGAGCAGCAGGTGGGCGCCTTCGTCCAGTTCGCGGCGCCGTTGCTGGAGAATTTCGCCGGCGCGGCGGTAGGCCTTGTCGATCAGCTGGCGCACGGCCAGGTCGATTTCCCGGGCGGTCTGCTCGGAGTAGTCCTTTTCGCGCATGGCGATCACGTTGTCGCCGAGGAAGCTGTTGGTCTGGCGCTCCAGCACGGCCTGGCCCACATCGGCGCTCATGCCGAAGCGGGTGACGATCTGCCGGGCGATGTCGGTGACCTTGGCCAGGTCGTCGGCGGCGCCGGTGGATATCTCGCCGAACAGCAGCTGCTCGGCGGCGCGCCCGGCGAGCAGCACCACCATGCGGTCCTTCAGTTCGCTGCAGGTGATCAGGAAGCGGTCGTCGGTCGGCCGCTGCAGGGTGTAGCCGAGCGCACCGATGGAGCGCGGGATGATCGACACCTTGTGCACCGGGTCCATGCCCGGCAGGGCGCTGGCGACCAGCGCGTGGCCCATCTCGTGGTAGGCCACCACCTCGCGCTCGTGCGGTTGCAGCAGGCGACCGCGGCGCTCGGCGCCGGCGACGATGCGCTCCACGGCACGGGTGAAGTCGTCCATGTCGACCCGCTCGGCGCCGCGACGGGTGGCGAGGATGGCGGCTTCGTTGATCAGGTTGGCCAGGTCGGCGCCGGTGAAGCCGGGCGTGATGCCGGCGATCTGGTCCAGATCGACCTCGGTGGCGACCTGGATGCGCTTGATGTGCACCTTGAGGATGGCCACGCGGCCCTTGCGGTCCGGGCGGTCGACGACGATCTGACGATCGAAGCGGCCGGCGCGCAGCAGCGCCGGGTCGAGCACCTCCGGGCGGTTGGTGGCGGCCAGCAGCACCACGCCCTCGCGCGGGTCGAAGCCGTCCAGCTCGGCGAGCAGCTGGTTGAGGGTCTGCTCCTTCTCGTCGTTGCCGCCGAAGGCGCCGACCCCGCGCATCTTGCCCAGGGCGTCTAGTTCGTCGATGAAGATGATGCACGGC
>DASQBU010000333.1:0-2109 GCA_035635035.1 Pseudomonas sp.
CGCTCGGCCAGCGTGGCGAGGTTGTCGTCGAGGCGCGAGGTGGCCGGATCGACGACGTTGGCCACCCAGCCGGCCAGGTGCAGGCCGTCGCGGGCGATCGCCTCGGCAGTGAGCACGGCGTGGCTGATGCAGCCCAGACGCACGCCGACCACCAGGATCACCGGCAGACGCAGAGCCACGGCCAGATCGGAAAGGCTCTCGCCCCCGGCCAGCGGCACCCGCCAGCCGCCGGCGCCCTCGACCAGGGTGAAGTCGGCGCCGCGCGCCAGCACCCGCTGTACCGCCGGCAGCAGCGCGGCCACCGTCAGCTCGACGCCGACCTCGCGCGCCGCCAGGTGCGGGGCGATGGCCGGCACGAAGGCGAACGGGTTGACCTCGGCGTAGTCGAGCGCCAGCGAGCACTCGCTGAGCAGCGCCAGGGCGTCGCCGTTGCGCAGCCCATCGGGAGTGACCACGCAGTCGGAGGCCACCGGCTTGGCTGCCGCGGTGGACAGCCCGCGGTTACGCGCGGCGTGCAGCAGGCCGGCGGCGACGGTGGTCTTGCCGATCTCGGTATCGGTACCGGCGATGAAGAAGGCGGCGCTCATGGTGGTGGTCCTCGCGGTACGAATCCAGGGCATGCCGCCGGCGGATCGGTGGAAAATCGCTGCGCGAGTTTTCCACCCTACCCAAAGCCGGCACGCCGTAGGGTGGAAAACGACCGCAGGTCTTTTCCACCAGGGAGTTTCTGAGCGTGCCCACGCCCACGTGGGCACGCAGCCGGTTCAGCGCTTGCGCAGCACCCCGTACACCACCTGCCAGCTGGCCGGCAGGCCCTGTGCGTCGCGGAAGCGCTCGTAGGCCGCGACCAGCGCCCGCACCCGCGCGCGGCCGGTGAGGCCGTCGGGGCGGCCGGGGTTGAGGTTGTGGGCACCGAGCGCCTTGAGCTCGTGGGTCAGCTGGCGCAGGTCCGCGTAGTGCAACACACGGCGCTCCGTCGCCAGCTCCAGCACTTCGAGGCCGCTGGCGGCGCACAGCGTCCGGTAGTCCTCGAAGCGGCGGAAGCGGTTGACGTGGACGAAGCCGTCGACCGCCTGCCAGCTGTCGCGCAGCTCCTGCAGGGTGCCGACGCACAGGCTGGCGAAGGCGAACACCCCGCCCGGCGCTAGGACGCGGCGCGCCTCGGCCAGCACGGCGGCGAAGTCCGCGCACCACTGCAGGGCCAGGCTGGAGAAGATCAGCTGCTGGCTTGCCGAGGCCAGCGGCAGGCGCTCGGCGTCGCCGCAGACGTACTGGCTGGCGCCGCCGAGCGGCCGGGCGTGGCGCAGCATGCCTTCGGCGATATCCACCGCGGTGCCCTGCCCCTGTGGGAAGCGCACGGCCAGCGCGCGGCTGAAGTGGCCGGTGCCGCTGCCCAGGTCGACCCAGCGGCTGGGCGCCAGCTCGGTCGGCAGGCGCGCCAGCAGCTCGGCGCCGACCGCGCGCTGCAGCTCGGCGACGCTGTCGTAGCTGGCCGCGGCGCGCGAGAAGGAGGCGGCGACCTGGCGCTTGTCCGGCAGGCTGCCGGTGGACAACTCAGTCATCCCCGGCCTCGCGGATGAACTCGACGATCAGCTCGGCCAGCGCCTGCGGCTGCTCGAGGGCGCAGGCATGGCCGCTCTGTTCGAGCAGGTCGACCTCGCCGGTCGGCAGCAACGCGAGCAGCGCCTCGGCGGCGGCCGCCGGAATCAGCGCGTCGCCCTCGGCCAGCAGGTGCAGTTGCGGGCCGGCGAAGCTGGCCAGCGCCGCGCGGTTGTCCAGCGCGGCCAGCACGTCGAGACCGGCGAGCAGCTGCGCAGCATCCTGCGCCGGCAGGCCCTGCTGCAGCTGGCGACCGACCGCACGGGCCTCGGCGCCGCCCTGGGCGCAGAGCAGGGCGAAGCGCTTGAGGGTGGCCGCGGCGTCGTCGGCGCAGCCGGCGCGGAAGGCGGCGAAGGTCTCCGCGGTCATCGCCTGCGGCCAGTCGGCGCGCGGCACGAAGCAGGCGTTGCTGGCCAGGGTGACCAGGCCGCGGCAGCGCGCGCCGCGGCGCGCCGCCAGGGCGGTGGCGAGCATGCCGCCGAGCGACCAGCCGCCCAGCCAGCAGTCCTG
>DASQBU010000334.1:0-6529 GCA_035635035.1 Pseudomonas sp.
CAGCCCATCGAGATCACCATGGCCCTGAGCGCCGAGGAGGCCGAGCGCCTGTTTCAGCGCTTGCGCGAGGAAAACATCAACGTGTTCTACGTCAAGACGCCCATCGAATTCGGCATGACCGCCGATCGGTAAGGAAGGCGAAGTTACTGCTCTCGGCCATGTTCCATCCCTTGATATAATCATCCCCGGCCCTCCGGGATTGCCGGTGCGGTGGGAAGGATGATGCTAGACGCAGTGCGCTGGGGGTACTCGGGACAGCGGCGCACGACTGCCGCTCCGCGAGGGGGCGAGCAGGTTCGCAAAGACGGGTTCGCAACCGCGCCTGATTGACTGCCGTCAGCGATGGAGGAATCACCGCGCACAAGAGCCGCGGGGGCTGCCTAGAAGGGATGCCTTTTCCGTTCTGGTGTTAGCCCGGGTTAGCCCACCCCAGAAACCAAAAAGGCCCGCATCGCTGCGAGCCTTGATGTAGATGGTGCCGGCACCAGGAATCGAACCCGGGACCTACTGATTACAAGTCAGTTGCTCTACCTGCTGAGCTATACCGGCAATGGGGCGCGATTATAGCGATTGGGGCGGCGGAGTAAACCCGGAAACGCCTAACTCATCAGGATCTTGCGCCACGCGGCCATTCCGGCCCCGAACAACAACGCCCCGCGGAGACGGCCCATGCGTATCCTGCTCACCGGCGGTGCCGGTTTCATCGGTTCGGCGCTGGTTTACCGACTGCTCAGCCACAGCGACCTCCCCGCCAAGCTGAGGCGCGCGCGGGGCTGGGCGCCGCAGGAAGACTTCGCCAGCGCCCTGCGCAAGACCGTGCACGGGTGCCTGGCCAACCGCGACTGGCGCAGCGCGAGGCTCGCCGAGCGCGCCCGCCTGCACCGGCAGAGCAGCTACGGCCGCTACCTGGCACGCCTGCTGGAGGAGCCGGCATGAAGGTCGTCGCCAGCGCCCTGGACGGCGTGCTGATCCTCGAGCCGCAGGTGTTCGCCGACGCCCGCGGCTGCTTCTTCGAGAGCTGGAACGCGCGCCGCTTCGCCGAGCTGAGCGGGGTGAGCGCCGAGTTCGTCCAGGACAACCACTCCGTCTCGCACCGCGGCGTGCTGCGCGGCCTGCACTACCAGCTGCCACCGCAGGCGCAGGGCAAGCTGGTGCGCGTGGTGCAGGGCGCGGTGTACGACGTGGTGGTCGACCTGCGCCGCCACTCGCCGAGCTTCGGCCGCTGGCAGGGCGTCGAGCTGAGCGCGGCCAACCGCCGCCAGCTGTGGATTCCGCCGGGCTTCGCCCACGGCTTCCTCAGCCTCGCCGACGACAGCGTGACCCTGTACAAGACCACCGCCTACTACAGCCCCGCGCATGAGCGCTGCATCCGCTGGGACGACGCGCAGCTGGCCATCGCCTGGCCGCTGGCCGGGGCGCCGCGCTTGTCGCCGCGCGACGCCGAGGGCGTACGCCTGGCCGACGCCGACCTGTTCCCGTGAGAATCCTCCTCCTCGGCGCCCACGGCCAGCTCGGCCGCAGCCTCGCGCCGCGCCTGGCCGTCCACGGCGAGCTGCTCGCCCCGCCGCGCGCCGAACTGGAGCTGACCGACCTGCCGGCCCTGCGCCAACGCCTGCGCACCCTGCGCCCGCAACTGGTGGTCAACGCCGCCGCCTGGACCGCCGTGGAGCAGGCCGAGCACGAGGAGGCGGCCGCCTTCGCCGCCAACGCCGCGGCGCCGGGCGTGCTGGCCGAGGAGTGCGTGGCGCTCGGCGCCTGGCTGCTGCACTACTCCACCGACTACGTGTTCGACGGTCGCCTCGGCCGCGCCTACCGCGAGGACGACGCCTGCGCGCCGCTCAACGCCTACGGGCGCAGCAAGCTGGCCGGCGAACGGGCGGTGCGCGCCGCCGGCGGCCGGCACCTGATCCTGCGCACCAGCTGGCTGTACAGCCGCCACGGCCACAACTTCCTGCTCACCATGCAGCGCCTGCTGGGCGAGCGCCGCGAGGTGCGCGTGGTGGCCGACCAGTTCGGCTGCCCGACCAGCTGCGCCAGCCTGGCCGACGCCAGCGCGGCACTGGTGGCGCGCATCGTTGCCGGTACGCCCGGGCCGGCCGGGCTGTACCACGCCAGCTGTGCCGGCGCGGCCAGCTGGTACGAACTGGCCGAAGCCATCGCCGCCGACCTGCGCGCCCGCGGCGCGCCCTGCGCCGCGGTGCTGCCGATCGCCGCCGCCGACTACCCCAGCGCGGTGCATCGTCCGGCCGACTCGCGCCTCGACTGCCGCGCGCTGGCGCGCGACTGGGGGGTGCGCCTGCCGCACTGGCGCACGGCCCTCGCCGCCTGCCTGGCCGACCCCGCCTGAGGGCCGCATAATGCCGACCGCTCCGCCGCCGAAGTCCGCCATGACCACCCTGCTCAACCTGTTCCGCCGTCCGCGCTGGCGCACCCTGGTGCTGCTCGCCCTGCTGCTGGCGCCGCTGCTGTGGCCGATCCAGCACCTCGCCGAGCGCTACTACCGCGCCAGCGTCGCCGAGCAGAGCCGGCAGACCCTCGACCTGTATGTCGCCAACCTGCGCGGCACCCTGCACCGCTTCGAGGTGCTGCCGCCGATCCTCGGCGACCTGCCGGCGCTGCGTGGCGCCCTGAATGCCCCGCACGACGCCGCCGCGCAGGACGCCGCCAACCGCCTGCTCGAGCAGGTACGCGCGCAGAGCGGCGCCGAGGTGATCTACCTGATGAATCCGGCCGGGCTGACCCTGGCCGCCTCCAACTGGCGCGAGCACGACAGCTTCATCGGGCGCAACTTCGCCTTCCGCCCGTACTTTCGCGATGCGCTAGCCGGGCGGCTCGGCCAGTTCTTCGGTCTCGGCACCACCTCGGTCAAGCGCGGCTACTTCTTCGCCGCGGCGGTGCGCGACGGCGCGGCGGTGCTCGGCGTGCTGGTGATCAAGGTCGACCTCGACCGCACCGAGACCCTGCTCGGCAGCACCCCCGAGCAGCTGCTGGTCACCGACGCCCACGGCGTGGTGATCCTCACCTCGCGCCCGGACTGGCGCTTTCGCGCCACCCGCGAACTGAGCGCCGCCGAGCGCGCGGAGATCGCCGCCAACCAGCCCTATCCCACCGCGGATCCGCCACCGCTGCAGCTGGGCGAGCGGGACTGGCTGCGCCAGAGCGCCAGCCTGGAGGACAGCGGCTGGACGGTGAGCATCCTCGCCCCGCGCAGCCTGGTCGAGCGCCCGGTGCAGAGCGTCATGCTGATCGCCGGCGGCGGCCTGCTGACCCTGCTGCTGCTGTTCGCCGTGCTGCTGCAGCGCCGCCGCCACCTGCTCGAGCGCCTGGCCCTCGACGCCCGCGCGCGCCGCGAGCTGGAGCAGCGCGTGGCGCAGCGCACCGAGGACCTGCTGGCACTCACCGAGCGCCTCAAGCGCGAAGTGCTCGAGCGCGAGCAGGCCCAGCAGGAGCTGGTGCGCGCCCAGGACGAGCTGGTGCAGGCCGGCAAGCTCTCCGCGCTGGGCACCATGAGCGCCAGCATCAGCCACGAACTCAACCAGCCGCTGGCGGCGATCCGCAGCTACGCCGACAACGCCGGCGTGCTGCTCGACCACGGCCGCCTCGACGACGCGCGCGGCAATCTCCGGCTGATCAGCGAGCTGACCGCGCGGATGGCCTCGATCATCGCCCATCTCAAGGCCTTCGCCCGCCGCGACCGCAAGGCGCCGGAGACGGTGGCCCTGCAGCCGGCGCTGGACGACGCCCTGGCGCTGCTCGCCCAGCGCCGCCGCGCCCTGGAAGTCGAGCTGGTGCGCGACCTGCCGGACGCCACCCTGTGGGTGCAGGCCGGCGAGACGCGCCTGCGCCAGGTGCTCGGCAACCTGCTGGCCAACGCCCTCGACTCGCTGGCCGAGCGCGCCCCGCCGCGGCGCCTGTGGCTGAGCGCGCAGGCGCTGGCCGATGGGCGGATCAGCCTGAGCCTGCGCGACAACGGCGCCGGCTTCTCCGCCGAGGCGCTGGCGCGCGCCCGCGAGCCGTTCTTCACCACCAAGACCACCGCGCGCGGCCTGGGCCTCGGCCTGGCCATCTGCGACAGCCTGATCCGCACCCTCGGCGGCGAGCTGCTGCTGGCCAACCACCCGGACGGCGGCGCGCTGGTCACCCTCAATCTGCTGCCGGACACCACCGGCATCGGCAGCCAGTCCCCGGAGGACCGCCCATGAGTTCCACGCCCGTCGCCGCCGCCACCGAGGTGCTGCTGATCGACGACGACCCGCACCTGCGCCAGGCGCTGGCGCAGACCCTCGACCTCGCCGGGCTGAAGGTCGAGGTGCGCGGCGACGCCCGCGGGGTGGCCGCGGCGCTGCCGGCGGACTGGCCGGGGGTGGTGGTCAGCGACATCCGCATGCCCGGCCTCGACGGCCTGCAACTGCTCGCCCAGCTGCACGGGCGCGACGCCGAGCTGCCGGTGCTGCTGATCACCGGCCACGGCGACGTGCCGCTGGCGGTGCAGGCGATGCGCGCCGGCGCCTGGGACTTCCTGGAAAAACCCTTCCCCAGCGACACCCTGCTGGACAGCGTACGCCGCGCCCTGGCGATGCGCCGTCTGGTGCTGGAGAACCGCCAGCTGCGCCAGGCACTGTCCGGCCGCGACGCCCTGGAGGGCCGGCTGATCGGCCTGTCGCCGGAGATCGTCCGCCTGCGCCAGCAGGTCGCCGCGCTGGCGCGCACCAGCGCCGACGTGCTGATCCTCGGCGAGACCGGCAGCGGCAAGGAGGTGGTGGCGCGCGCCCTGCACGACCTGTCCAGCCGCCGCGACGGCCCGTTCGTGGCGATCAACGCCGGCGCGCTGGCCGAGTCGGTGGTGGAGAGCGAGCTGTTCGGCCACGAGGCCGGCGCCTTCACCGGCGCCAGCAAGCGGCGCATCGGCAAGTTCGAGTACGCCAACGGCGGCACCCTGTTCCTCGACGAGATCGAGAGCATGAGCCTGGAGGTGCAGGTCAAGCTGCTGCGCCTGCTGCAGGAGCGCGCGGTCGAGCGGCTCGGCTCCAACCAGCTGATTCCGCTGGACATCCGCGTGGTGGCGGCGACCAAGGAGGACCTGCGCCAGGCCGCCGACCAGGGGCGCTTTCGCGCCGACCTATACTACCGGCTGAACGTCGCGCCGCTGCGCATCCCGCCGCTGCGCGAGCGCGGCAACGACGTGCTGCTGCTGTTCCGCCACTTCGGCGAGGCCGCCGCCAGCCGTCACGGCCTGCCACTGCGCGAGCCGGACGTCGGCGAGCGTGCCGCGCTGCTGAGCCATGGCTGGCCGGGCAACGTGCGCGAGCTGCAGAACGCCGCCGAGCGCTTCGCCCTCGGCCTCGATCTCGGTCTCGACCATGGCGCCGTCACTGCCGAGCCGCCGGCCGAAGGCAACCTGGCGGCGCGGGTGGAAGCCTTCGAGCGCAGTCTGATCGCCGCCGAGCTGGCCCGCGGCCACGCCTCGCTGCGCAGCCTGGCCGAGGCGCTCGGCGTGCCGCGCAAGACCCTGCACGACAAGCTGCGCAAGCACGGCCTGAGCCTCGGCGAGGGCGGCGGCGCCGACGATCTCGACTGAACGCCCCGCCGGGGCGCTGCTATCATGCGCGCCTCCCTGCACGGGGCGCCGCCCCGCCGTTTCCACCCGTGGCGACCGCGTTCGCCCCGCACCTCACGAGCGACCGATGTCCCAGATCGACCCGACCCGATACGCCGCCCAGCTTGCCGAGAAGCAGGCCCGCCTGGAGGAGCTGCTGGCGCCCTTCGCCGCCCCCGCGCCGGAGGTGTTCGCCTCGCCGGCCGAGCACTACCGCCTGCGCGCCGAGTTCCGCCTGTGGCGCGAGGCCGACGGCCGCCACTACGCGATGTTCGAGGGCGACAAGCACACCCCGGTGCTGATCGAGCAGTTCCCCATCGCCAGCCTGCGCATCAACGAACTGATGCCGCGCCTCAAGGCCGCCTGGCAGGCCAGCGAGGTGCTGTCGCACAAGCTGTTCCAGGTCGAGTTCCTCACCACCCTGAAGGGCGACGCGCTGATCACCCTGTGCTACCACCGCCCCATCGACGCGGCCTGGCAGGCCGCGGCGGAAAGGCTCGCGGGCGAACTGGGCGTCAGCCTGATCGGCCGCTCGCGCGGCAAGCGCATCGTCATCGGCCGCGACTACGTGGAGGAGGAGCTGACCGTGGCCGGGCGCACCTTCCGCTACCGCCAGCCGGAAGGCGCGTTCACCCAGCCCAACGGCACGGTCTGCGCGAAGATGCTCAACTGGGCCTACGAGGCGCTCGGCGAGCGCGCCGACGACCTGCTCGAGCTGTACTGCGGCAACGGCAACTTCACCCTGCCGCTGTCCACCCGGGTGCGCCGCGTGCTGGCCACCGAAATCAGCAAGACCTCGGTGAACGCCGCGCTGGCCAACATCGCCGACAACGACATCGACAACATCGAGCAGGTGCGTCTGTCCGCCGAGGAGCTGACCCAGGCGCTCGACGCGGTGCGCCCATTCCGCCGCCTGGCCGGCATCGACCTGAA
>DASQBU010000335.1:0-2121 GCA_035635035.1 Pseudomonas sp.
GCGCTGCAGGCCGGCATTCCGCCGGGCGTGCTCAACGTGATCCACGGCGGCGTCGAGGCGGTCAACCTGCTCTGCGACCACCCGGACATCAAGGCGCTGTCCTTCGTCGGCTCGACCCGGGTCGGCACCCACGTCTACAACCGCGCCAGCCTGGCCGGCAAGCGCGTGCAGTGCATGATGGGCGCGAAGAACCACGCCATCGTCCTGCCCGACGCGCACAAGCAGCAGACCCTCAACAATTTGGTCGGCGCCGCCTTCGGTGCGGCCGGCCAGCGCTGCATGGCCCTGCCGGTGGTGATTCTGGTTGGTGAGGCGCAGGCCTGGCTGCCGGAGCTGGTGGAGAAGGCCAAGACCCTCAAGGTCAGCGCCGGCTGCGAGCCGGGCACCGACGTCGGCCCGGTGGTGTCCTGCGCCGCCCTGGAGCGCATCGAGGGCCTGATCGAGCGCGGCGTGCAGGAAGGCGCGCAGCTGCTGCTGGACGGCCGCCGCCCGCAGGTGAACGGCTACGCGGACGGCAACTTCGTCGGCCCGACCATCTTCTCCGCCGTCGGCACCGACATGACCATCTACAAGGAAGAGATCTTCGGCCCGGTGCTCTGCGTGCTGCAGGCGGCGACCCTGGACGAGGCCATCGCCATCATCAACGCCAACCCCAACGGCAACGGCACCGCCCTGTTCACCCGCTCCGGCGCCGCCGCCCGCCACTTCCAGGAAGAGATCGACGTCGGCCAGGTCGGCATCAACGTGCCGATCCCGGTGCCGGTGCCGACCTTCTCCTTCACCGGCTCGCGCGGCTCCAAGCTCGGCGACCTCGGCCCCTACGGCAAGCAGGTGGTGCAGTTCTACACCCAGACCAAGACCGTCACCCAGCGCTGGTTCGACGAGGACGAGGTCGGCGGCCCGGTCAACACCACCATCACCCTGAAATGAGCGACGGCGGCCGGTGCCCAGGCGCCGGCCGCCTCCCCGACACGCGCCAGCGGGCGCAGCCGCCCACACAACAAGAAGGGCTTCATCATGCATATCGGCTTTCTCGGTCTCGGCAACATGGGCGCACCCATGGCACGCAACCTGCTCAAGGCCGGCCACCAGCTGACCGTCTTCGACCTGTCCGCCGCGGCGGTCGCCTCCCTGGTCGAGGCCGGCGCCAAGGCCGCCGCCTCGCCGGCCGCGCTGGCGCAGGCGGACGTCGCGCTGATCGTCACCATGCTGCCGGCGGCGACCCACGTCAAAGCCGTCTACCTCGGCGACGACGGCCTGCTCGCCCACGTGCGCCCCGGCGTGCTGCTGATCGACTCCTCCACCATCGACCCGCAGAGCGCCCGCGAAGTCGCCGCCGCCGCGCGCCAGCACGGCAACCCGATGCTCGACGCGCCGGTATCCGGCGGCACCGGCGGCGCGGCGGCCGGCACCCTGACCTTCATGGTCGGTGGCGAGGCCGCCGACTTCGACCGCGCCCAGCCGATCCTCGCCGCCATGGGCAAGAACATCGTCCTCTGCGGCGGCGCCGGCAACGGCCAGGCCGCCAAGGTGGCCAACAACATGCTGCTCGGCATCTCGATGATCGGCGTCGCCGAGGCCATGAGCCTGGGCGTGGCACTGGGCGTCGACCCCAAGGTGCTGGCCGGCATCATCAACACCTCCAGCGGCCGCTGCTGGAGCTCCGACACCTACAACCCCTTCCCCGGCGTGATGGACAACGTGCCGGCCTCGCGCGGCTACAGTGGCGGCTTCGGCAGCGACCTGATGCTCAAGGACCTGGGCCTGGCCAGCGAGGCAGCCAAGCAGATCCGCCAGCCGGTGATCCTCGGCGCCCTCGCCCAGCAGCTGTACCAGACTTTCAGCGCCCAGGGGCATGGCCAACTGGACTTCTCCGCCATCATCAACCTGTACCGCAAGGACGCCTGAGCCATGAGCGAAGCCCCCGTACTGGCCGCGGTGCGCAACCGCATCGGCCACCTGACCCTCAACCGCCCCGCCGGCCTGAACGCCCTCAACCTGGAGATGGTGCGCCTGCTGCAGCACCAGCTGCAGGCCTGGGCCGACGACCCGCAGATCCTCGCCGTGGTGCTGCGCGGAGCCGGCGATAAGGCCTTCTGCGCCGGCGGCGACATCCGCGCG
>DASQBU010000336.1:0-2607 GCA_035635035.1 Pseudomonas sp.
CTGGAGCCGGTGCTGCCGGAGCTGGAAGAGCCGGAAAACCCGGAACTCAAGGACTTCCGCCGGCGCTTCTGGTGGACCCTGCCGCTGAGCGTGATCGTCACCGTGCTGGCCATGGGCGGGCATGCCCTGGCGCTGTTCCACGGCGCCACGCAGAACTGGGTCGAGCTGGCCCTGGCTACCCCGGTGGTGCTGTGGTCCGGCTGGCCGTTCTATGTGCGCGGCGTGCAGTCCGTCGTCCGACGCAGCCCGAACATGTGGACGCTGATCGGCCTGGGCACCGCCGCCGCCTACCTGTACAGCCTGGTCGCCACCCTGGCGCCCGGCGCGTTCCCCGCCACCTTTCTGATGGACGGGCGCATCGGCGTGTACTACGAGGCCGCCGCGGTGATCATCTCGCTGACCCTGCTCGGCCAGATCCTCGAACTCAAGGCGCGCTCGCAGACCTCGGCGGCGATCAAGTCGCTGCTCGGCCTGGCGCCGAAGACCGCGCGGCGGCTCAACGCCGACGGCAGCGAGGAGGACATCCCGCTGGCCCACGTGCACGTCGGCGACCGCCTGCGCGTGCGCCCCGGTGAGAAGGTGCCGGTCGACGGCCGGGTGCTGGAGGGCGAAAGCGCGCTGGACGAGTCGATGCTCACCGGCGAACCCGTGCCGGTGACCAAGCGCGCCGGCGATGCGCTGATCGGCGCCACCCTCAACAGCCACGGCAGCCTGGTGATGGAGGCGCAGAAGGTCGGCTCGGCCACCGTGCTCGCGCAGATCGTACAGATGGTCGTCCAGGCCCAGCGCTCCCGGGCGCCGCTGCAGCGCCTGGCCGACGTGATCGCCGGCTGGTTCGTCATGGCGGTGATCGCCGTCGCCGCGCTGACCCTGCTCGGCTGGGGCCTGTGGGGGCCGCAGCCGAGCTGGGTGTTCGGCCTGATCAACGCGGTGGCGGTGCTGATCATCGCCTGCCCCTGCGCCCTCGGCCTGGCCACGCCGATGTCGGTGATGGTCGCCACCGGCAAGGCCGCCACCAGCGGCGTGCTGTTCCGCGACGCCGCGGCCATCGAGAACCTGCGCAAGATCGACACCCTGATCGTCGACAAGACCGGCACCCTCACCGAAGGCCACCCGGCCTTCCACAGCGTGGAGGCGGCGCCCGGCTTCGCCGCCGACGCGGTGCTGCGCCTGGCCGCCAGCCTCGACCAGGGCAGCGAGCACCCGCTGGCCCACGCCATAGTCGCGCACGCCCGCGGCCGCGGCCTGACGCTGAGCGCGCCGCAGGCCTTCGAATCCGCCTCCGGCATCGGCGTGCGCGGCCAAGTCGACGATCGCCGCCTGCTGCTCGGCAACACTGCGCTGCTGCAGGACGCCGGGGTCGATCCCGCGCCCCTGCTGGCGCGCGCCGAAGCACTGCGCGGCGAAGGCGCCAGCATCATGTACCTGGCGGTGGACGGCGCGCTGGCCGGCCTGCTGGCGGTGGCCGACCCGATCAAGCCGACCGCCAGGCTGGCGGTCGAGCGCCTGCAAGCCGATGGCGTGACGGTCATCATGGCCACCGGCGACGGCCTCACCACCGCCCGCGCGGTGGCGCGCCAGTTGGGCATCGCGGAGGTGCACGGCGAGGTCAAGCCACAGGACAAGGAGCGCCTGGCCGCCGCCCTGCAGCAGGCCGGCCACCGCGTGGCCATGGCCGGCGACGGCATCAACGACGCCCCCGCGCTGGCCCGCGCCGACATCGGCATCGCCATGGGCACCGGCACCGACGTGGCGATGAACAGCGCCCAGGTCACCCTGGTCAAGGGCGACCTGCTCGGCATCCTGCGCGCGCGCAGCCTGTCGGTGGCGACGGTGCGCAACATGCACCAGAACCTGACCTTCGCCCTGCTCTACAACGCCCTGGGCATCCCGCTGGCGGCCGGCCTGTTCTATCCGCTGACCGGCCACCTGCTGTCGCCGCTGATCGCCGCGCTGGCCATGAGCGTGAGCTCGGCCTCGGTAGTGTTCAACGCCCTGCGCCTGCGCCGGGCACTTATCGACGAAACGTAGACACCGCTTGACCTTGTCACGATGGCAAGGTCGAAGATTAACTGGAAGCCGAAACCATCCCCTTGAGAGGAGTTCCCCGATGAGCAGCATCGAACTGGACGTTCAGGACATGACCTGCGGTTCCTGCGTCAAGCACGTCACCGAAGCCCTGCAATCAGTGCCGGGCGTCGCGGCGGTCGAGGTCGAACTGGCGAGCGGCCGCGTGCGCGTCAGCGGCACGCCGGACAGCGCCGCCCTGCTCGCCGCCCTCGACGAGGCCGGCTACGGCGCGCAACTGGCTGACACGCCGGCAGCGGCCAAGACTGGCGGTTGCTGCGGCGGTTGCGGCAGCCACTGACCCTAGCATCAGGAGAACGCCATGCAGAACCCACTGCGCATTGCCGCCCTCGCTGCCCTGCTGCTCGGCGGCACCGCCCAGGCCGCCGACGCCCTGTCCATCGACGTCCACCGCGACGCCAACTGCGGCTGCTGCAAGGACTGGATCAAGTACCTGGAGGCCAACGGCTTCCAGGTGCACGACCACGTCGAGCCAAACATGAGCGCGGTCAAGCAGCGCCTGGGCGTGGCGCCGCGTCT
>DASQBU010000337.1:0-1586 GCA_035635035.1 Pseudomonas sp.
CGACACCCTGCTGGCGTTCGTCACCCCGATCGCCAAGGCCTTCGTCACCGAGACCGGCTTCGAGAGCGCCAGCCTCGGCATGCAGGTGTTCGGCGGCCACGGCTACATCGCCGAGTGGGGCATGGAGCAGAACGCCCGCGACAGCCGCATCTCGATGATCTACGAGGGCACCACCGGCATCCAGGCGCTCGACCTGCTCGGCCGCAAGGTGCTGCTCACCCAGGGCGAGACGCTCAAGGCCTTCACCAAGGTGGTGCACCGGTTCTGCAAGGCCCACGAGGGCGACGCGCAGCTCGCCGAGTTCGTCGCGCCGCTGGCGCAGCTGAACAAGGAGTGGGGCGAGCTGACCATGCAGATCGGCATGAAGGCCATGCAGGATCGCGAGGAGGTCGGCGCCGCGGCGGTGGACTACCTGATGTACTCCGGCTACGCCTGTTTGGCGTATTTCTGGGCCGACACGGCGCGGGTGGCGCAGGAGAAGCTGGCCGCCGGCACGGACGAGGCGGCCTTCTACCGCGCCAAGCTGCACACCGCCCGCTTCTACTACCAGCGCATCCTGCCGCGCACCCGCACGCACGTCGCCTGCATGCAGGCCGGCGCGGCGAGCCTGATGGCGCTGGACGCCGAGGACTTCGCCCTCGGCCACTGAGCCGTCCGGCGGCGCAGGGCGCGCGTCCGGGGTGCCAAGCGACAAGAACGTCAGCGAGGCATACCCATGGCCGGTGGCCAGGCGCCCCTGTGCTTCGTGCTTGAGAAAGTGCTCGACGCGCCCGGCCAGGCTGCGCGTCCTTCCTCGCCGCGCCGAGCGCTGACCGGTCGAGCAGGGCCGGCGAGTGGTTCCGCCTCAATCATGTCCATTTATGAAACAGTGTTTCCTACGTTGTGTAAGCATAGGCTTACACAGCGTGGGGGATAACCGCTCTAGGAATGCTGACGCCCCGCAACTAACCTAAGCACATCTGGACTTGGCGCAGGAAGCGCGAATCAGAACAAGGATTACAGGGAACTCGTCAGGATGACGAGACGATTACGGATGTCAGGATCTGGTCTGCAAGAGCCCCGCTTCGGCGGGGTTTTTCTTTTGGGCGCATTTTTTCATGGCGTGCCATCGCCTGCGCTCCAGCCCGCGAGCCATGCCGGACACCGCGTTCCCCAAGCCCTTCCTTGCTGGCCGCTGAGCTCCCGTGTGCTCCACGCCGGGCCCTCATCCTTCAGTGCCGAGCGCTGCGGCGCCGCCGTCCCCGGCGGATGCTATCGGGGTAACGGGGCGCGTGCTGGAAAGCCCGGGTATGTATGGCAAGATATTGTTTTAAAAGGCATTCTGTAGGGTGACGCGCCAGCCTGACGGCAGCGCGCCGGCGCGCCTTGCGCGTATTCGCCATTTCAGGCCGCCAGCGCTGGCGGCCCATGACTACCCCCATTCCCGCAGCGGTCGAGCCCCGCTGCTGTCGAATTCGACCGCCCCCGTCGCTGATGTCTCGGCCGATCCCGAGCGGCAGCAGCGGAGTTTGCGCAAGGAGTCCCCATGTCCCAGCCGCTCGAGCCCCGGCAGCTCGCCTTCCGCAACGCCATGGCGCAGATGAGCG
>DASQBU010000338.1:0-4466 GCA_035635035.1 Pseudomonas sp.
GCAGGAGGAAATCTCGCGGTACTTGCCCTGGCTCGGCACCCAGACCTCCAGATCATAGGTCTTGGTCGCCCCGAAGCCCATGTCGCCGGTGCACAGCGCCAGCACGCGATACGGCAGCTCGAGCAGCTGCAGCACGCGCTCCGCGTTGGCGGTCAGACCTTCCAGCGCCTCGAAGGACTTGCTCGGCTCGACGATCTGCACCATCTCGACCTTGTCGAACTGGTGCTGGCGGATCATGCCACGGGTGTCGCGTCCGGACGCGCCAGCCTCGCTGCGGAAGCACGGGGTATGGGCGACGAACTTGAGCGGCAGCTGCTTGGCCTCGAGGATCTCGCCGGAAACGATGTTGGTCAGCGACACCTCGGCGGTGGGGATCAGGTAGAAGTCGGCCTCGCCTTCGCGGGTGATCTTGAACAGATCCTCCTCGAACTTGGGCAGCTGGCCGGTGCCCAGCAGCGCCGGCGCCTGCACCAGGTACGGGGTGTAGGCCTCCTCGTAGCCATGCTCGCCGGTATGCAGGTTGATCATGAACTGCGCCAGCGCACGGTGCAGGCGGGCGATCGGGCCGCGCATCAGGGAGAAACGCGCGCCGGACAGCTTGGCGGCAGTCTCGAAATCCAGCCAGCCGTGCTGCTCGCCGAGGGCGACGTGATCCTTGACCTCGAAATCGAACTCACGCGGGGTACCCCAGCGGCGCACCTCGACGTTGTCGTCCTCGCTGGTGCCGACCGGCACCGACTCGTGCGGCAGGTTCGGGATGGTCAGCAGCAGCGCATCCAGCTCGGCCTGGATAGCCTCCAGTTCCTGCTTGCCGGCGGCCAGCTCGGTGCCCATGCGTTCGACGTCAGCCATCAGCGGGGCGATGTCCTCCCCGCGCTGCTTGGCCTGACCGATGCTCTTGGAGCGGGCATTGCGCTCGGCCTGCAGCTGTTCGGTGCGGGTCTGGGTTTCCTTGCGGCGACTTTCCAGCGCCTCAAGACGCGCCACGTCCAGTTGAAAGCCGCGGGCCGCCAGACGCTGGGCCACTTCCTGCGGTTGGCCACGAACCAGTTTAGAGTCGAGCATGGAGAGTTCTCGTCAATCAGAGTTTGGTTAAGGACAGCCCCGCCTAGGTCGCCAGCAGGCTACCCAGCACGCTGGCGGGGGCATGGACCAGCGCCAGCGGGGCCTGGCCGCTTTCCAGCAGGCGCAGGGTGTCGAGGGAAAAGGATGAGAAGGTGGTCAGCCCACCTAAGACACCGACGACCAGCCCGGCACGCAACACCAGGGGAACTTCCGGACGGATCAGGAACAGGCCGTAGAGATACCCGATCAGCAGGCAACCGACAAGATTGACCGCCAGGGGCGCCCCGCAGAAACGCTGCGGCACGTGGGCGCTGCCCCGGTTGCCAGGAGCGAAGCGTCGCAGGGTAGCCACCGCCCCATCCAAGGCCACAGCGTTAAACAGGCCGATCATGGCTTTCTCCGCTGCCGGGGACTGCAGCGATCCAGAGCCGCCAGATGCTCGAGCTTCTCGCGAATCTTCAGCTCCAGCCCCCGCGGCACCGGCTGATAGTAATGTTGCGGCGCCAGCGCCTCGGGGAAGTAGTCCTCGCCGGCGGCATAGGCTTCCGGCTCGTCGTGGGCGTAGCGGTATTCGTCGCCGTAGCCCAGATTCTTCATCAGCTTGGTCGGCGCGTTGCGCAGGTGCAGCGGCACCTCCAGCGAGCCATGGGCGGCGGCATCGCGCATCGCCGCCTTGAAGCCCATGTACACCGCATTGCTCTTCGGCGCGCAGGCGAGATAGACGATGGCCTGGGCGATGGCCAGCTCGCCCTCGGGGCTGCCGAGGCGCTCCTGCACGTCCCAGGCGGCCAGGCACAGGCTGAGCGCGCGTGGGTCGGCGTTGCCGATGTCCTCGCTGGCCATGCGCACCACGCGCCGCGCCAGGTAGAGCGGGTCGCAGCCGCCGTCGAGCATGCGGGCGAACCAGTACAGCGCGGCATCCGGGTTGGAGCCGCGCACTGACTTGTGCAGGGCGCTGATCTGGTCGTAGAAGGCCTCGCCGCCCTTGTCGAAGCGCCGGCGGCTATCGCCCAGCAGGTTTTCCAGCAGCGCGGCGCCGATTTCCTCGCCGTCCTCCACCAGGTCCGCGGCATTTTCCAGCAGATTGAGCAGGCGCCGGCCATCGCCGTCGGCCGCGGCCACCAGCAGCCCGGCGGCCTCCTCGCTGATGGTCAGCCGCCGCTTGCCCAGGCCGCGCTCCTCGCTCAGGGCGCGCGCCAGCAACTGGCGCAGGGTAGCCTCATCGAGGCTCTTCAACACATAGACCCGCGCTCGGGAGAGCAAGGCATTGTTCAGTTCAAAGGACGGATTCTCGGTGGTGGCACCGATGAAGATCAGCGTGCCGTCCTCGACATACGGCAGGAAGGCATCCTGCTGCGCCTTGTTGAAGCGGTGCACCTCGTCGACGAACAGGATGGTGCGCCGGCCGTACTGCGCCGCCTGCTGGCGGGCCACCTCGACGGCCTGGCGGATCTCCTTGACCCCGGCCAGCACCGCGGAAATGGTCTCGAAATGGGCGTCACCGATCTCCGCCAGCAGGCGCGCCAGAGTGGTCTTGCCCACCCCCGGCGGCCCCCAGAAGATCATCGAATGCAGCGCGCCCTGCTCCAGCGCCTCGCGCAGCGGCTTGCCATGCCCGAGCACGTGCTCCTGGCCGACATAGTCATCCAGCCTGACCGGGCGCATGCGCGCGGCCAGCGGCTGGGCAACGGGATCGCTGCGAAACAGGCTCATGGCTGCAGGGCTCGCCCCCTCACTCCTGGATGACGTCGGCGCCTTCCGGCACCTTGAAGGTGAACTGCGCGTTGTCCAGCGGCGGGTTCATCTTCACACCGAGGAACAGGATGTTGGTGCGCTGGCCGATGCTGTCGATCAGTTGCATGTCGTTGATCACGCCGTTGCGGAACGACAGGCGCAGGGTGTCGAACAGGGTGTCCTTGGCCTTGGGCTTGAGGATGAAGTCGACCACGCTGCCGCCTTCCTTGTGGGTGATGGTGAAGTTCTCACTGATCTTCGACACATCACCGGACAGCAGCAGCGCCGGGGTATGGCTCATGCGCTGGTCGAGCGGCTGGATGGTCACCTGCTGCAGATCCGGATCGTACAGCCAGACCTTCTCGCCATTGGAAACCAGCAACTGCTCCATCGGCGCATCGGTATGCCAGCGCAGCAGGCCCGGACGCTTGAGCGCCATCTCGCCGCTGGCCTCCTGCAGGCGGGTACCGGAACCATCCAGGGTCAGTTGGGAAAACCGCCCGCTCATGGTCTGCACCTGCCCCAGCAGCTCGGTCAGACGCTTGACCGAGGGCTCGTCGCCGGCGGCATGGGCACCCAGCCCGGTCATGGCCAGAGCGGCCAGCAACAACACACGAATCAGACGCATAAAACCTCGCTCAGTCTCGAACCGGCGTCGGCGCGATCACTTCGCGCGAGCCGTTGGTATTCATGGGGGTCACCACGCCGGCCATTTCCATGGCCTCGATCATGCGCGCGGCGCGGTTGTAACCGATCTTCAGCTTGCGCTGCACCGCCGAAATCGAAGCCCGACGGCTTTCCGTGACAAAGCGGACCGCCTCATCGTACAGCGGATCTTCCTCGCTACCCTCGCCACCTTCGCCACCGGTCGAGTCGTAGGAGCCGCCACCCTCCTCGGCGCCGGCCAGGATGTCCTCGATGTAGTCCGGCGCGCCACGCTGCTTCCAGGCCTCCACGGTGCGGTGTACCTCGTCGTCGGAGACGAAGGCACCGTGCACTCGGATCGGCAGGCCGGTACCCGGCGGTAGGTAGAGCATGTCACCGTGGCCGAGCAGCTGTTCGGCGCCACCCTGGTCGAGGATGGTGCGCGAGTCGATCTTGCTCGACACCTGGAAGGCGATGCGGGTCGGGATGTTGGCCTTGATCAGACCGGTGATCACGTCCACCGACGGGCGCTGGGTGGCGAGGATCAGGTGAATGCCGGCGGCCCGAGCCTTCTGCGCGATGCGCGCGATCAGCTCCTCGACCTTCTTGCCGACGATCATCATCATGTCGGCGAACTCGTCGACCACCACCACGATGGTCGGCAGCGCCTGCAACAGCGGCGGCTGGTCGTCCGGGCTCTCGCGACGGAACAGCGGGTCGGTCAGCGGCGCGCCCGCCTCCTCGGCGTCCTTGATCTTGCGGTTGAAGCCGGCCAGGTTGCGCACGCCCATCGCCGCCATCAGCCGGTAGCGGCGATCCATCTCGGCTACGCTCCAGCGCAGCGCGTTGGCGGCTTCCTTCATGTCGGTGACCACCGGGCAGAGCAGGTGCGGAATGCCCTCGTAGATCGACAGCTCGAGCATCTTCGGGTCGATCATGATCAGGCGCACCTGCTCGGGCGTCGACTTGTAGAGGATCGACAGCAGCATGGCATTGACGCCGACCGACTTGCCCGAGCCGGT
>DASQBU010000339.1:0-2481 GCA_035635035.1 Pseudomonas sp.
GCGTGGAGTTCTGCGTGCCGAAGCGGCAGAACTCGGAGCCGACACAGGTCTTCACCGTGCGGATCGACTTGCCGTAGGCGTGGCCGGAGGGCATGTCGAGGTCCTTCCATACCCCCGGCAGGTCTTCCTTCTTCACCCCGAGCAGGTCGATGCGCTGGCCGCCGGTGACCTTGACCATCGGGATCTGGTACTTGTCGGCGACGTCGGCGATGCGCCGCAGCTCGGTCGGGTTGGTCACCCCGCCCCACATGCGCGGCACCACCGAGTAGGTGCCGTCCTTCTGGATGTTGGCGTGGGCGCGCTCGTTGATCAGGCGCGACTGCGGATCGTCCTTGGCCTCGCCCGGCCAGGTGGAGATCAGGTAGTAGTTGAGCGCCGGCCGGCAGGTGGCGCAGCCGTCCGGGCTGCTCCAGTCCAGCGCCTGCATGGCGGCCTTGAGGCTGGTCAGGTGCTGCGCGCGGATCGCCGTGCGCACCTGGCCGTGGGTCAGCTCGGTGCAGCCGCACACCGGCTTCTCGCTCTTCGGCTTGACGTCGGCGGCGCCGCCGACCGTGTTGATCAGGATCTGCTCGACCAGCCCGGCGCACGAGCCGCACGAGCTGGCCGCCTTGGTGTGCTTCTTCACCTCGTCGAGGCTGAACACGCCGTGTTCCTGGATGGCCTTGACGATGCTGCCCTTGCACACCCCGTTGCAGCCGCACACCTCCATGTCGTCGGCCATAGCCGCGGCCTTGTCCTGCCCCTGGTGGCCGGCGTCGCCCAAGGCGTTCTCGCCGAACATCAGGTGGTCGCGGATCTCGGCGACGTTGTGGCCCTCGCGGATCTGCCGGAAGTACCAGCCGCCGTCGGCGGTGTCGCCGTACAGGCAGGCGCCGACCAGCACGTCGTCCTTGATCACCAGCTTCTTGTACACGCCGCCGATCGGGTCGGCGAGGGTGATGGTCTCGGTGCCGGCCTCGCCCATGAAGTCGCCGGCGGAGAACAGGTCGATGCCGGTCACCTTGAGCTTGGTGGAGGTCACCGAGCCTTCGTAGAGGGCGTTGCCGAGGCCGGCCAGATGGCTGGCGCACACCTTGGCCTGCTCGAACAGCGGCGCCACCAGGCCGTAGGCGATGCCGCGGTGGCTGGCGCACTCGCCGACCGAGTAGACGTGCGGGTCGCTGGTCAGCAGGGTGTCGTCGACCAGGATGCCGCGGTTGCAGGCCAGGCCGATGCGCTCGGCCAGCTCGTAGTTCGGCCGGATGCCCGCGGCCATCACCACCAGATCGGCGGGGATCACCTCGCCGTCGCTGAACTTCGCCGCCGCGACGCGGCCCTCGCCGTTGTCCAGCAGCTCGCTGGTCGAGGTGTTCAGGCGGAACTGGATGCCGCGCTCCTCCAGCGCGCTCTGCAGCAACTTGCCGGCGGTGCGGTCGAGCTGGCGCTCCAGCAGCCAGTCGGCGAGGTGCACCACGGTCACCTCCATGCCGCGCAGCTTGAGGCCGTTGGCCGCCTCCAGGCCGAGCAGGCCGCCGCCGATCACCACCGCGTGCCGGTGGGTCTTGGCGGTGGCCATCATCATCTCGGTGTCGGCGATGTCGCGGTAGCCGATCACCCCGTCCAGCTCCCTGCCGGGGATCGGCAGGATGAACGGGTTGGAGCCGGTGGCGATCAGCAGGCGATCGTAGGTCACCTCGGTGCCATCGGCGGCGATCACCTTGCGCGCGTCGCGGTCCACGTCCACCACCTTGCAGCCCAGGTGCAGGTCGATGCCGTGCTCGCGATACCAGTCGAGGTCGTTGAGGACGATCTCCTCGAAGGTCTGCTCGCCGGCCAGCACCGGGGAGAGCAGGATGCGGTTGTAGTTGGGGTGCGGCTCGGCGCCGAACACGGTGATGTCGTACAGGTCCGGCGCCAGCTTGAGCAGCTCCTCCAGGGTCCGCACCCCGGCCATGCCATTGCCGACCATCACCAGCTTGAGCTTGTTCATGGTTTCTCTCCCATCGCGGAAACCGACCAGCGAAAAACAAAAAAGGCGTCCCGCCGTTGCCAGCAGGACGCCTTTGTCCGATCCCGAATCGCTCGGGGGAGCGCACCGCTCGCCGTTGAGGGTGCCGCTCGATCAATTGTCGGAGTTCACTTAGCAGGGAGCGTGCCAGAAGCCGCAAGGCGTGGATTTTCAGGGGCTTGGGTGGGTAGGGCGGGAGCGCTTGGGGCTGTGTGTGCACCGCTTCGAGGCGCGGTGCCGGCTGGTGGTGCGTCGTTGTGGGGCCGGAGCGGGCAGGTATGTGGCCCGGCCGCTGCAAAGGGGGAGGTCGCCGCGGCGGGTGCGGCGACGTGGAGTCAGATGCCGGTGCGCAGCCAGAGCCAGGCCGCTTCCTCGGTGTTGGCATCGAAGTAGCGCACGCTGGCCTTGGTGAACGGCTTGGCCAGCCGCACCATCCATTCCTCCCAGCGCTGGTCGCCGACCAGCGCGATACGGTCGAGGTCCGAATAATGGCG
>DASQBU010000340.1:0-6356 GCA_035635035.1 Pseudomonas sp.
CGAGCGCTTCCCGGCGCGCTACTTCGACGTGGCGATCGCCGAGCAGCACGCGGTGACCCTGGCCGCCGGCCTGGCCTGCGAGGGCGCCAAGCCGGTGGTGGCGATCTACTCGACCTTCCTGCAGCGCGCCTACGACCAGCTGATCCACGACGTGGCGGTGCAGGACCTCGACGTGCTGTTCGCCATCGACCGCGCCGGCCTGGTCGGCGAGGACGGCCCGACCCACGCCGGCAGCTTCGACCTCTCCTACCTGCGCTGCATCCCCGGCATGCTGGTGATGACCCCCAGCGACGAGAACGAGCTGCGCCTGCTGCTGTCCACCGGCTACCACTACAGCGGTCCGGCGGCGGTGCGCTACCCGCGCGGCAGCGGCCCCAATGCGCCGATCAACCCGGCCCTGGAAACCGTGGAGATCGGCAAGGGCGTGCTGCGCCGCCAGGGCCGCCAGGTCGCCCTGCTGGTGTTCGGCGTGCAGCTGGCCGCCGCCCTGCAGGTGGCCGAGCGCCTCGACGCCACCGTGGTCGACATGCGCTTCGTCAAGCCGCTGGACGAGACGCTGGTGCGCCAACTGGCCGCCCGGCACGAGCTGCTGGTGACGGTCGAGGAGAACGCCATCATGGGCGGTGCCGGCAGCGCGGTCGCCGAATTCCTCGCCGCCGAGGCCATCGTCAAGCCGCTGCTGCACCTCGGCCTGCCGGACTACTACGTGGAACACGCCAAGCCGACGGAAATGCTCGCCGAGTGCGGCCTCGACGCCGCCGGCATCGAAGCCGCGGTGCGCCAGCGGCTGGAACTGCTTGAAGAAAACTCATCCCAGGCGGAATAAAATCTGCTTGAGTTGAACGACGCCGCGCACTTAAGGTGCGCGGCGTTTTGCTTTTCGTCAGGGTGCGCCGACTGCACGGGTCGGCGTTAAACGGGAAGCCGGTGCGTCCACAGGACCATCCCGGCACTGCCCCCGCAACGGTAATCGACCGCAGGCACCGGCCTGCAACCTTGCCCTACGGCCACTGGGATCTCCCGGGAAGGCGGGCAAGGGTCGAGAGTCCGGAGACCGGCCCCGACGAAGTCGACAGGTGTTGCGGAGGGCCGCACCGTCAGGCATGCCCCCGGCCCGGCCGCGGCGCATCTCTGGTTCCCGCCCTCCTCGAAAGTCTGCCTTCCACTTTTGAGGATTTCTGATGAAGCTTTCCCGTCTGGCCCTGGCCGTGGCGCTCGCCCCGGGCCTGGCCCTGGCCAACGACCCGGTCGCCGATGTCCCCGGCGACAGCGTCCTGCCGCTGATCGTCACCCGCGCCACCCCGCTGCAGCAGCCGGCACCGGCCAGCGTGCAGGTGATCACCCGCCAGCAGATCGAGCGCAGTGGCGCCAGCAACCTGATCGACGTGCTGCGCGGCCAGGCCGGCGTGCAGATGCGCGACACGCTCGGCGACGGCAGCCGCGCCACCCCCAGCCTGCGCGGCTTCGGCGAGAACGCGGTGAACAACACCCTGGTGGTGGTCGACGGCCGCCGCCTGAACCAGCCGTCGCTGGCCGGCCCGGACCTCAACAGCGTGCCGCTGGCCAACATCGAGCGCATCGAGATCCTGCGCGGCGCCGGCACCGTGCTGTACGGCGACCAGGCGGTCGGCGGGGTGGTCAACATCGTCACCCGCACCCCGCGGCGCAACGAGGCCTACGTCGAGACCACCCGCGGCAACCACGACCTCGAGGCCTACCGCGGCCACGTGTACCAGCAGCTCGGCGCCGGTTTCTCCGCCTACGCCAGCGGCGAGACCCGCCACACCGACAACTACCGCGACCACAACAACGCCGACTACCGCAACGCCTTCGCCCGCCTGCGCTACGACCACGCCGGCGGCTGGGCGCTGTACGAGTACCAGACGGTGGACGACGAACTGCGCTACCCCGGCTACCTCAGCCAGGCCGAGCAGCGCGCCGACCGCCGGGCCAGCTACGCGGCCAACAGCAACGGCTTCAACGACAGCAAGACCCAGGTGCACCGCTTCGCCGTGCAGCAGCAGCTGGCCGCCAACTGGACCGCCAACTTCGACTACAGCAACAGCGACCAGGATGGCGTCGGCGCCTACAACAGCGCCTGGGGCAGCTCGCCGTTCAGCCAAGGCACCCGCATCGAGACCTTCAGCCCGCGCCTGACCGGTCGCTGGGACACCAGCCTCGGGCGCAGCGAATGGCTGCTCGGCCACGACCACATCACCAGCGACTACCAGTACCGCTCCGGCTTCGGCGACACCGACTTCCGTCAGATCCTGCGCGACTGGTACACCCAGCTCAGCCAGCCGCTCGGCCACGCACTGACCCTGACCCTCGGCTACCGCGCCAGCGAGGTGGAAGACCGCAACCACGGCAGCGCCCGCAACCACAGCGACCGCGAAGGCAGCAGCAGCCTCGGCCTGTCCTGGCAGGCCGACGCGCAGACCCGCCTGTTCGTCAAGCGCGAGGACGTGCTGCGCTGGGCCAACGTCGACGAGAACGCCTTCGTCAGCCCGGGCGTCGAGTTCCTCAAGCCGCAGACCGGGGTGTCCTGGGAAGGCGGTGTGGAGTGGAACGACGGCGTCCAGCGCTACCAGGCCAGCATCTACCGCCTCGACCTGGACAACGAGCTGATGTACGACGCCAGCGCCATCGGCCCGAACAGCGCCTTCGGCTTCAACGGCGCCAACGTCAACCTGGACAAGACCCGCCGCGACGGTCTGCTGCTCGAGGCCCAGCGCCAGCTCACCGAGCGCCTGAGCCTCGGCGGCCAGTACAGCTACACCGACTCGGAATACCGCGCCGGCACCTTCAAGGGCCACGAAGTGCCGTGGGTGGCCCGCCACAGCGCCAGCGCCCATCTCGACTACCGGATCCTGCCGGGGCTCAACGGCCACCTGGAAAGCGTGTACACCGGCAGCCGCTACCTGGCCAGCGACGACGGCCACGTGCTGCCGCGCACCGGCGGCTACACGCTGTTCAACGCCGCGCTGACCTACGACTACCAGCAGTTCACCACCAAGCTGCGGGTGAACAACCTGACCGGCAAGCGCTACGACGCCTTCGCCACCTACGCCGACTGGGTGCCGGGCGGCCAGGCCCTGTATCCGGCGCCGCGCGAGGACGTGCAACTGAGCGTCGGCTACCGCTTCTGATGCCCGACCGACAGCATGAGGCCCCGCCATGGCGGGGCCTCATGCTGTCGGTCGGGCATCAGAAGCGGTAGCCGACGCTCAGTTGCACGTCCTCGCGCGGCGCCGGATACAGGGCCTGGCCGCCCGGCACCCAGTCGGCGTAGGTGGCGAAGGCGTCGTAGCGCTTGCCGGTCAGGTTGTTCACCCGCAGCTTGGTGGTGAACTGCTGGTAGTCGTAGGTCAGCGCGGCGTTGAACAGCGTGTAGCCGCCGGTGCGCGGCAGCACGTGGCCGTCGTCGCTGGCCAGGTAGCGGCTGCCGGTGTACACGCTTTCCAGGTGGCCGTTGAGCCCCGGCAGGATCCGGTAGTCGAGATGGGCGCTGGCGCTGTGGCGGGCCACCCACGGCACTTCGTGGCCCTTGAAGGTGCCGGCGCGGTATTCCGAGTCGGTGTAGCTGTACTGGCCGCCGAGGCTCAGGCGCTCGGTGAGCTGGCGCTGGGCCTCGAGCAGCAGACCGTCGCGGCGGGTCTTGTCCAGGTTGACGTTGGCGCCGTTGAAGCCGAAGGCGCTGTTCGGGCCGATGGCGCTGGCGTCGTACATCAGCTCGTTGTCCAGGTCGAGGCGGTAGATGCTGGCCTGGTAGCGCTGGACGCCGTCGTTCCACTCCACACCGCCTTCCCAGGACACCCCGGTCTGCGGCTTGAGGAACTCGACGCCCGGGCTGACGAAGGCGTTCTCGTCGACGTTGGCCCAGCGCAGCACGTCCTCGCGCTTGACGAACAGGCGGGTCTGCGCGTCGGCCTGCCAGGACAGGCCGAGGCTGCTGCTGCCTTCGCGGTCGCTGTGGTTGCGGGCGCTGCCGTGGTTGCGGTCTTCCACCTCGCTGGCGCGGTAGCCGAGGGTCAGGGTCAGTGCGTGGCCGAGCGGCTGGCTGAGCTGGGTGTACCAGTCGCGCAGGATCTGACGGAAGTCGGTGTCGCCGAAGCCGGAGCGGTACTGGTAGTCGCTGGTGATGTGGTCGTGGCCGAGCAGCCATTCGCTGCGCCCGAGGCTGGTGTCCCAGCGACCGGTCAGGCGCGGGCTGAAGGTCTCGATGCGGGTGCCTTGGCTGAACGGCGAGCTGCCCCAGGCGCTGTTGTAGGCGCCGACGCCATCCTGGTCGCTGTTGCTGTAGTCGAAGTTGGCGGTCCAGTTGGCGGCCAGCTGCTGCTGCACGGCGAAGCGGTGCACCTGGGTCTTGCTGTCGTTGAAGCCGTTGCTGTTGGCCGCGTAGCTGGCCCGGCGGTCGGCGCGCTGCTCGGCCTGGCTGAGGTAGCCGGGGTAGCGCAGTTCGTCGTCCACCGTCTGGTACTCGTACAGCGCCCAGCCGCCGGCGTGGTCGTAGCGCAGGCGGGCGAAGGCGTTGCGGTAGTCGGCGTTGTTGTGGTCGCGGTAGTTGTCGGTGTGGCGGGTCTCGCCGCTGGCGTAGGCGGAGAAACCGGCGCCGAGCTGCTGGTACACGTGGCCGCGGTAGGCCTCGAGGTCGTGGTTGCCGCGGGTGGTCTCGACGTAGGCCTCGTTGCGCCGCGGGGTGCGGGTGACGATGTTGACCACCCCGCCGACCGCCTGGTCGCCGTACAGCACGGTGCCGGCGCCGCGCAGGATCTCGATGCGCTCGATGTTGGCCAGCGGCACGCTGTTGAGGTCCGGGCCGGCCAGCGACGGCTGGTTCAGGCGGCGGCCGTCGACCACCACCAGGGTGTTGTTCACCGCGTTCTCGCCGAAGCCGCGCAGGCTGGGGGTGGCGCGGCTGCCGTCGCCGAGCGTGTCGCGCATCTGCACGCCGGCCTGGCCGCGCAGCACGTCGATCAGGTTGCTGGCGCCACTGCGCTCGATCTGCTGGCGGGTGATCACCTGCACGCTGGCCGGTGCCGGCTGCTGCAGCGGGGTGGCGCGGGTGACGATCAGCGGCAGGACGCTGTCGCCGGGGACATCGGCGACCGGGTCGTTGGCCAGGGCCAGGCCCGGGGCGAGCGCCACGGCCAGGGCCAGACGGGAAAGCTTCATCAGAAATCCTCAAAAGTGGAAGGCAGACTTTCGAGGAGGGCGGGAACCAGAGATGCGCCGCGGCCGGGCCGGGGGCATGCCTGACGGTGCGGCCCTCCGCAACACCTGTCGACTTCGTCGGGGCCGGTCTCCGGACTCTCGACCCTTGCCCGCCTTCCCGGGAGATCCCAGTGGCCGTAGGGCAAGGTTGCAGGCCGGTGCCTGCGGTCGATTACCGTTGCGGGGGCAGTGCCGGGATGGTCCTGTGGACGCACCGGCTTCCCGTTTAACGCCGACCCGTGCAGTCGGCGCACCCTGACGAAAAGCAAAACGCCGCGCACCTTAAGTGCGCGGCGTCGTTCAACTCAAGCAGATTTTATTCCGCCTGGGATGAGTTTTCTTCAAGCAGTTCCAGCCGCTGGCGCACCGCGGCTTCGATGCCGGCGGCGTCGAGGCCGCACTCGGCGAGCATTTCCGTCGGCTTGGCGTGTTCCACGTAGTAGTCCGGCAGGCCGAGGTGCAGCAGCGGCTTGACGATGGCCTCGGCGGCGAGGAATTCGGCGACCGCGCTGCCGGCACCGCCCATGATGGCGTTCTCCTCGACCGTCACCAGCAGCTCGTGCCGGGCGGCCAGTTGGCGCACCAGCGTCTCGTCCAGCGGCTTGACGAAGCGCATGTCGACCACGGTGGCGTCGAGGCGCTCGGCCACCTGCAGGGCGGCGGCCAGCTGCACGCCGAACACCAGCAGGGCGACCTGGCGGCCCTGGCGGCGCAGCACGCCCTTGCCGATCTCCACGGTTTCCAGGGCCGGGTTGATCGGCGCATTGGGGCCGCTGCCGCGCGGGTAGCGCACCGCCGCCGGACCGCTGTAGTGGTAGCCGGTGGACAGCAGCAGGCGCAGCTCGTTCTCGTCGCTGGGGGTCATCACCAGCATGCCGGGGATGCAGCGCAGGTAGGAGAGGTCGAAGCTGCCGGCGTGGGTCGGGCCGTCCTCGCCGACCAGGCCGGCGCGGTCGATGGCGAACAGCACGTCGAGGTCCTGCACCGCCACGTCGTGGATCAGCTGGTCGTAGGCGCGCTGCAGGAAGGTCGAGTAGATCGCCACCACCGGCTTGGCGCCCTCGCAGGCCAGGCCGGCGGCCAGGGTCACCGCGTGCTGCTCGGCGATCGCCACGTCGAAGTAGCGCGCCGGGAAGCGCTCG
>DASQBU010000341.1:0-8626 GCA_035635035.1 Pseudomonas sp.
CTGCACTTCGCCCACGGCTACCTGGCGCAGAGCTTCTTCTCCGCGCACTCCAACCAGCGCGACGACCAGTACGGCGGCAGCCTGGCCAACCGCAGCCGATTCCTGCTGGAAACCCTCGCCGCGGTGCGCAAGGTATGGCCGGAGCACCTGCCGCTGACCGCGCGCTTCGGGGTGATCGAGTACGACGGCCGCGACGAGCAGACCCTCGAGGAGTCCATCGAGCTGGCCAAGGGCTTGCGCCGCGGCGGGCTGGACCTGCTCAGCGTCAGCGTCGGCTTCACCATCCCCGACACCAACATCCCGTGGGGCCCGGCGTTCCTCGCCCCGGTCGCCGAGCGCGTGCGCCGCGAGGCCGAGCTGCCGGTGGCCTCGTCCTGGGGCATCGACAACCCGGCCAACGCCGAGCGGGTGGTCGCCGACGGGCAGATGGACCTGGTGATGGTCGGCCGCGCCCACCTGGCCAACCCGCACTGGCCGCTGCAGGCCGCGCAGCAGCTCGGCGTCGAGCGCCCCACCTGGGTGCTGCCGGCGCCCTACGCCCACTGGCTGGAACGCTACCGCGTCGCCAATTGAGAGGAGAACCCCGATGACCATCTACCTGATCGCCCGCGTGCAGGCCAAGGCCGAGCACCGCGGCGAAGTGGAAGCCGAACTGCGCCGCATGGTGGCGGCGAGCCGCGCCGAGCCGGGTTGCCTGCGCTACGACCTGTTCGCCGACCTGGACGGCGGCGCCGGCTTCTCGCTGGTCGAGGCCTACGCCGACCAGGCCGCCGTCGACGCCCACCGCGCCAGCGCCCACTACCAGGCGTTCCGTGGCCGCATCGGCGACTGGCTGGCGGCGCCGACCGCGGTGCAGACGCTCACCGCTGTGGACGTGGCGCCCTTCGCCTGAGTGCGCCGCGGCGGACGGGGCGAGCCCGTCCGCCGTTTGGGCCGGCCAGATTCAGAACAGCAGCGCGTTGTGGATCGGATGGTCCGCCGGATAGCGTTCGCGCAGCCAGTCGTAGAGCGCCACGGAAAACGCCTTGCTGCTGCGGCGCAGCGCCATGTACAGCGGCGAGTCCTCGCGGCTGGCTTCGCACACTCCCTCCAGCGCCCGGCGGTTGGCCGGCTCGGCGATCCGCGCCAGGAAGAACTCGTAGATGGCGAACAGCTCCCGGGTCTTGGCGGCCAGGGCGGCGGAAGCCGGCGCGGCGCTGGCGATGAGCTGGATGCGTTGCAGGGCCGGCCGTTCGAGCAGAGCGAGCAGCCGGGCGATGCGCTCCTGTTGCGCGAGCGGCCGGGCGGTCTCGGCGATGGCGGCGATGGCCGTGAAGTACAGCAGCTTGCGCGAGAACTTCAGCTTGATGCTGCGCAGCCCCCAGGCCTTGCCGTCGACGCTGGCCTTGTGCTGGAAGTCGATGGCGATGGTCCGGTAGTAGCGGATCACGTCGTTGAGCAGGAAGCGCGAGATCGCCTTTTCGCGGTTGCCGCGGGCCAGGTAGGCCTCCAGCAGCTGGCGGCGCAGGCGCTCGAACAGCGCCGCGCCGTACAGGCACTGGCCTTCGAGCAGGAGCAGCATGCGTCGGGTCAGCGCGCAGGTGCTGTCCTGGCTGCCGCCGATGTGCTCGACCAGCCGGGTGAATTCGTGGACCGCCTCGGCGCCGAAGATCCCCGAGTCGCCGCTCTCCTTGGCGACGCGGCCGGCGATGCCGCGGTGGATGGCCTCCTTCTCGTCGCCGATCTGCGCGGTGGTACAGCCGTCCAGCAGGATGAAATAGTCCATGTCCGAGGCCGGGCAGGCTTCCTCGCGGCCGTAGGAGCCGCCGACCACCACGCACAGGGCGTCCCGCTGCGGGCTGCTCGCCAGCGTGGCGGCCAGCTCCGCGCGCAGCGCCTGCAGCACTTGCGTGCTGTGCCGGCGGGCTCGCTGCAGGTGCGGATAGCGCTGCAGGAAGACGGCGTAGTCCGCCGGCAGGTCGGCGGCGGCGTCGGCGGGGCCGGCGGCCAGCAGGGCCTCGGCGCTCAGGTGCTGCGGGCGCTCGCTCCTCAGGTAGCGCTGCGCCGGCGCCCGCTCCGCGGCGACGAGGTAGCGCCGCCGCGTGGTCTCGCCCACCGCGCCGGCCAGCCACAGCGGCAGCTCGCCGCGGCGCAGCTGGGCGAGGCCGGCGAACAGCTCCGGAAAGCGGGCCTGCCAGGCCGTCTCGGTGGCGAAGAAGTCGGCCTCGCCGAGCGCCGCGCCGTCCGCGTCGGCGCGGAAGAACCAGCGGCAGGCCAGGTCGGCGAGCAGCGCCGGCGGCCGGCCGAGGTGCTCGGCGTAGACCCGGTCCTTGGCCCGCCAGAAGGCGTCGAGCGGCGTCGTGGCGTCGTCGGCGGCGAGGAAGGCCGCCGCGGCGCCGGCCAGCCGGTCCGGCGCCGGGTGGCCCGGTTCGAGGCATTCCAGGCTGCGGGCGATGGCGTCGAGGGTGTCCAGGTTGAAGCGGCTGGCGAACAGGTCGCCGCCGGCTTCCCTGCCGACCCGTCCGGCCAGCAGGTCGAGGAGGAATGCCACGTCGAGCTGGCGCGCCAGCAGGCGGTGCAGTGCGTGACCGAGGCGCCGCTCGCCGCGGATCAGCCGCTCGCCGGCCGCATGGTGGTCGTAGCCCAGGCGCTGGCGCAGCGCGGCCTCGGCGCTGTGCGACAGCGGCGGGTGGCCGATGTCGTGGAGCAGGGCGGCGGCCAGTAGGTGGCGGCGCAGCTCGGCGCTGTAGCCGCGGGCCAGGGCGATATGGTTGGCCAGCGCGGCCACGCCGAGCGAGTGCGCCGCCCGGCTGCGCGCCGCCCTGGGCAGGTACAGCCGCTGGGTGTAGTCCAGCGCGCCGAGAAAGGCGATGTCGTGCAGGCGCGCGAAGGCCGGGGTGCGCATGAGCGCCGCGACCAGCGGCTCGGCCGCGGTTGCCCGCCAGCATGTTTCGAAGTCGGCCCTCCCGGCGGACGTCGGCTCACCCAGGGACGGCATTTCTTCGGGGTTCATGGCCGGGCACCGTATCGCTGCAGTCAGGAAAAAGTAGCACGCGGCCGGGGAGGGTATCGTCAGCGGCCGGGGCGGGCGCCTCACAGCACGTAGAGCAGCACCGCCACGAAGTGCAGCGTGCTGCCGGACAGCACGAACAGGTGCCAGATGCCGTGCCAGTGGCGGAAGCGCTCGTCGTTGACGAAGAAGACGATGCCGACCGTGTAGCAGACCCCGCCCGCGACCAGCCAGGCGAACCCCGCCCGGCCGAGGGCCGTGGCCAGCGGCCCTACCGCCACCAGGGCCGCCCAGCCCATCAGCGCGTAGATCACCAAAGACAGCACGCGCGCCTCGGAGCGCGGCTTGATCTCCTGCAGCATCCCCACCAGCGCCATCCCCCACACCACGCCGAACAGCGCCCAGCCCCAGGGCCCGCGCAGGCTCACCAGGCAGAACGGCGTGTAGCTGCCGGCGATCAGCAGGTAGATCGACAGGTGATCGAGCTTGCGCAGGATCGCCTTCGCCCGCCCGCGGACGCTGTGATAGACGGTGGAGATGACGTAGAGCAGCACCAGCGAGCCGCCGTAGACCGCGACACTGCCGATCTTCAGCGGCTCGCCCTCCCAGCAGGCCAGCACCAGCAGGCTGATCGCCCCGACGCCGGCCAGCACCGCGCCGACCAGATGGGTCCAGGCGTTGAAACGTTCACCGTGATACATGACTCCCTGCCCCCGGCGTGCCCAACCGCACGAGTGCCCCACCGCGGCCGTCGTCGCCCATACGACCGCCTGCGCAGGGCCGTATCTACAGTTCAGCACATCCGGGCAATCGGGGGGGCGGATGCCGATGAGGTGCAGTCGCCGGGGGGAAGGGCGGCTCAACCATGGCTCCGGTGGAATGCAGAAATCAGCCAACCGAAGTCATCTAGAGTTCATCTGCCACCTGCCACGACTCTGCTGCCATGATGACGCCTCGTTCAGCCACTCATGCGCTCATGCGTCGATTCGCATCGGCGCTTGGCGCACTGATGTTGGCCGTCGCGTTGACCATACTCCTGCCACATGGTCGGGTGGCCGACAGTGAAATTTGCGGTGCCGATGGGGAAGGCGCAAAAGACGCGGCCGAAATGCCCCGTCCGGAGCGCGGCACGGACAGCTCGGTTGCCGAGGAGAGTGCGCGGTTGCTCACCGCGGCTGGTTTGACCATCCCGGTCGAGGGCGTCGCGCGCGCGAGTCTTCGCGACTCCTTCAACGAGTGCCGCGGCATGCACCGACACGAAGCGATCGATATTGCGGCGCCCCTCGGGACTCCGGTCATCGCCGCGGGCGATGGACAAGTCGTCAAGTTGTTCGACAGCGTGCCCGGCGGACTCACGGTCTACCAGTTCGATCCCGATGAGAAGTTCGCCTACTACTACGCGCACCTCAACGCCTACGCCCCAGGGTTGAGCGAGGGCGCGAAGCTGGCGCGCGGGGACCTGGTTGGCTATGTCGGCGCCACCGGCAATGCGGCGGCCGGTGCGCCACACCTGCATTTCGCGATCTTTCGATTGGGGCCCGGCAGGGAGTGGTGGAAGGGCGAGGCGGTTGATCCGTACCCGTTCCTCAACGACGCGAACCGCTGACCTGCGGCGCGCACCGAATCCTCCTGTCCTCTCGACGGACTTTCCTGAGCCTGCTCTCCGACAGGATGTCCCGCGGCACAAGCACCCACACTTTCCGGGCATTCATCAGCGGCATTTGCGCTGATGTGCCGCCGCACGGGCAGGAGCCTGTTCAGGCGGGCGCTCGCAGTGGCGCACGATGCCCGAAACCGAAGGGCATAAGTGGGCCCGCGCACCGATGCCGCGACCGTTCGCTGCCATTGTTTGACTCCGGCACTGCGCAATTACGCGAGATCGCCGGTCCGGAGGACGAACCGCCATGAGCCAGGGTACTTCCTGCTAATCATCCTGATCCTGATGCTGCTCGGCGTCCTGCCGACCTGGCCGCACAGCCGCAACTGGGGCTACGCGCCCATGAGCGGCCTGGGGCTGGTGCTGATCCTTGTCCTCATCCTGATGTTGCTGGGGCGGCTGTAAAAACCGCATGTCACGTAGGTCGCTCACCCCGCGGCGCCCGGGAACCCAGGGTAGCAGGCGATCGGTTTCCAGCTTGACCACGGCATAGCACTCGCAACTCAGCAGCTCGAGCGCGGACCGGTCCAGCACCGTGATATGCCCGCGGCTGTACTCGATCACGCCGAGCTTCTGCAGCTTGCAGGCCGCCTCGGTGACGCCCTCGCGGCGCACGCCCAGCATGTTGGCGATCAGCTCCTGGGTCATGGTCAGGTGATTGTCCGGCAGGCGGTCCAGCGACAGCAGCAGCCAGCGGCACAGCTGCTGGTTGACCGTGTGGTGACGGTTGCAGGCCGCCGTCTGGGCCACCTGGGTGATCAGCGACTGGGTATAGCGCAGCACCAGGTGCTGCAACTCGCCGTGGCGTTCGAACTCCTCGCGCAGCCGCGACGCCGGCAGTCGCCAGGCGTGACCGGCGCTCTGCACCAGCGCCCGCCCCGTGGTGGTGCCGCCGCCCATGAGCAGGGCGACGCCGACGAAGCCTTCGTTGCCCACCATCGAGATTTCCGCCGAGGCCCCGCTTTCCATCACGTAGAGCATCGACACGATGCAGTCGATCGGGAAATAGACGTGGTGCATGAGATCCCCGGACTCGTAGAGGACCTTGCCGAGCGGCAGGGGCACCTGTTCGAGATGAGGCAGCAGACGGCTGCGCACTTCGGCGGAGAAGGCCGCCAGAAGGTGATTCTGTGGTGGTGCGGTCATCTCGGGCATGGGGGAAACCTGGCTGGAAATGTCTTTTCCGTTTGGCGCAAGGAAGGATAGTCCAGCCGCCCCCCCACGCATTGATCGGCCTACGCAGCGGCACCGCGCGCCGATACGGCCTGCTCTATGTTGTCTACCGAACAGACCTGCCAAGGCGACCAGGCTCAATCTGGCGACAGGCAGATGGCTGCCGGACACTGATCGGAGATACCGAGATGCTCATGACGATCGCGATAATTCTGCTGGTCCTGTGGGCGTTGGGGCTGGTTTCGACCTACACGATGGGTGGGTTCATCCACATCCTGCTGGTGGTGGCGATCGTGGTGGTCCTGGTGCAGATCATTCAAGGTCGAAGGGGGTAATACGGATAGCACGAACCCCTTCTGCAGGTGGCCGATCCTGCTAAGTGCATGCGCGGGCGATTGCTCGCTGGCTCGTCACATGCGGTCCATCACTGGTATCGGAGTACGCAAATGACCCAGTCACTGAAGTTCTTTTTCGCGATCATCCTCGCAACCGTGGCGCTGGCGTCAGCGAGTCTGCTGAACACTGCCAGTGCCGCAACCGCCGAGGATTTGAACAAGGACTCCCGGCAAGCGTTGCAAATCCTCTACAAGGCCCATCCGTTTGCCGAGACCATTTCGCGTAGTGCCAAGGCGGTGCTGGTCTTCCCGAACATCGTCAAGGCAGGGCTGGTGTTTGGCGGCAGCTATGGCGAGGGCGTATTGATGCGCGGCTCGAAGGTGGACGGTTACTACAACTCCGTGACCGGCTCCTGGGGGCTGCAGGCGGGCGCCCAGTCGTACGCTTATGCGGTGTTCCTGATGACCGAAAAAGCCGTGAACTATGTGCGCGAGACCAAGGGGTGGGAAATCGGCGTGGGGCCGACCGTCGTCGTGGTTGACGAAGGGGTGGCGAAGAACCTGTCCAGCACGACGTTGAAGGACGATGCCTATGCGTTCGTCTTCGATCAGCAGGGCTTGATGGCTGGCGTCAGCATCGAGGGAACGAAGATTTCCCTGATCAAGCGCTAAGCCGGCCCGGACACTCATTAGTTAATGGCAATCGCGGAGTACTCATCATGATCACCGTCCATATGCAAACCCTTTCGAGAGTTGCCTTGGCCATGCTGTTGGGGTTTTCGCCGCTTGCATTGCACGCCGCCGACGAAGCACCGGCCGATATGTCGGCCGTACAGTTGGTGCCCAAGGAGCAAAACGGCATTACCTATTTGTCGGGAGGCATCGGCGAAGACGAGTCGCAGGCCATGAAGCAGGTCAAGGGTTACAACCTGCACATGACCTTTTCTGCAGGAGCGGCCAATGACTATCTCAGTGGTGTCGACGTGGTAATCACGACCGTAGAAGGGCGCTCCATCGTGTCGTTGAGTCAGGTGGGGCCCATCGTTTACGTCAAATTGCCGGCCGGCAAATATCTCGTCGTCGCCAGCCAGAATGGCCGTGAGAAACGCAGCACCGTCGCCCTCGACGGTACGAAGACCGGTACGGTGAATCTTCACTGGGGTGATTAGTCCTGAGCCCTCGGGGCCCTGCTGTTCACGCCTGTCCCCAACCGGGTTGGGGCCAGGCGTTGAAACGTTCAGCGTGATACATGACTCCCGGCCCCGGCGGGCCCGACCGCCCGCGGGCCCCGTGCGCCGCCGATCGCCCCCTTCATCGGCGGCCGGCCCGCCGGCTCTGGCGGTGGATCTCCCGGCTACTATGAATCCCATGCCCAAAACCTATTGGCCCCAGCGTCGGCCGCGCGCCAAGCTGGACGAGGCAGTCGACCGAACACCACAAGAGGAAAGAGCCATGGCGAACGAATCGAAGTGCCCGTTCTCGGGCGGCGCGGGCAAGCAGCCGACGGCGGCTGGCGCGCGCGGCAATGCGGACTGGTGGCCGAACCAGCTGAACCTGAAGATCCTCCACCAGCACTCGCCGCAGGCCAACCCGCTGGGCGGGGATTTCGATTACGCCGCCGAGTTCAACAGCCTCGACCTGGATGCAGTGATCAAGGACCTGCACGCGCTGATGACCGACTCGCAGGACTGGTGGCCGGCCGACTACGGCCACTACGGCCCGCTGTTCATCCGCATGGCCTGGCACGGTGCCGGCACCTACCGCATCGCCGACGGCCGTGGCGGCGCCGGCGAGGGCGCGCAGCGCTTCGCGCCGCTCAACAGCTGGCCGGACAACGTCAGCCTGGACAAGGCGCGCCGCCTGCTCTGGCCGATCAAGCAGAAGTACGGGCGCAAGATTTCCTGGGCCGACCTGATGGTGCTGGCCGGCAACGTCGCGCTGGACTCGATGGGTCTGAAGACCTGCGGCTTCGGCGGCGGCCGTCGCGATATCTGGGAGCCGGGCGAGGACACCTACTGGGGCCCGGAGAGCAAGTGGCTGGCCGACGAGCGCTACCACGGCGACCGCCAGCTGGAAGGCCCGCTGGCCGCGGTGCAGATGGGCCTGATCTACGTGAACCCGGAAGGCCCCAACGGCAATCCGGACCCGCTGGCCGCGGCGCGCGACATCCGCGAGACCTTCGGGCGCATGGCGATGGACGACGAGGAAACCGTCGCGCTGATCGCCGGCGGCCACGCGTTCGGCAAGGCTCACGGCGCGGCCGACCCGAGCCAGTACGTCGGCCCCGAACCGGAGGCGGCGGGCGTCGAGGAGCAGGGCTTCGGCTGGAAGAACAGCTTCGGCAGCGGCAAGGGCGCCGATACCATCACCAGCGGCCTGGAAGGCGCCTGGACCACCCACCCGGCGAGGTGGGACAACAACTACCTGGAGAACCTGTTCGGCTACGAGTGGGAGCTGACCAAGAGCCCGGCC
>DASQBU010000342.1:0-2366 GCA_035635035.1 Pseudomonas sp.
GTCAGGTCCCACGGGCAGTGCACGCCGGTCAGGGTCTTCACCGGCGAGACGAAGCTGCTGCACAGGGCCAGGGCCAGTACCGCCATGGACAGCGGCCGGCGTAACGCCGCCCAGGGGCGGTACACGCAGCTCAGCAGCAGGCCGACGAGGGCCAGCACCGCGATGAGGATCACCGCCTGCTTGGCGCCGTCGTGCAGGATGTCCTCGAGGAAGAAACTGTGCTTGCCGATGAAGCCGGTGCCGGGCCGGTAGAACAGGTCGGAGATGGCGAAGTCGATCTGGCTCGGCTCGAGCAGCAGCAGGGCCATCAGCCCCAGCGGCAGGCCGATGGCCAGCCACTTGCGCAGCGGGCGCGAACTGCCCGTCAGAGTTGTCGTGCTCATCAGTGAGTGTCCCCTTCGTGTTGGGCCAGGTCGACCGACCGATCGCTGGCGGTCCTGCCTTTCCAGGTCAGCAGGCCGTGGCCGAATGTGTAGCTGGCGGCTTGGTAGTAGGCGATATCGCGGCGCACCAGGGCATCCTCGCGGTCGGCCCGGCGTTCGTGGCTGTTGCCGAGGGCATCGTCGTGGCGGCGGATCAGTTGCTGCGGGCTGAGGATCGCCAGGTTCTGCCCATCGAACAGGCCGAGGTGCTGGTAGTTGCCGATCAGCACGCGCGGCGGATTGGCGTGCGGCTTGAGCAGGTCGCGGCCGAAGAAGGTCGACTCGTAGTTCAGGTTGAGCAGGCCGAGCAGGGTCGGCGCCAGGTCGATCTGGCTGGCCAACTGGCCGTCGCTGGCCGGCGCCAGCCATTTCGGCGCGTAGACGAACAGCGGGATGTGGTAGTTGGCGACCGGCAGATCCTCCATGCCCGCGCTGCCGGCGCAGTGGTCGGCGACGAAGACGAACAGGGTGTCGTCGAACCACGGCTTCTGGCGTGCCTTGGCGAGGAAGTCGCCGATGGCCCAGTCGGTGTATTTCACCGCGCCTTCGCGACCTTCGCCGGAGGCGATGTCGATGCGTCCGCCCGGGTAGGTGTAGGGCCGGTGGTTGGAGGTGGTCATCAGCTGCAGGAGGAACGGCTTGCCGGCGGCATGATCGGCGTCGGCTACCTTCATGGCCTGGGCATAGAGGTCCTCGTCGGCCATGCCCCAGGCGTTGGCGAAGTGGATGTCCTGCTCCGGCACGCTGCTCTGGTCAACGATGCGATAGCCGTTGCCGCCGAAGAAGGCGTTCATGTTGTCGAAGTAGCCGCGCCCGCCATAGACGAACACGCTGTCGTAGCCCTGGGCGCTGAGCTGCTGGCCGAGGCTGGCGAAGCCGCTCTCGCGGCCGATGCGCTTGACGATGGAGCGTCCCGGGGTCGGCGGTACCGACAGGGTGATGGCTTCCAGGCCGCGATCGGTGCGCGTGCCGGTGGCATAGAAGTTGGTGAACAGCAGGCTTTCCCGACTCAGGCGGTCGAGGTTGGGGGTCAGCCCGCGTGGGTCGCCGAAGCTGCCGAGGTATTTGGCCGACAGGCTCTCGATGGTCACCAGCACCACGTTCAGCTTGCGCGGCTGGCCGGGGTTGGCGATCTGCCGGCGGATGTCGAGCGGCTCGCCAGCGGCGAAGCGGGCATTGGGCGCCTGCAATTCCTCGCGCAGGATGCCGGCGACCGTGGCTTCGTCCAGCGTCGGGTAGAACTGCTGGTAGTCCAGCTCGTTGTTGCGGAACGCGGCGAAGAACTGGTACGGCCCGTTGCTGGCCAGTTCGCGCTGGTAGGCGTTGCCGCCTAGGCCGCGCGGCTGCTGCTGGTCGATCAGTAGCAGGCTCAGGGCGACGCCGCCGGCGAGCAGGCCGAGGCCGGCCAGGCGCTGGCGCAGCGGCGGCAGCTCGGCATCCAGCGCGCGGCGCACCCGCGGGCGCAGGGCGAGGGTCAGGCCGATGGCGATCACCGCCAGCAGCCCGAGCAGGCGGAAGACCGGATAGGATTCGAGGATGTTGTGCAGCACCTCGTCCGAATAGACCAGGTAGTCGACGGCGATGAAGTTGAAGCGCACGCCGAACTCGTCCCAGAACAACCATTCGGACAGCGCGGCGAACAGCATGGCGAACAGGCTCAGGGCCAGCAGCAGGTGCAACCACAGGCGGTGGCCGCGGCGGCGCCAGAGGAAGGCCGGGCACAGCAGCAGGTACAGCCCCAGCGGCACGGCGGCGTAGGCGAGGAAGCCGAGATCGTAGGCCAGCCCGGTGAGGTACAGACCGAGCAGGCCGGGCAGGCTGACGGCGGCCTCGCTCCAGTGGCCGATCAGCAGTGCACTGCGGGTCAGGACGAACAGGCCGAGCCAGCAGCCGAGGACGAGAAGCAGGTAACGCAGGGGGGCGGAGCGCAATGAGGACATCAGT
>DASQBU010000343.1:0-2232 GCA_035635035.1 Pseudomonas sp.
CCAGGGCCAGAAGCAGAGCCGCTTCGTCGCCTGGACCTTCCTCGACGCCGCGGCGCGCACCGCCTGGCACCGCCAGCGCAACGCGCAACAGGGCTGAGGCGTGGCCTTCACCCTGGCCGCGCCCTGCGAATACCGCGAGGAGATCCGCAAGAGCCGCTTCCTCGCCCTCGCCGCGCCGGTGGCCGACCCGGCCGAAGCGCAGGCGTTCCTCGCCGCGCACAGCGACCGTAGCGCCTCGCACAACTGCTGGGCGTGGAAGTGCGGTGCGCAGTACCGCTTCAGCGACGACGGCGAACCGGGCGGCACCGCCGGGCGGCCGATCCTCGCCGCCATCGAGGGCCAGGACTGCGACCAGGTGGCGGTGCTGGTGATCCGCTGGTACGGCGGCATCCCGCTCGGCACCGGCGGCCTGGCCCGCGCCTACGGCGGCAGCGCGGCCAAGTGCCTGCAGGGCGGCGAACGCGTCGAACTGGTCGCCCGGGTGCAGGCGCGCTGCCATGTGCCCTTCGCCGAACTGGCGCGGATCAAGGCGCGCCTCGCCGAGTGGCAGGTCGCCATCGAGCGCGAGGACTTCGACGCCGCCGGTGCCGCACTGCTGCTCAGCCTGCCCGCCGAACGCCTGGACGAAGTGAGCCAGCGGCTGGCCGACTTCGGCCGCGGGCAGATCCGCCTCGAGTCCTCGGACTAGCCCCTCTCTGCCACGCCACCACGGGAAACTTCATGAGTCGTCTCAACAAGGATCTCGGCCTGCTGCAGGGCGTCGCCCTGCTCAGCACCTCGCTGCTCGGCACCGGCATCTTCGCCGTGCCGGCGCTGGCCGCCAGCGTCGCCGGCGCGGCCTCGCTGTGGGCCTGGCTGCTGCTGATCGTGCTGGTCCTGCCGGTGGCCTTCACCTTCGCCCAGCTCGGCCGGCGCTTCCCGCATGCCGGCGGCGCGCCGCACCTGATCGGCCGGGCCTTCGGCGCACGCATGGAGCGTTTGAGCGCCTGGCTGTTCCTCGCCGTGCTGCCGGTCGGCCTGCCGGCGGCGCTGCAGATCGCCACCGGCTTCTGGCAGGCGCTGCTGCCGCTCGGCCGCGGCGCGATCCTGGTCGTCCAGCTGGCCACCCTGGGCGCCATGCTGCTGCTCGGCCAGCGCCCGGCGCGCGCCTCAAGCCTGGTGCAGGGGCTGATCGCCTTGGCCATCCTAGCCACGGTGGGCCTGATCTGGTGGGTCGGCGACCTGCCGCTGGCCGGCCAGCCGCTGCTGCCGCCATTGGGCGAGCGCTGGCAACAGCTGCCGGCGGCGCTGGCGGTGATGTTCTGGTGCTTCGTCGGCATCGAGGCGTTCACCCACCTCGGCGAGGAGTTCAAGCGCCCGCAGCGCGACTTCCCGCTGGCCCTGCTGCTCGGTGTGCTGCTCGCCGGCCTGGTCTACTGGGCCTGCTCGGTGGCGGTGCTGAGTTTCGGCGCCTACGGCGACGCCCAGCGCAACGCCACCTCGCTGCCCTGGCTGCTGGAGCAGTTGCTCGGCCCACGGGCCAAGGTGCTGGTGGCGGCGGTCGGCTACCTGGCCTGCTTCGCCTCGATGAACGTCTACGTGCAGGGCTTCGCCCGGCTGATCTGGAGTCTGGCCGACGAGGGCAAGCTGCCGGCGCCACTGGCGCGGCGCAACCACCACGGCGTACCCACCCGCGCCCTGCTGCTGGTGGTGCTGGGCTGCGCGCTGTGCGCCGGCGCCGCCGCGCTGCTGCAACTGTCGGTGGCCGAGCTGATCCGCTACGCCAACGGCAACTTCGTGCTGATCTACCTGCTCAGCATGGCCGCCGGCGCGCTGCTGCTGCGCGGCCCCTGGCGCTGGGTCGCCGGCCTCAGCACCCTGCTCTGCGCCCTGGTGCTGGCCATGCTCGGCAGCGACGCACTGTACGCCCTCGGCCTGCTCGCCGCGCTGGCCTTGGTCGATGTCTGGCGACGGCCCGCATAGGGGAGCTCAGCACACCCCCATCCCCTGCAGCAGCAAGGCCAGGCCGCCGCGTTGCCAGCCCCACCAGGCCAGCGCCAGCAGCGCGGCGAGCAGCAGCGCGCCACCCAGCCAGGCCAGCGGACGCATCAGGCGGCCTGCGCCTGCAGGCGCGCCACCGGCTGCTCGCGCACCGCCCAGTTGAGCAGCGCTGCCATCACGCTGAGGCCGATGCAGATCTGCCAGACCAACTGGTAGCTGCCGGTGCGGTCGTACAGGTAGCCGCCCAGCCAG
>DASQBU010000344.1:0-12230 GCA_035635035.1 Pseudomonas sp.
GACCTGGCCCTCAAGGCCTTCGAGCACACCGCCGCCTACGACGGCATGATCGCCAACTACCTGGGCACCATCGACCAGGCCGCCGAGACCCTGTCCACCGAAGGCCGCAGCGAATTCCCGCGCACCTTCAACAGCCAGTTCGTCAAGGCCCAGGACATGCGCTACGGCGAGAACCCGCACCAGCAGGCGGCCTTCTACGTCGAGGCCAATCCGGCCGAGGCCAGCATCGCCACCGCCAAGCAGCTGCAGGGCAAGGAACTGTCCTACAACAACGTGGCCGACACTGACGCCGCGCTGGAGTGCGTGAAGAGCTTCACCAAGCCGGCCTGCGTGATCGTCAAGCACGCCAACCCGTGCGGCGTGGCCGTGGTCCCGGAAGCCGACGGCGGCATCCGCAAGGCCTACGACCTGGCCTACGCCACCGACAGCGAGTCGGCCTTCGGCGGCATCATCGCCTTCAACCGCGAGCTGGACGGCGAGACCGCCAAGGCCATCGTCGAGCGCCAGTTCGTCGAGGTGATCATCGCTCCGAGCGTGTCCGCCGAGGCCCGTGAAGTGGTCGCCGCCAAGGCCAACGTGCGCCTGCTCGAGTGCGGCCAGTGGCCGGCCGAGCGCGTCAACGGTCTGGACTACAAGCGCGTCAACGGCGGCCTGCTGGTGCAGAGCCGCGACATCGGCATGATCACCGAGGCCGACCTCAAGGTGGTGACCCAGCGCGCGCCGACCGAGCAGGAAATCCACGACCTGATCTTCGCCTGGAAAGTGGCCAAGTTCGTCAAGTCCAACGCCATCGTCTACGCCAAGAACCGCCAGACCGTCGGCGTCGGCGCCGGGCAGATGAGCCGCGTCAACTCCGCGCGCATCGCCGCGATCAAGGCCGAGCACGCCGGCCTGCCGGTACCGGGCGCGGTGATGGCCTCGGACGCCTTCTTCCCGTTCCGCGACGGCATCGACAACGCCGCCAAGGCCGGCATCACCGCGGTGATCCAGCCGGGCGGCTCGATGCGCGACAACGAGGTGATCGCCGCCGCCGACGAAGCCGGCATGGCCATGGTGTTTACCGGCATGCGCCACTTCCGCCACTGAGGTGGCATGGCCGCGCTGAAGCGCCCGTCTGCGGCGTTGGCGGCGGGCTCGCCGATGCTCATTGCCATCAAGGCAACTGCGCTCGTCGAGCCCACCGCCGCCTTGCATCCAGACACTTCATCGCGACCCGATAGATTCGAATACGCCGGGCACAGCCCGACACCAGACTCGTAGGGTGGACAGCCGCAGCTGTCCACCGATCGGGCCGCAGGCCCGACTCCCCAAGGAGCACGCAATGAACGTACTGATCATCGGCAGCGGCGGCCGCGAGCACGCCCTGGCCTGGAAAGTCGCGCAGGATCCGCGCGTCGCCAAAGTCTTCGTCGCCCCCGGCAACGCCGGCACCGCCACCGAAGCCAAGTGCGAGAACGTCGCCATCGACGTGCTGGCCATCGAGCAGCTGGCCGACTTCGCCGCGCAGAACGTGCAGCTGACCATCGTCGGCCCGGAAGCCCCGCTGGTGAAGGGCGTGGTCGACCTGTTCCGCTCCCGCAATCTCGCCATCTTCGGCCCGACCGCCGCCGCCGCCCAGCTGGAAGGCTCCAAGGCCTTCACCAAGGACTTCCTGGCCCGCCAGAACATCCCCACCGCCGACTACCAGAACTTCACCGAAGTCGAGCCGGCGCTGGCCTACCTGCGCGAGAAGGGCGCGCCCATCGTGGTCAAGGCCGACGGCCTGGCCGCCGGCAAGGGCGTGATCGTCGCCATGACCCTCGCCGAAGCCGAGGAAGCGGTGCGCGACATGCTGTCCGGCAACGCCTTCGGCGACGCCGGCGCGCGCGTGGTGATCGAGGAGTTCCTCGACGGCGAGGAAGCCAGCTTCATCGTCATGGTCGACGGCGAGAACGTGCTGCCGATGGCCACCAGCCAGGACCACAAGCGCGTCGGCGACGCCGACACCGGTCCGAACACCGGCGGCATGGGCGCCTACTCGCCGGCCCCGGTGGTCACCCCGGCGGTGCACCAGCGGGTGATGGACGAGATCATCTACCCGACCGTGCGCGGCATGGCCGCCGAAGGCAACGTCTACACCGGCTTCCTCTACGCCGGCCTGATGATCGACAAGAGCGGCGCGCCCAAGGTCATCGAGTTCAACTGCCGCTTCGGCGACCCGGAAACCCAGCCGGTGATGCTGCGTCTGGAATCCTCGCTGGTCCTGCTGGTCGAGGCCGCGCTGGCCAAGGCGCTGGACAAGGTCGAGGCGACCTGGGACCCGCGTCCCACCGTGGGCGTGGTGCTGGCCGCCGGCGGCTACCCGGGCGACTACGCCAAGGGCGACGTGATCGAGGGTCTCGACGCCGCGGCGCAGATCGACGGCAAGGTGTTCCACGCCGGTACCGCGCTGAACGCCCAGGGCCAGGTGGTCACCGCCGGCGGGCGCGTGCTGTGCGCCACCGCCATCGGCTCCAGCGTGTCCAACGCCCAGCAGCAGGCCTACCGCCTGGCCGAGCAGATCCGCTGGAACGGCATGTTCTACCGCCACGACATCGGCTACCGCGCCATCGCCCGCGAGCGCGGCGAAGGCTGATACGCCGCCTGCCAGACCGGCCCGCGCCGGTCTGGCATCCCCGCCCGCCAGCGCGGCCCACCGCCCGCCGCGCCCCGCACCACCCCGCACGACCGTTCGGCGCCAAACTTCGCCCCTTTGCCACGCATGGCTTTAGCCGCCGCCCCCCCTTCGCTACAATATCCCACCACTTTTGTAGGGATAGCTCATCGTGCGCCGGCTTGGGATTGCCACCGCTTCATTCGTCAGCCTGCTCATGCTCGCTCCGCTCGGACTGCTCGGCCTGAGCGTCCTCGACAGCCGCCTGCTGCTCGGCGTGTTGTGCGGCGCGCAGCTGATGCTGATGGCCGACCACCTGCTGCGCTTCGCCCTGCGCCGCGATCGCCGCAACCTGCTGTTCGCCGGCCTCTGCGCCCTGCCGCCGCTGCTCGGCCTGAGCGGCCTGTGGCCCACCCTGCCCGCGGCGCTCAACGGCGCGCTGCTCAGCGCCAGCCTGCTCGGCCTGTTCCTCGCCGGCCTGCGCCTGGCCATCCTGCAGCGGCGCAGCGTGCATGCCGACCTCCACGCCAGCCGCGCCGAAGCCGCCAGCCGCGCCGAGCAGGAAGCCAAGAGCAAGTTCCTCGCCCGCATCAGCCACGAGATCCGCACGCCGATGAACGGCGTGCTGGGCATGACCGAGCTGCTGCTCGGCACCCCGCTGTCGGCCAAGCAGCGCGACTACGTGCAGACCATCCAGGGCTCGGGCAACGAGCTGCTCCAGCTGCTCAACGAGATCCTCGACATTTCCGCCCTGGAGTCCGGGGAGATCGAGCTGGACGAGGTGCAGTTCGACCTGCACGCCCTGCTCGACGAGTGCCTGGAAACCTTCCGCTTGCGCGCCGAGAGCAACGGCATCGAGCTGATCGGCTTCGTCCAGCCGCAGGTGCCGCGCACCATCAGCGGCGACCCCGCGCGCCTGCGCCAGGCCCTGCACAACCTGCTGGACCACGCCTTCAAGCAGACCGACGAGGGCGAGGTGCTGCTGGTCGCCGCCCTCGAGCAGGCCGGCGACCAGCCGCGCCTGCGCATCGCCGTACAGGACAGCGGCCGGCCGCTGAGCGCCGAGGAGCGCGAGAGCCTGCTGAGCGGCGCCCTGCACAGCCGCGACTACCTCAGCGAGAACCGCCTCGAAGGCCACCTCGGCCTGGTCATCAGCCGCCGCCTGGCGAGCCTGATGCATGGCGAGTTCGGCATCGAGAGTGGCGACCAGCAAGGCTCGACGCTGTGGCTCGGCCTGCCGCTGCCCGCCGCCAGCCTGGCGCAGCCGGAGCTGGACCCGACCCTGCAGCTGCGCGACGCGCGGGTGCTGGTGGTGGACGACAACGACACCTGCCGCAAGGTGCTGATCGAGCAGTGCAGCAGCTGGGGCCTGCAGGTGAGCGGCGCCTCCTCCGGCATCGAGGCGCTGGCGCTACTGCGCACCAAGGCCAACGTGCGCGACTACTTCGATGTGGTGCTGCTCGACCACGACATGCCGGGGATGAGCGGCATGCAGCTGGCGGCGAAGATCAAGCAGGACCCGCACATCAACCACGACCTGCTGCTGGTGATGCTCAGCGGCCTGAGCCAGGCGCCGAGCAAGCTGGTGGCGCGCAACGCCGGGATCAGCCGCATCCTGGCCAAGCCGGTGGCCGGCTACACGCTCAAGGCCACCCTCGCCGAGGAACTCGGCCGGGCGCGCCGCGGTTTCGCCGTGCCCGGCGGCCAGCAACGCCTGGCGCCGCAGGTGCCGGAGGACTTCCGCGTGCTGGTCGCCGAGGACAACAGCATCTCCACCAAGGTGATCCGCGGCATGCTCGGCAAGCTCGACGTCGAGCCCGACCTGGTCAGCAACGGCCGCGACGCGCTGCGCGCGCTGCAGCGCCAGCCCTACGACCTGGTCCTGATGGACTGCGAGATGCCGGTGCTCGACGGCTTCGCCGCCACCGAGCAGCTGCGCGCCTGGGAAGCCGCGCGCCAGCGCCCGCGCACCCCGGTGGTGGCGCTGACCGCGCACATCCTCGGCGAGCACCGCGAGCGCGCGCTCAAGGTCGGCATGGACGGCCACCTGGCCAAGCCGGTGGAGCTGTCGCAACTGCGCGAGGTGGTCGAGCACTGGGTGGCGGTCAAGGAGCAGCGTCAGCGCGCCGCGCAGCCGTCCTGAGCGCCCGCCCCGCCGGATCAATCGACCAGGCGCAGGGTGCCCTTCATCAGCGCCGAGTGACCGGGGAAGGAGCAGAAGAACAGGTACGGCTGGCCGTCCTGCAGCTTGTCCACCGCGAACGTCACCGAGTCGGACTCGCCGCCGCCGAGCACGCGGGTGGCGGCGATCACCCGCCCGTCGCCGGGACGGAGGAAGCTGTGCGCCAGCCCGCCGACCATGCCGGCGTTGGCCACCGCCTGCTGCTCGGCGGCGCGCGCCAGCACCCAGTTGTGGCCCATCAAGGTGCTCTCCAGGTGGCCGCTGTGGTGCAGGTTGACGGTGAACTCCCGGCAACTGCGGCTGACCTCGATGGCGTTGGTGCTGAAGGCCATCCGGTCGCTGGCCTCGATATCGACGCTGCAGCTCGCCGCCCACAACGGCGGGCTGAGCGCGGCCAGCAGAACGGCGACCAGGATTGGGCGGGGCACGGGACGGGACTCCTCAAGGAAGACATCGGACGTCCCCAAAGACCGCCGCGCCGCCAAGCAAGTTCCGGCCGGCGGTCGGCTATCGTGGTGATAGACGGACTCAAGCGGCAGCCGTCCGCCGCCTGGCGGACAATCGGGCTGTCCATCCGGAGGGAACGACCATGAGCATCCACGAACTGTTCGAGCGCGTCCTGGCCGCCTATGCCGCCTATGCCGGCGGCGTCTGTGGCGCCTGCGCCGACTGAAGTCCGCGCGGGTCGAGCGGATCGATCAGCCCGGCGACGCAGGCCATGCCGACCAGGTCGCCGAGGCGCTCGGCCTGCATGCGCTTCATCACCCGCGTGCGGTACAGCTCGACGGTCTTCACGCTGACCCCGAGCTGCTCGGCGATCTCGCGGCTGGTGTAGCCCTGCACCAGCGGCAGCAGCACGTCGCGCTCGCGCGGGGTCAGGCTGTCCAGCCGCGCGCGCAGCGCCGCGCTGCCGGCCGCGCGGGCCAGCCGCTCGCCCTGCTGGCGCAGCGCCTGCTGCACGCTGTCGAGCAGTTGCTGCTCGTTGCACGGCTTCTCGAGGAAATCGCAGGCGCCGGCGCGGAACGCGCGCACCACGATCGGCACGTCGGCGTGGCCGCTGACGAAGATCACCGGCAGGTCGAGGCCGCGCGCGCGCATCTCCTCCTGCACGTTCAGCCCGCCCATGTCCGGCATGCGCACGTCGAGCAGCACGCAGGCCGGACGCGTCGCGTCGCAGGCGTCGAGAAAGGCCCGCCCGCTGGTGAACGGCAGGGCCCTGAGGCCCACCGACTCGAGCAGCCAGACGGTCGAATCGAGCATGCCCTGGTCGTCGTCGACCACGTAGACCAGTTGTTCCGGCACCTGCGCCATGCGTCACTCCCGTTGTTGTTCTGTGGTTGGCGCCGCCTCGCCGCGCCCGGCCAGCGGCAGGCAGCAGCTGAGGCGCAGCCCGCCGCCCTGGCGGCTGGCGCGCAGCTCGCCGCCGAAGCCCTCGACGATCGAGCGGCTCATCGGCAGGCCGAGGCCGAGGCCGTCGGCCTTGCTGGTGTAGAACGGCGTGAAGATGCGCTCCAGCTCGTCCTCGGCGACCCCCGGGCCCTGGTCCTCGACACCGATGCACAGGCGCTGGCCGCCCGCCGCCAGCGCCGCCGCCAGGCGGATCTGCGAGGCGCCGCCGGGATGCGCCTCGCGGTTGGCCTCGATGGCGTTGCGCAGCAGGTTGAGCAGCACCTGCTCGAGCAGCACGCGGTCGGCGTACACCGGCGGCAGATTGTCCGGCAGATCCTCGATGATCGCCACCCGCGCGTGCTCCGCCTCCCAGGCGCACAGGCGCACCGCCTCGCGCGCCACCGTCGCCACGTCGAGCGCCTGCAGGCGGCGCTGGCCCTTGCGCAGGAAGGCACGCAGGCGGCGGATCACCTCGGCGGCGTGGTTGGCGTGGGCGGTGATCCGCTCCAGGCCCTGGGCCACCCGTTCCAGCGCCTGCGGCTCCTGCGCCGCGCGCTGCAGGTAGCGCTGGCTGGCACTGGCGTAGTTGACCACCGCGGCCAGCGGCTGGTTGATCTCGTGGGCGATCCCCGAGGCCAGCTCGCCGAGGGTGACCAGCCGCGCGGTGTGCGCCAGCTCGTCCTGGTGGCGGCGCGCCTGCGCCTCGCGCAGCTCGCGCTCGGTCATGTCGCGCGCCATCAGCGAGAAGTAGCGCGTCGCGCCAGCACCGGAGTGGGCCAGCAGCACCAGCGACACCGGCAGCGAGGCCTGTCCGCCCGGCCGCTGCAGGCGCATGTCGCCCTCCCACACGCCGCTGCGCTCGGCGCAGGGCAGGCCGACCTCGCGCAGGCGTGCGCAGTCGGCCGCGCCGAACAGCGCGGCCAGCGGCGGCGCCGGCGCCTCCTCGGCCAGGCCGAGGGCGCGGCGCGCCGCCTGGTTGAGATAGGTCGGGTTGCCGGCGCCGTCGACGAACAGCACCAGGTCGGTGGTCGCCTCGATCACCTTGGCCAGTTGCTGGCGTGCCTCCACGCCCTGTACCCGCGCGGTGACGTCGCGCGAGACGCAGACGATCTCCACCACCGCGCCGGTATAGGTCTCGCGGATCGCCCGGCAGGCGGTCTCGAACCACAGGTAGTGGCCGTCACGGTGGCGCAGGCGGTAAATCAGGGTATGGTAGCCGAGGCGCTCGAGCACCTCGGCGGCCTCGCACATCTGCCCCAGGTCGTCGGGATGCAGCAGCTCGCGCACCGCCCGCCCGCGCAGCTGCTCCGGCCAGTAGCCGAGCAGCGTCCAGGACGCCGGCGAGGCGTCGAGGAAGCGCCCGTCCGGGGTGTGGCGGGAGATCAGGTCGGTGGTGTTCTCGGTGATCACCCGGTACAGGCGCCGGGCGCGGGCCGCCTCGCGCTCGGCGCGCAGCGGCTCGCTGACGTCGCGCCCGCGCACCAGCACGCGGCCATCGCCGTCGCCCTGCACGGGAATGAACTTCCACTGCAGGCTGCGCCCGCCGACGTCCACCGTCACCGGGCCGACCGTGCGGCGCTGGCGGCGGCAGGCCAGCTGCAGCTGCGGGTAGTTGCCCGGCAGCAGCGCCAGCGGCTGCTTCCGGGCGCACTCGTCCAGCAACTGGCGGGCGGCGCGGTTGAGATCGAGCAGGCGCCCGCCCTCGTCCAGCAGCAGCGTCGGCTCGTCGTCGGCCTGCAGCAGGCCGAGCCATTCCCCCGGCGCTGGCGCGCCCGTCGCTTCAGCCACCTGAGCCCCTCCTTGATATAGTGCTTCTACTATACATATACCGTTAAAAACCTATACCAATTTCCATTTCACCCGGTTATGCTCGGGACAAGTCGCCACAGAGGATCGTGGTGCCGCAGGTCGTCGTTACGGCTGCGCCGCAGCGATGATCGCACCAATAACAGAGCTAACAATCAGCCAGCGGATATCATCATGTCGATCTACGAGCAGGGCCTCGCGCCCACCTCCGTAAACCATGTCGCCCTCACCCCGCTCAGCTTCATCGAGCGCACCGCCAGCATCTATCCCGAACGCCTTGCCGTGATCCACGGCGCGATCCGCCGCACCTGGCGCGAAACCTACCGGCGCTGCCGGCGCCTGGCCTCGGCACTGGCCGGCCGCGGCATCCAGCAAGGCGACACGGTGGCGGTCATGCTGCCGAACACCCCCGCCATGCTCGAAGCGCACTTCGGTGTGCCGATGCTCGGCGCGGTACTCAACACCCTCAACGTGCGCCTGGACGCCGAGGCCCTCGCCTTCATGCTGCAGCACGGCGAAGCCAAGGCGCTGATCGTCGACCGCGAATTCAGCGAAGTGATCCACGCCGCGGTCGGCATGCTCGGTCGGCCGCTCCTGCTGATCGACGTCGACGACCCGGAGTACGGCGAAGGCCAGCCGGTCAGCGATCTCGACTACGAGGCGTTGCTCGCCGAGGGCGATCCGGAGTTCGCCTGGAGCTGGCCGCAGGACGAGTGGCAGGCGATCAGCCTCAACTACACCTCCGGCACCACCGGCAACCCGAAAGGGGTGGTCTACCACCATCGCGGCGCCTTCCTCAACGCCCTCGGCAACCAGACCACCTGGGCCATGGGCCACCACCCGGTGTACCTGTGGACCCTGCCGATGTTCCACTGCAACGGCTGGTGCTACCCGTGGACCGTCACCGCGCTGGCCGGCACCCACGTCTGCCTGCGCCGCGTCGACCCGCAGAAGATCCTCACCCTGATCCGCGAGCACCGCGTCAGCCACCTGTGCGGCGCGCCCATCGTGCTCAACGCGCTGGTCAACATGCCCGACTCGGCCAAGGCGGCCATCGACCACCCGGTGCACGCCATGGTCGCCGGCGCCGCGCCGCCGGCCAAGGTGATCGGCGCCGTGGAGGAAATGGGCATCCAGGTCACCCACGTCTACGGCCTCACCGAGGTCTACGGCCCGGTCACCGTGTGCGCCTGGCACGAGGAGTGGGACGCCCTCAACCTCGACGAGCGGGCGCGGATCAAGGCCCGCCAGGGCGTGCGCTACCCGACCCTGGAAGGGGTGATGGTCGGCGACCCGAAGACCCTCGAACCGGTGCCCCACGACGGCGAAACCATCGGCGAGATCTTCATGCGCGGCAACACGGTGATGAAGGGCTACCTGAAGAACCCAACCGCCACCGAGGAAGCCTTCGCCGGCGGCTGGTTCCACACCGGCGACCTCGGCGTGTGCCACCCGGACGGCTACATCGAGATCAAGGACCGCCTCAAGGACATCATCATCTCCGGCGGCGAGAACATCTCCACCATCGAGGTCGAGGGCGTGCTGTACCGCCACCCGGCGGTGCTGGAAGCCTCGGTGGTCGCCCGCCCGGACGAGAAGTGGGGCGAGACGCCGTGCGCCTTCATCACCCTCAAGCACGACCACCAGGAAGTCGCCGACAGCGAGATCATCGCCTTCTGCCGCGAGCACCTGGCGCACTTCAAGATCCCGCGCACCGTGGTGTTCCGCGACCTGCCGAAGACCTCCACCGGCAAGATCCAGAAGTACGTGCTGCGCGACTGGGCGCGGGCGCTGTAACCGCCCACCACCGGCCAGGCCGTCCCCGCGCGGGACGGCACCCCACCGTATTCCGCCGGCGCCACGGCGCCGCACCGATCCATCGAGGTTCCGAAATGCCCGAATTCAACGCCCCGCTGCGCGACATGCGCTTTGTCCTCCACGAAGTCTTCGACGCCCCGGCCCTGTGGGCGCGCCTGCCGGCGCTGGCCGAGACGGTCGACGCCGACACCGCCGACGCCATCCTCGAGGAGGCCGCCAAGGTCACCGGCCAACTGCTCGCCCCGCTCAACCGCAGCGGCGACGAGGAAGGCGCGCGCTTCGACGCCGGAGCGGTGAGCACCCCGGCCGGCTTCAAGGAGGCCTACGCCACCTACGTCGAGGGCGGCTGGGTCGGCCTGGCCGGCAACCCCGCCTACGGCGGCATGGGCATGCCCAAGATGCTCGCCGTGCAGTTCGAGGAGATGCTCTACGCCGCAGGCAGTAGCTTCACCCTGTACTCCGCGCTGACCTCCGGCGCCTGCCTGGCCATCGACGCCCACGCCAGCGAGGAGCTCAAGCAGACCTACCTGCCGCGCCTGTACAGCGGCGAGTGGGCCGGCACCATGTGCCTCACCGAGGCCCACTCCGGCAGCGACCTCGGCCTGCTGCGCACCCGCGCCGAGCCGCAGCTTGATGGCAGCTACGCGATCAGCGGCAGCAAGATCTTCATCACCGGCGGCGAGCAGGATCTGACCGCCAACATCGTCCACCTGGTGCTGGCCCGCCTGCCCGACGCGCCGGCCGGCTCGCGCGGCATCTCGCTGTTCCTGGTGCCCAAGTTCCTGGTCAACGCCGACGGCTCGCTGGGCGCGCGCAACCCGGTCGCCTGCGGCTCCATCGAGCACAAGATGGGCATCAAGGCCTCGGCCACCTGCGTGATGAACTTCGACGGCGCCACCGGCTACCTGATCGGCGAGCCGAACAAGGGCCTCGCCGCGATGTTCACCATGATGAACTACGAGCGCCTGTCGATCGGCATCCAGGGCATCGGCTGCGCCGAGGCCTCCTACCAGAGCGCCGTGGCCTACGCCCGCGAGCGCCTGCAGGGCCGCGCCCCGCATGGCCCCCAGCAGCCGCAGAAGAGCGCCGACCCGATCATCGTCCACCCCGACGTGCGGCGCATGCTGCTGACCATGAAGGCGCTGACCGAGGGCGGCCGCGCCTTCGCCACCTGGGTCGGCCAGCAGCTCGACCTGGCCAAGTACGCCGAGGACACCGCCGAGCGCGAACAGGCCGCCGCGCTGGTCGCCCTGCTCACCCCGGTGGCCAAGGCGTTCTTCACCGACACCGGCCTGGAGAGCTGCGTGCACGGCCAGCAGGTGTTCGGCGGCCACGGCTACATCCGCGAGTGGGGCCAGGAGCAGCTGGTGCGCGACGTGCGCATCGCGCAGATCTACGAAGGCACCAACGGCATCCAGGCCCTCGACCTGCTCGGCCGCAAGGTGCTGGCCGGCGGCGGCGCCAGCCTGCGCCTGTTCGCCGGCGAGATCCGCGCCTTCGCCGACAGCCCGGCCGGCGCCGCCCAGCCGTTCGCCGGCGAGCTGCTCGCCGCCCTCGAGCGCCTGGAAAGCGTCAGCGCCTGGCTCGGCGAGCAGGCCGCCAGCGACCCGGCGCTGGTCAGCGCCGCGGCGGTCGACTACCTGCACCTGTTCGGCTACGTCGCCTACGCCTTCATGTGGGCGCGCATGGCCGCCGTGGCGCAGGCCAGGCGCGGCGAGGACGAGGCCTTCTACGGCGCCAAGCTGGCCACCGCGCAGTTCTACTTCGCCCGCCTGCTGCCGCGCATCTACAGCCTGGAAGCCGCCGTCCGCTCCGGCAGCGCGCCGCTCTACGGCCTGGCCGACGAGCAGTTCTAAGAGCCTGTTCACGATCTCGCGAGCTAGAGCCAGGCAAGGCGAAATCGGTTGAGGAAGCGGAGTTTACGAGTGGTAAATGAGCATTCCGAAACCGATTTCAACGCCGCATGGCCGACGCGCAGCAGATCGTGAACAAGCTCTAAGCCCACAACCCTCGGGCATTTTGCGCGGCGCGCCGTTCTGCGGCCGCCGCGCTTTTTTATTCCGCCCCACCGGCCCCGCCCCCCGGACCGACAACAACAAGAAAGGAATCGAGCATGCGTACCCTGACCACCCTCCCCGGCAACAGCCAGAAACTCGACGGCGGCGCCATGTTCGGCAACGCCCCGCGCGCCCTCTGGGAGCGCTGGATGCCCGCCGACGACCTGCACCGCATCGACCTCGGCTGCCGCGCCCTGCTGGTTCGCGAGGCCGAGCGCAACGTGCTGGTGGAAACCGGCATCGGCGCCTTCTTCAGCCCCGAGCTGCGCGAGCGCTACGGCGTGCAAGAGAGCCGCCACGTGCTGCTCGACAACCTCGCCGCCCAAGGGCTGTCCGACGCCGACAT
>DASQBU010000345.1:0-3411 GCA_035635035.1 Pseudomonas sp.
GCGTGCTTGCCGGAGCGCTTGCAGCGCACCGCGAACACCTTGCCGGCGAGCTGCGCGCCGAAATGCCGCTTGCACTTGTCGACGATGTCGTCGAAGTCGCCCAGCGGGTACTCGTGCACCTCGAGGCAATGGGCGATGCCCGGCGTGCAGCGCAGCCGCTCGAGCATCTCGGCCAGCAGCTTGGGTTCGCTCTGCGCCGTCTCCAGCTCGACGTTGTCCCACTCGCCCTCCACCCGCAGCGCCGGATCGAGATCGCGCAGCACGGTGCGGATGTTCTTCGCCAGCTGCCGGACGAACTGCTTGCGTACCGGACGGCTCTTGATGGTGATCTCGGCGAAGGGTTTGACGATGACTTTCATGATGGGGGAACGGGGAGCGACCAGCCGGAAAAAGGGCGCAGATTATAGCGGAAACTGCTCAACCTTTGAGCAGAAATCCGCAGGACAGCAAATGCACCAAAAAAGAACACAAAAATAGCAACAAGCACTTATTTGGTGCACTAAACTCCGGCGTGCGCCAGCCCATGCCCGGAAACATCGCATGGCGCGGGCCCCGCGCACATTCGCGCGCACTGGCACGCAAGTTGCCTTATAATCCCGACCAATTTTTCCGGCGGGCCTCAGCCCGGAGAAAAACCGAAACCGGGCATCCTCATCGCCCGTCTGCATACCCTGGAGGACAGCATGTCGAAGGCGCTGCAACTGATCAAAGAACACGACGCGAAGTGGATCGACCTCCGCTTCACCGACCCGAAGGGTCGCCAGCACCACATCACCATGCCGGCACGCGATGCCGATGAAGACTTCTTCGAAGTCGGCAAGATGTTCGACGGCTCCTCCATCGAAGGCTGGAAGGGCATCGAAGCCTCCGACATGATCCTGCTGCCGGACGACAGCACCGCCGTGATGGACCCGTTCACCGAAGAGCCGACCCTGATCCTGGTCTGCGACGTGATCGAGCCGTCCACCATGCAAGGCTACGAGCGCGACCCGCGCGCCATCGCCAAGCGCGCCGAGGAATACCTGAAGACCACCGGTATCGGTGACACCGTGTTCGCCGGTCCGGAGCCGGAGTTCTTCATCTTCGATTCCGTGAAGTTCAAGTCGGACATGTCCGGCTCCATGTTCAAGATCTTCTCCGAGCAGGCAGCCTGGAACAGCGACGCCGACAACAATGGCGGCCAGGGCAACAACGGCCACCGCATCGCGGTCAAGGGCGGCTACCTGCCGACCCCGCCGAGCGATCCGGACCACGAAATCCGTACCGCCATGTGCAACGCCCTGGAAGAAATGGGCCAGGTCGTCGAAGTGCACCACCACGAAGTGGCCGGCGCGCAGAACGAGATCGGCGTCAAGTTCAACACCCTGGTCGCCAAGGCCGACGAAGTGCAGACCCTGAAGTACTGCGTGCACAACGTCGCCGAAGCCTACGGCAAGACCGTGACCTTCATGCCGAAGCCGCTGTACGGCGACAACGGCTCGGGCATGCACGTGCACATGTCCATCGCCAAAGACGGCAAGAACACCTTCGCCGGCGAAGGCTATGCCGGCCTGTCCGATACCGCCCTGTACTTCATCGGCGGCATCATCAAGCACGGCAAGGCGCTGAACGCCCTGACCAACCCGTCGACCAACTCCTACAAGCGTCTGGTCCCGGGCTTCGAGGCTCCGGTGATGCTGGCCTACTCCGCCCGCAACCGTTCCGCTTCCATCCGCATCCCGTACGTCGCCAGCCCGAAAGGCCGTCGCATCGAGGCGCGCTTCCCGGATCCGGCAGCCAACCCGTACCTGGCCTTCGCTGCCCTGCTGATGGCCGGCCTGGACGGCATCCAGAACAAGATCCACCCGGGCGATGCCGCCGACAAGAACCTGTACGACCTGCCGCCGGAAGAAGCTGCCAACATCCCGCAGGTGTGCGGCAGCCTGAAGGAAGCCCTGGAAGCCCTGGAAGCCGACCACGAGTTCCTGCTCAAGGGCGGCGTGTTCACCAAGGACTTCCTGGACTCCTACATCGAGCTGAAGGCCGCCGAGGAAATCAAGGTGCGCACCTTCGTGCACCCGCTGGAATACGACCTGTACTACAGCTGCTAATCCAGCCGCCGGTTTCTGACCGGTAATGTCGGAAAGGCCTCCTTCGGGAGGCCTTTCTGCTTTGCGTGGTGGCAAACCGACACTTGTGCGCCGAGGCGCACAGCCTGCGAGCGCGCCCCTTGCCAGCTCGCCACGACGGTGCAAGGCTTGGCCCATCGAGACTCTCGCCGGAAGGATTCCCCCATGCGCCCGATCTGCGCCTGCCTGCTGCTCGCCCTGGCCCTGCCGGCCAGCGCCGAGATCTACCGCTATACCGACGCCCACGGCAATCCGGTCTACACCAACAAGCCGCCCCAGGGCGTCAGCAGCGAGAGCGTCCAGCTGCCACCGACCAACACGGTCGCCGCGCCCGCCGCCAAGCCCGCGGACAAGCCCCAGGACGCCGCCCAGGAAGGCTACAGCCGCCTCGCCGTCACCGGCGTGCCGGAAGGCGAGACCCTGCGCGCCAATGCCGGCGACTTCACCGTGGGCATCGACCTGGAGCCGGCCCTGCGCGAGGGCGACCAGCTGCAGCTGCTGCTGGACGGCCAGCCCCTCGCCCCGCCCGGCACGCAGACCAGCTTCGCGCTCGGCCAGGTCGACCGCGGCACCCACAGCCTGCAGGCGGTGGTGCTGCGCGACGGCGCGCCGCTGCAGACCAGCGCCAGCGTCAGCTTCACCGTGCAGCGCGTGCATACCCGGAGCCCGGCCTTCCCCAGGCCCCAACCCCACTAAGCCAGCCGACCCCATGCGCACCCTGCTCTGCTTCCTGCTGCTGACCAGCCTGCCGGCCTTCGCCGGCGTGTACACCTACCTCGACGCCGACGGCAACCGGGTGTTCACCGACCACCCGCGCCGCGCCAACGCCGAGCGCATCGAACTGGCCCCGCCCAACAGCGCGAACCTGCCCGCCGCCGCGAATCACGAGCCCCCGACGCCGCCGACCGTGCTCCTGCCGGCCTATCAGCTGCTGCGCATCACCCTGCCGGAGCCGGATGCCACCATCCGCGACAACAGCGGCGGGCTGCTGGTCACCCTGGAAAGCGAGCCGGGCCTGCTCGAGGGCCACAGCTATCGTGTGCTGCTCGACGGCCAGCCCCACGGCGCAGCGGCGCGCAGCCCGGTCTTCGCCCTCGACAACATCGACCGCGGCACCCACCAGCTGGCGGCGGAGATCATCGACGGCGAGGGGCGCATCGTCGAGCGCACCCCCAACCAGCCGTTCCACCTCAAGCGCATCTCGCTGGCGCAGAAGCGCCAGGCCCATCCCTGCGAGGACACCGACTTCGGGGTGCGCCCGGAGTGCCCGCTGGCGGCCAAGCCGGCCGACTGACGGAGCGCC
>DASQBU010000346.1:0-3195 GCA_035635035.1 Pseudomonas sp.
CATAATCCAACAGCTCGCCACCAATCAGCCACAGGTGCAAACGCTCGCGCCAGAGCCCTTGGGCACGAGTTATCCAGAAACCAACTAGCGCCTGCCCGGCAAAGTGTTGGTCAGGCAACAGTTGCTAAACAGTGCATATGCAATTCGCACAGTATCCGACTTATATAGCGATCCGGCTTCCGCATTCTGCGGCCAATTAAAAGACTGGCATCGAACTTGCTCCTCTGGATCAACCATCGCGCCATTGACCGGCGCTCAGGACCAATCCAGTTCAGGAGTCATCTATGCACAACAAGAATTCTCGCGCGCGCACCCTCGGCCAATGGCTCAAGTCGCTGACCCTGGGGGCCGTGGTGGCCTCGACGCTGGGCGTCGCCCATGCCGCCAGCGACAAGCCGCTGAAGCTCGGCACCACCGCCGCCTTCGTGCCGGTCCTGGAAGTCGCCGCCCAGGAAGCGGCCAAGCAGGGGGTCAAGGTCGAACTGGTGGAATTCAGCGACTGGAAGACGCCGAACGTCACCCTGGCCCACGGCGACATCGACGCCAACTACTTCCAGCACATCCCCTTCCTGACCAACGCCAACAAGGAAGGCGGCTTCGACCTCAAGGCGGTCGCCCCGGGGGTGATCAACAACGTCGGGCTGTACTCGAAGAAGTACAAGAGCCTTGCCGAACTGCCGGTGGGCGCCAAGGTCGCCATCGCCGGCGATGCCGTCAACGGCGCCCGCGGCCTGCAGCTGCTGGAGAAGGCCGGGCTGATCAAGCTCAAGCCGGGCACCGGCTACCAGACCACCGTCGCCGACATCGTCGACAACCCGAAGAAGATCCAGATCATCGAGCTGGAGGCCGTGCAGCTGGCGCGCACCCTGGACGACGTCGACCTGGCCCAGGGCATGCCGCACTACCTGCGTCTGGCCGGCACCATCGATCCGCAAAGCGCGCTGATCTTCGACGGCCAGGAGCAGAAGATCTACGCCATCCAGTTCGTCACCCGTGCCGAAGGCCAGAACGACGAGCGCCTGCGCACCTTCATCAAGGTCTACCAGACCTCGCCGGTGGTGCGTGCCGCCCTCGACCAGACCCAGGGCAAGCTCTACTCGCCGGGCTGGGAGATCTGAAGCCATGAGCCGCTACGAATCCGACATCGAGCAGGCGATCACCCACATCCGCCTCGAAGGGCTGAGCAAGACCTACAGCGGCGGCCAGGGTGTGGTCCATGCGCTCGACGATATCGACCTGAACATCAGCCGCGGCGAGATCTTCGGGATCATCGGGCGCAGCGGCGCCGGCAAGTCGTCGCTGATCCGCACCCTCAACCGCCTGGAGCAGCCGAGCAGCGGCCGGGTGCGCATCGACGGTGTGGACATCGGCACCCTCGACGAGGATCAGCTGGTCGCCCTGCGCCGGCGGGTCGGCATGATCTTCCAGCACTTCAACCTGATGTCGGCGAAGACCGTCTGGGAGAACGTCGCCCTGCCGCTGCGGGTCGCCGGCAAGCGGCCCTTCGATATCGAACAGCGGGTCACCGAGCTGCTGCAACTGGTCGGTCTCGGCGACAAGCGCGACGCCTACCCGGCGCAGCTGTCCGGCGGGCAGAAGCAGCGGGTCGGCATCGCCCGCGCGCTGGTCCACGAGCCGCAGATCCTGCTGTGCGACGAGGCCACCTCGGCGCTCGACCCGGAAAGCACCCAGGCGATCCTCGCCCTGCTGCGCGACATCAACCGCCGCCTCGGCCTGACCATCGTGCTGATCACTCACGAGATGGAAGTGATCCACGAGATCTGCCACCGCGTGGTGGTGCTCGAGCGCGGCCGCGTGGTCGAGGATGGTCCGGTGTGGCGGGTGTTCGGCGATCCGCAGCACGAGGTCACCCGCACCCTGCTCGGCACCCGCCAGCACGACCTGCCGGAAGACTTGGTCGGGCGCATCCGCCCGCAGCCGGAGAGCGAGCACAGCGTGTTCCTGCTCGACCTGCACTTCACCGGCGCCAGTGCGCGCGAACCGGACCTGCTGGCCATCGGCCAGGCGCTGGGGGCCAAGGCCCGCCTGGTGCACGGCGGCATCGACCGCATCCAGGGGCGCGCCCTCGGCCACCTGCTGGTCGGCGTCGACTCGCGCGAACCGCGCGCGGCGATCCTCGAGCGGGCCCGCGGACTGGCCGACCACGTGGGGGGGCTCGGCTATGTCGCTGCTGCTTGACCGCCTGCTGCAGGGCACCCTCGACACCCTGCTGATGATCGGCGCCTCGTCGCTGATCACCCTGCTGCTGGGCATTCCGCTGGCGCTGTTCCTGGTCACCAGCGGGCGCGGCGGCATCTTCGAGGCGCGCTGGGCCAACGGGGCGATCGGCAGCGTGGTCAACGTGCTGCGCTCGATCCCGTTCCTGATCCTGATGGTCGCGCTGATCCCCTTCACCCGCCTGATCGTCGGCACCAGCTACGGCGTATGGGCCGCCGTGGTGCCGCTGACCGTGGCCTGCACGCCGTTCTTCGCGCGCATCGCCGAGGTCAGCCTGCGCGAGGTGGACCGCGGCCTGATCGAGGCGGCCCAGGCCATGGGCTGCCGGCGCTGGCACATCGTCTGGCACGTGCTGCTGCCGGAGGCCCGGCCGGGCATCGTCGCCGGCTTCACCATCACCCTGGTGAGCATGATCAACGCCTCGGCGGTGGCCGGCGCCATCGGTGCCGGCGGCCTCGGCGACCTGGCCTACCGCTACGGCTACCAGCGTTTCGACACCGAGGTGATGCTCACCGTGATCGTCCTGCTGGTGGCGCTGGTGACGCTGATCCAGTTCGGCGGCGACCGCCTGGCCCTGCGCCTGAACAAACGCATCTGACTGCCCTTTTTTAGCCAATCCGGGCGCCGCCGCACGGCGGCCACCCGGCAGGAGTCCCTTCATGTCCGAACATCTGCAACGCCGCGCCAGCGCGGCGCCGGGGTCGACTGCCCCCGTAAGCCATGCCAACCCCCGCCCCCACCCGCTCGATCCGGCCGGCGTGCGGGTGATCCGCAGCGACGCCGAAGCCATCGCGGTCGCCCAGGCCCTGGCCGCCGACTTCGCCCAGAGCGCCGCCGAGCGCGACCGCGAGCGCCGCCTGCCGTGGGACGAGCTGGACCGCTACACCGCCAGCGGCCTCGGCGGCATCAGCGTACCCAAGGAATACGGCGGCGCCGGGGTGTCCCACGCCACCCTCG
>DASQBU010000347.1:0-14902 GCA_035635035.1 Pseudomonas sp.
TGCCGGCGGATTTCCGCGTCGAAGCCGAACACGTGCTGCAGGTGCCCGGTTGCCAGGGCCAGCGCCATCTGCTGATACTGCGCCGCAGCGCATGAGGGGGACTGCCAAGCATGGCTAAAGTATTTGCGATCGCCAATCAGAAGGGCGGGGTGGGCAAGACCACCAGTTGCGTCAACCTGGCCGCCTCGCTGGTCGCCAGCCAGCGCCGCGTGTTGCTGATCGACCTCGATCCGCAGGGCAACGCCACCTCCGGCAGCGGGGTGGACAAGCTCAACCTCGAGCATTCGGTGTACGACGTGCTGGTCGGCAACTGCGACCTGGCCCAGGCCATGCAGGTCTCCGAGCACGGCGGCTACCAGCTGCTGCCGGCCAACCGCGACCTGACCGCCGCCGAGGTCGGTCTGCTCGACCTGCCGCACAAGGAGCAGCGCCTGCGCCAGGCGCTGGCGCCGATCCGCGACAACTACGACTTCATCCTCATCGACTGCCCGCCGGCGCTGTCGATGCTGACCATCAACGCGCTGGTCGCCGCCGACGGGGTGATCATCCCCATGCAGTGCGAGTACTACGCGCTGGAAGGGCTCTCCGACCTGGTCAACAGCATCCAGCGCATCGGCGCGCTGCTCAACCCGAGCCTGCGCATCGAGGGCATCCTGCGCACCATGTACGACGGGCGCATCGGCCTGACCAACGAGGTCACCGCGCAGCTGCAGCAGCATTTCGGCGAGGCGCTCTACGAAACCACCATCCCGCGCAACGTGCGCCTGGCCGAGGCGCCCAGCCACGGCATGCCGGCGCTGGTCTACGACAAGGCCTCGCGCGGCGCCAAGGCCTACCTGGCGCTGGCCAAGGAGCTGGTTGCCCGTCAGCGTCGCGCCCAGCGCGCGGTCACCGCTTGAGGAGTTGCACATGGCTGTGAAGAAACGCGGACTCGGCCGCGGCCTGGACGCCCTGCTCGGCGGTGCCACGGTGACCGCCCTGCAGGAACAGGCGGCCAAGGCGCCGCGCGAAGAGCTGCAGCAGCTGCCGGTCGACCTGCTGCAGCGCGGCAAGTACCAGCCGCGCCGCGACATGGATCCGCACGCGCTGGAGGAGCTGGCCCAGTCGATCCGCCGCCAGGGGCTGATGCAGCCGGTGGTGGTGCGCCCGATCGACAGCGAACGCTACGAGATCATCGCCGGCGAGCGGCGCTGGCGCGCCTGCCAGCTGGCCGGCCTGGAGCGCATCCCGGCGCTGGTCCGCGAGGTCGGCGACGAGGCGGCGATCGCCATGGCGCTGATCGAGAACATCCAGCGCGAGGACCTCAATCCGATCGAGGAGGCCGCGGCCCTGCAGCGCCTGCAGCAGGACTTCCAGCTGACCCAGCAGCAGGTCGCCGAGGCGGTCGGCAAATCCCGGGTGACCATCGCCAACCTGCTGCGTCTCATGGCTCTGCCCGAGGAAGTGAAGACCCTGCTGGCCCATGGCGATCTGGAGATGGGCCACGCCCGCGCCCTGCTCGGCCTGCCGGCGTCCCGCCAGGTGGAAGGGGCGCGACATGTTGTCGCGCGCGGTCTGACCGTTCGTCAGACCGAAGCGCTGGTCCGCCAGTGGCTGAGCGGCAAGCCGGAGAGCGAACCGGCCAAGGCCGATCCGGACATCGCCCGCCTCGAGCAGCGGCTGGCAGAACGGCTTGGCGCGGCGGTGCAGATCCGTCACGGCGACAAGGGCAAGGGCCAGTTGGTGATCCGCTACAGCTCGCTGGACGAGCTGCAGGGGGTGCTGGCGCATATCCGCTGACGGCTTCGATTGTGTAGTCAGCGTACATATTCGACTACCCGGCAGTTGAACGGGGGCACTTCGCCCCCTATACTCCCGGCGCAATTTTGGCCGGCATGAGGCTTGCTAAGCAGGCCCTCGCGCAATATCCGAAGCAGGGCAATGCCGGTGAACTTTCGCAACAAGACTCCACTGCACCGCATGGCGGTGTTTCGACTGCTGCTGCTCCAGCTGGCCATGACTGTTCTGGCCGGCGTGTCGGGGTGGTTGTGGAAAGGTCCGGTGGCGGGGTATTCCGCGCTGCTGGGCGGCATGATCGCACTGGTGCCGAATGTGTACTTCACGTACAAGGCCTTTCGGTACTTCGGGGCGCGTTCGATCAAGGCCATCGCCCAGTCGATGTGGTCGGGCGAGATGGGCAAATTGTTTCTGACGGCAGCGTTGTTTGCGCTGGTGTTCGCAGGAGTCGGGCGGTTGAACGTGGCGGCGCTGTTTATCGGCTACGCTCTGGTGCTTGGCATCGCCGCTAGTGCACTCCTGTTGGTAAAAGGCTTTCCAAAGCATTGAGCATTGAGGCGTCTATGGCTAACACACCGGCTGAATACATTCAGCACCACCTGCAGAATCTGGTCTTCGGTTCCCTTCCGGGTAAGGGCTGGGTGATTGCCCAGAATCACGAGGAAGTGAAGCAAATGGGCTTCTGGGCCGTTCACGTGGACACCCTCGGGTGGTCCGTGCTGATGGGCCTGGTGTTCCTGTTCCTGTTCCGCAGCGTGGCCAAGCGCGCCAATGCCGGTGTGCCCAGCGGCTTGCAGAACTTCGTCGAAATGGTCATCGAGTTCGTCGAAGGCATGGTCAAGGACACCTTCCACGGCCGCAATCCGGTGATCGCCCCGCTGGCGCTGACCATCTTCGTCTGGGTGTTCCTGATGAACAGCCTGAAGTGGATCCCGGTCGACTACCTGCCGGGCATCGCCCACCTGTTCGGTGCGCCCTACTTCAAGATCGTGCCGACCGCCGACCCGAACGGCACCTTCGGCCTGTCCCTGGGCGTGTTCGTCCTGATCCTGTTCTACAGCGTCAAGGTCAAGGGCTTCGGTGGCTTCACCAAGGAGCTGGCGTTCACTCCGTTCAACCACTGGTCGCTGGTCCCGTTCAACCTGTTCCTCGAGATTCTCGGCCTGCTGACCAAGCCGCTGAGCCTCGCGCTGCGTCTCTTCGGCAACATGTACGCCGGTGAGGTGGTGTTCATCCTGATTGCCCTGCTGCCGTTCTATGTCCAGTGGGGCCTGTATGTGCCCTGGGCGATCTTCCACATCCTGGTGATCCCGCTGCAGGCCTTCATCTTCATGGTGCTGAGCATCGTCTACCTGAGCGCAGCCCACGAAGACCACCATTGACGCGAAAGCGACCGTACCCCCAAAGCAACCTTGAACTTGAACTCAAACCCTTGAAAATCTAGGAGTAATCATGGAACTCGTAATCATCGCTGCTGCCATCATCATCGGTCTGGGCGCCCTGGCCACCGGTATCGGCTTCTCCCTGCTGGGCGGCAAGCTGCTGGAGTCCACCGCTCGTCAGCCGGAACTGGCCGCGCAGCTGCAAACCAAGACCTTCATCATGGCCGGTCTGCTCGACGCCGTGCCGATGATCGGTGTTGGTATCGCGATGTACCTGATCTTCGTTGTTGCCCCTGGTATGGCTGGCTGATTGACCGATTTCCGGTACCTGGCAGGGTTCGTACCGCACCCTGCCAGATCAATCGCCATCCCCCGGGACTCAACGGAATAGCACGAGGTAAATCGCTGTGAACATTAACTTGACGCTGTTCGGTCAAACGATTGCCTTCGCTATTTTCGTCTGGTTCTGCATGAAGTTTGTGTGGCCGCCGATCACGGCTGCCATGCAGGCACGCCAGAAGAAAATTGCCGAAGGTCTGGATGCTGCCGGCCGTGCCCAGCGCGACCTGCAAATGGCCCAGGAAAAAGCTGCCCAGATGCTCCGTGAAACCAAGGAGCAGGCTGCCGAGCTTCTCGACAAGGCAGGCAAAACCGCCAACGCGATCGTCGAGGAAGCCAAGCAGCAGGCCCGTACCGAAGGTGAGCGTCTGCTTGCTGGTGCCAAGGCCGAAATCGAGGTTGAAGTGAATCGCGCCAAGGATCAGCTGCGCGCCCAGGTGGCGGCTCTCGCCGTGACTGGTGCCGAGAAGATCCTGGAGTCCTCCGTGGACGCCAAGGCACACAACGATCTGGTCGCAAAACTGGCCTCCCAACTCTAAGCGAGGCGAGCGATGGCAACTATCAATACGCTTGCTCGGCCTTATGCGAAAGCCGCTTTCGAGTTTGCTTCCGCAGCCAAACAATCCGATGCATGGTCGAACATGCTGGCGCTGGCCGCGGCCTTCGTGGAATCCCCCGAAGTGATCGCCCAGCTGCGCAGCCCGGCACTGACCGGTGAGCGCAAGGCCGAGTTCCTGGTCGCGCTGTGCGCCGACCGCATCGACGAGTCGTTCCGCAACTTCGTGGTGGCACTGAGCGAGAATGATCGCCTGGAACTGCTGCCGACCGTTCGCGACCAGTTCGCGCTGCTCAAGGCGCAAGCCGAGCGCTCGATCGAGGTCGAAGTCGAAACGGCTCACGAACTGAGCGCCGAACAACTCCAAACTCTGGCTGCCGCCTTGTCGAAGCGGCTAGATCGCACCGTCCATCCCACCCCGGTCGTCAATCCCGCCCTCATCGGCGGCTTGATCGTTCGTGCGGGTGACCTGGTCATCGACGGTTCGGTCCGCGGCAAACTGAACAAGTTGGCCGAAGCGTTGAAATCCTGATTTGAGGGGCATGGCATGCAGCAACTGAATCCTTCCGAAATTAGCGAAATCATCAAGCAGCGTATCGCCAAGCTTGATGTGTCCGCACAAGCCCGTAACGAAGGCACCGTCGTCAGCGTTTCCGACGGCATCGTCCGCATCTTCGGCCTGGCCGACGTGATGTACGGCGAGATGATCGAGTTCCCCGGCGGCATCTACGGCATGGCGCTGAACCTGGAGCAGGACTCCGTCGGCGCCGTGATCCTGGGCAGCTACCAGGGTCTGAACGAAGGCATGAGCGCCAAGTGCACCGGCCGCATCCTCGAGGTTCCGGTCGGTCCGGAACTGCTGGGTCGCGTGGTCGATGCCCTGGGCAACCCGATCGACGGCAAGGGCCCGGTCAACGCCAAGCTGACCGACGCGGTCGAGAAAGTGGCGCCGGGCGTGATCTGGCGTAAGTCGGTCGACCAGCCGGTGCAGACCGGCTACAAGTCGGTCGACGCCATGATCCCGGTCGGCCGTGGCCAGCGCGAGCTGATCATCGGCGACCGCCAGATCGGCAAGACCGCGATGGCCATCGACGCCATCATCAACCAGAAGAACAGCGGCATTAAGTGCGTGTACGTGGCCATCGGTCAGAAGCAGTCGACCATCGCCAACGTGGTGCGCAAGCTGGAAGAGCACGGCGCCCTGGCCAACACCATCGTGGTGGCCGCGTCCGCTTCCGAATCCGCTGCCCTGCAGTACCTGGCGCCGTACGCCGGTTGCACCATGGGCGAGTACTTCCGCGACCGCGGTGAAGACGCCCTGATCGTGTACGACGACCTGTCCAAGCAGGCCGTGGCCTACCGCCAGATCTCCCTGCTGCTGCGCCGTCCGCCGGGCCGCGAAGCCTACCCGGGCGACGTGTTCTATCTCCACAGCCGTCTGCTGGAGCGCGCTTCCCGCGTTTCCGAAGAGTACGTGGAGCAGTTCACCCAGGGCGCCGTGAAGGGCCAGACCGGTTCGCTGACCGCGCTGCCGATCATCGAAACCCAGGCTGGCGACGTGTCCGCGTTCGTTCCGACCAACGTGATTTCCATCACCGACGGTCAGATCTTCCTGGAATCCGCTATGTTCAACTCGGGTCTGCGTCCGGCGGTCAACGCCGGTATCTCGGTATCCCGCGTCGGTGGTGCGGCCCAGACCAAGATCATCAAGAAGCTGTCCGGCGGCATCCGTACCGCGCTGGCCCAGTACCGTGAACTGGCGGCCTTCGCCCAGTTCGCCTCGGACCTCGACGAAGCGACCCGCAAGCAGCTCGACCATGGTCAGCGCGTTACCGAGCTGATGAAGCAGAAGCAGTATGCGCCGATGTCCATCGCGGAAATGTCGGTGTCGCTGTACGCCGCCGAGCGTGGCTTCCTGGCCGACGTCGACGTGAAGAAAGTCGGCGCCTTCGAGCAGGCCCTGATCGCCTTCTTCAACCGCGAGTTCGCCGACCTGATGGCGAAGATCAACGTGAAGGGCGACTTCAACGACGAAATCGACGCAGGCCTGAAGGCCGGCATCGAGAAGTTCAAGGCCACTCAGAGCTGGTAAGCCGCAGCGGGAGCCGCAAGGCTCCCGCCTGCTAACCCGAAAGGTGTCACATGGCAGGCGCAAAAGAGATTCGCAGCAAGATTGCGAGCATCAAGAGCACGCAGAAGATCACCAACGCCATGGAAAAAGTGGCGGTCAGCAAGATGCGCAAGGCTCAGCAGCGCATGGCCGCTGGTCGTCCCTACGCATTGCGTATCCGCGAGGTGATCGGTCACCTGGCCAAGGCCAACCCGGAATACCGCCATGCCTTCATGGTGGAGCGTCCGGTCAAGCGTGTCGGCTACATCCTCGTATCGAGTGACCGTGGTCTCTGCGGTGGCCTGAACATCAACCTGTTCAAGGCCCTGATCAAAAACATGAAGGACTGGACCGATGCGGGCGTTGAGGCAGAGTTCTGCGTCATCGGCAGCAAGGGTGCCAGCTTCTTCCGCAGCTACGGCGGCAAAGTGGTCGCTGCGGTCAGCCATCTGGGCGAAGCGCCGTCGGTCAGCGACCTGATCGGCAGCGTCAAGGTCATGCTGGACCGGTTCAACGAAGGTCAGGTGGATCGCCTGTATGTGGCGTCCAACAAGTTCGTGAACACCATGACCCAGAAGCCGGTGGTTGAACAATTGCTCCCCCTGGCTCCTGCCACCGCGACCGACGACGGCGCGAAGCAGGGCACATGGGATTACCTGTACGAGCCCGACGCCCAGCAACTGCTGGATGCCCTGCTGGTTCGCTATGTCGAATCGCAGGTGTATCAGTCCGTGGTCGAGAACAACGCCTGCGAGCAGGCGGCGCGGATGATCGCGATGAAGAATGCCACCGACAACGCCGGTCAGCTGATCAAGGATCTGCAGCTGATCTACAACAAGGCGCGTCAGGCTGCGATCACGCAAGAAATCTCGGAAATCGTCGGCGGCGCTGCCGCGGTTTAAGACAGGTTCAAATATTCAGAGGAACCAGACATGAGTAGCGGACGTATCGTTCAAATCATCGGCGCCGTTATCGACGTGGAATTCCCGCGCGATCAGGTACCGAGCGTCTATGACGCGCTGAAAGTCGAAGGCGCGGCCACCACCCTGGAAGTCCAGCAGCAGCTGGGCGACGGCGTGGTTCGTTCCATTGCGATGGGTTCCACCGAAGGCCTCAAGCGTGGCCTGACCGTGAGCAACACCGGCGCAGCCATCGCCGTACCGGTCGGTACCGGCACCCTGGGCCGCATCATGAACGTCCTGGGCGAGCCCATCGACGAAGCCGGCCCGATCGACACCAACGAGCATTGGGGCATCCACCGTGCTGCGCCGAGCTATGCCGATCAGGCAGGTGGCAACGACCTGCTGGAAACCGGCATCAAGGTGATCGACCTGGTGTGCCCGTTCGCCAAGGGCGGCAAGGTCGGTCTGTTCGGTGGCGCCGGTGTCGGCAAGACCGTGAACATGATGGAGCTGATCCGCAACATCGCCATGGAGCACAGCGGTTACTCCGTGTTCGCCGGCGTGGGCGAGCGTACTCGTGAAGGTAACGACTTCTATCACGAGATGAAGGACTCCAACGTTCTGGACAAGGTGGCCCTGGTCTACGGCCAGATGAACGAGCCGCCGGGCAACCGTCTGCGCGTCGCCCTGACCGGCCTGACCATGGCCGAGAAGTTCCGCGACGAAGGCCGTGACGTTCTGCTGTTCATCGACAACATCTACCGCTACACCCTGGCCGGTACCGAAGTGTCCGCGCTGCTGGGCCGTATGCCGTCCGCCGTGGGCTACCAGCCGACCCTGGCCGAGGAAATGGGCGTTCTGCAGGAGCGCATCACCTCCACCAAGAACGGTTCGATCACCTCCGTGCAGGCCGTCTACGTTCCCGCGGACGACCTGACCGACCCGAGCCCGGCGACCACCTTCGCCCACCTCGACGCCACCGTGGTTCTGTCCCGCGACATCGCCTCCCTGGGTATCTACCCGGCGGTCGACCCGCTGGACTCCACCAGCCGCTCGCTGGACCCGCTGGTGGTTGGCCAGGAGCACTACGACACCGCCCGCGGCGTGCAGTACGTGCTGCAGCGCTACAAGGAACTGAAGGACATCATCGCGATTCTCGGCATGGACGAACTGTCCGAAGCCGACAAGCAGCTGGTGAGCCGTGCCCGTAAGATCCAGCGCTTCCTGTCCCAGCCGTTCCACGTGGCCGAAGTGTTCACTGGCGCCCCGGGCAAGTACGTCTCGCTGAAGGAAACCATCCGTGGTTTCGCCGGCATCCTGAACGGTGATTACGATCACCTGCCGGAGCAGGCGTTCTACATGGTTGGCACCATCGACGAAGCCGTCGAAAAAGCCAAGAAACTGTAACTGGCGCGCCCGCTAGCGGGCGCTCGACCAGGCGGCGGCTACCCCGGTGGCGCCGCCTGTTAACCGAGGCATGAATATGGCTATGTCAGTCCACTGCGATATCGTCAGTGCGGAAGAAGAGCTGTTCTCGGGGCTGGTGGAAATGGTCGTCGCCCATGGTAACCAGGGCGATCTGGGTATCCTGCTGGGCCATGCCCCGCTGCTGACCGACCTCAAGCCGGGTCCGGTGCGCGTGATCAAGCAGGGTGGCGAGCAGGAGGTGTACTACATCTCCGGCGGTTTCCTCGAAGTGCAGCCGAACATGGTGAAGATCCTCGCCGACACCGCGATCCGCGCTGCCGACCTCGACGAAGCCCAGGCTCGCGAAGCCCAGAAGGCGGCGGAGAAGGCCCTCAGCGAGAAGGGTGCCGAGTTCGACTACACCACGGCTTCCGCCCGTCTGGCCGAAGCTGCCGCGCAGCTGCGGACCATTCAGGAACTGCGCAAGAAGTTCGGTGGTATGGCGCACTGATCCGCCCTGCGGAAGGTCGCCAGAGGTAATGGAAGGGGGTAGCTTCGGCTACCCCCTTTTTTTCGTTTGCATGGAGAGTCTGCAATGAGTCTGGAAGTCGTCATCCTCGCCGCCGGCCAGGGGACCCGTATGCGCTCGGCGCTGCCCAAGGTCCTGCACCCGGTCGCCGGCAAGCCCATGCTCGGGCACGTCATCGACACCGCCCGGGCGCTGCAGCCGCAGCGTATCCACGTGGTGATCGGCCACGGTGCCGAGGTCGTCCGCGAGCGCCTGGCGGCCGACGACCTGAATTTCGTCCTGCAGGAGCAGCAGCTCGGCACCGGCCATGCGGTGGCCCAGGCCCTGCCGTTCATCGCGGCCGAACAGGTGCTGGTGCTCTACGGCGACGTGCCGCTGATCGAGGCCCCGACCCTCGAGCGCCTGTTGGCCCACGCCGGCCCCGCGCAGCTGGCCCTGCTCACCGTCGAGCTGGCCGATCCCACCGGCTACGGCCGTATCCTGCGCGACGGCGAAGGCCGGGTGACCGCCATCGTCGAGCAGAAGGATGCCAGCCCCGAGCAGCGCGCCATCCGCGAGGGCAACACCGGCATCCTCGCCATGCCCGGCGCGCGCATGGCCGAGTGGATGGGCCGACTGTCCAACAGCAACGCCCAGGGCGAGTACTACCTGACCGACGTGATCGCCATGGCGGTGGCCGACGGCCTGCGCGTGGCCACGGCGCAGCCGGAGGACGCCATGGAGGTGCAGGGCGCCAACGATCGCCGCCAGCTCGCCGAACTGGAGCGCCACTACCAGCAGCGCGCCGCCCGCCGGCTGATGGCCCAGGGCGTGACCCTGCTCGATCCGGCGCGCTTCGACCTGCGCGGCGAGGTCACGGTCGGTCGCGACGTGCTGATCGACATCAACGTGATCCTCGAGGGCAAGGTGGTCATCGAGGATGGCGTCGAGATCGGCCCCAACTGCGTGATCCGCAACAGCACCCTGCGCCGCGGCGCGCGGGTCAAGGCCAACAGCCATCTGGACGGCGCCGAGCTGGGCGAGAGCGCCGACTGCGGGCCGTTCGCCCGCCTGCGTCCGGGCAGCGTGCTGGGCGCCGGCGCGCACGTCGGCAACTTCGTCGAGTTGAAGAACGCGGTCATGGGCGAGGGCGCCAAGGCCGGCCACCTGGCCTACCTGGGCGACGCCGAGATCGGTGCCGAGAGCAACATCGGTGCCGGCACCATCACCTGCAACTACGATGGCGCCAACAAGCACAAGACCCTGATCGGCCGGGATGCCTTCATCGGCACCAACAATTCGCTGGTCGCCCCGGTGAGCATCGGCGATGGGGCCACCACCGCGGCCGGCTCGGTGATCACCAGCGAGGTGCCGCCGGCCCACCTGGCGGTCGCCCGCGGTCGTCAGCGCAATATCGAAGGCTGGCAGCGTCCGGTGAAGAAGCCTAAGGCCTGAGTAGCGCCGGGCCGCCGAGGGGAGGCGCTTGCAGGCTGTGGGTAACTCCGCAGGCGCGCCCCGCGTTCCGCTGTGGAAAACCTCCGCGCGAAGTTTTCCACAGCGGGCGGCGCCCAGATTGCCCGTCTCCCTGTGGATAGCAATAGCATCAAGGCGGTTGCTGGTTATCCACAAGCCGCGCTCGCGGCCTGTTCTTTCGGCCATTCGTCATGCTGTGGATAGTTCTATCCACAAGTCCTTGACGGCGGCACCGTCCTGGGTTTTGATTCGCAGCCAACAAGTTACGAACCGAAACTTTCGCATGTCGAAGCGCAATACCCCGCAACGCCGCCATGCCATCCTCGCCCTGCTCGCCGAGCAGGGCGAAGTGCACGTGGAGGCGCTGGCGCGCCACTTCGAGACCTCGGAAGTGACCATCCGCAAGGATCTCGCCGCGCTGGAGAGCAACGGCCTGCTGCTGCGCCGCTACGGTGGCGCGGTGCCGGTGCCCCACGAGCTGGTGGCCGAGCCGAGCCAGCCGGTGTCGCCGTACAAGCAGGCCATCGCCCGCGCCGCCGCCGCCTGCATCCGCGAGCACGCACGGATCATCATCGACAGTGGCAGCACCACCGCCGCGCTGATTCCCGAACTGGAGCGGCGCCCCGGCCTGGTGGTGATGACCAACTCGCTGGAGGTGGCCAATGCCCTGCGCGAACTCGAGCAGGAGCCGGTGCTGCTGATGACCGGTGGCACCTGGGACCCGCACTCGGAGTCGTTCCAGGGCCAGGTCGCCGAGCAGGTGCTGCGCTCCTACGACTTCGACCAGTTGTTCATCGGCGCCGACGGCATCGACCTCGCGCGCGGCACCACCACCTTCAATGAACTGCTCGGCCTGTCGCGGGTCATGGCCGAAGTGGCGCGCGAAGTCATCGTCATGGCCGAGGCCGACAAGGTCGGCCGGCGCATGCCCAACCTGGAGCTGCCGTGGAGCAGCATCCACACCCTGATCACCGATGCGCGTCTCGAGGCCGAGGCGCGCGAACAGATTCTGGCGCGCGGCATCAGGCTGGTGTGTGCCGCCGTCGAGCCCAGCTAAGGAGAATCCCCATGTGCGGAATTGTCGGCGCGATCGCCGAACGTAACGTCAGCGCCATCCTCATCGAAGGCCTCAAGCGCCTTGAGTACCGCGGCTACGACAGCGCCGGGGTGGCGGTCTATACCAACGATGGCCAGCTGCGGCGCAGCCGGCGGATCGGCAAGGTCGCCGCCCTCGAGCAGGCGCTGGCCGAGGAGCCGCTGGCCGGCCGCCTGGGCATCGCCCATACCCGCTGGGCCACCCACGGCGTGCCCAGCGAGGCCAACGCCCACCCGCATTTCTCCGGCGAGGAGCTGGCGGTGGTGCACAACGGCATCATCGAGAACCATGAGGAACTGCGCGAGCGGCTCAAGGACCTCGGCTACGTGTTCACCTCGCAGACCGACACCGAGACCATCGTCCACCTGTTGCACCACACCCTGAAGTCCCTGCCGGACCTGGCCGATGCGCTCAAGGCGGCGGTCAAGCAGCTGCACGGCGCCTACGGCCTGGCGGTGATCAGCGCCCGCCAGCCGGATCGCCTCCTCGCCGCACGCAGCGGCAGCCCGCTGGTCATCGGCCTCGGCCTCGGCGAGAACTTCCTTGCTTCCGACCCGCTGGCCCTGCGCCAGGTCACCGATCGTTTCGTCTACCTGGAGGAGGGCGACATCGCCGAGATCCGCCAGGACCACGTGCAGATCTGGGATGCCGCCGGCCACAGCGTGCAGCGCGACACCGTGCAGTTCCACGAGGGCGCCGAGGCGGCGGAGAAGGGCGAGTACCGCCACTTCATGCTCAAGGAAATCCACGAGCAACCCCGGGTGGTACAGCGCACCCTCGAGGGCCGGCTGGGCGCCGACCACGTGCTGGTGCAGGCCTTCGGCCCGCGCGCCGCCGAACTGTTCGCCCGGGTGCGCAACGTGCAGATCGTCGCCTGCGGCACCAGCTACCACGCCGGCATGGTCGCCCGCTACTGGCTGGAGGAGCTGACCGGCGTACCCTGCCAGGTCGAGGTGGCCAGCGAGTTCCGCTACCGCAAGGTCGCGGTGCAGCCCGATTCGCTGTTCGTCACCATCTCCCAGTCCGGTGAGACCGCCGACACCCTGGCCGCCCTGCGCAATGCCAAGCAGCTGGGCTACCTGGCCAGCCTGGCGATCTGCAACGTCGGCACCAGCTCGCTGGTGCGCGAGTCCGATCTGGTGCTGCTGACCAACGCCGGCCCGGAGATTGGCGTGGCCTCGACCAAGGCCTTCACCACCCAGCTGGTCGGTCTGCTGCTGCTGACCCTGGCCCTCGGCCAGGTCAAGGGCAGCCTGTCTGCCGGGCTCGAAGGCGAGCTGGTCGAGGCGCTGCGCCACCTGCCGGGCAACCTGCAGGAAGCCCTGGCGATGGACAAGACCGTCGAGCAGGTGTCCGCGCTGTTCGCCGAGAAGAACCACACCCTGTTCCTCGGTCGCGGCGCGCAGTACCCGGTGGCCATGGAGGGGGCGCTCAAGCTCAAGGAAATCTCCTACATCCACGCCGAGGCCTATCCGGCGGGTGAACTCAAGCACGGCCCGCTGGCGCTGGTCGACAGCGACATGCCGGTGGTCACGGTGGCGCCGAACAACGAGCTGCTGGAAAAGCTCAAGTCCAACCTGCAGGAAGTGCGGGCGCGTGGCGGCGAGCTGGTGGTCTTCGCCGACCGCCAGGCCGGCCTGAGCAACGGCGAGGGCACCCATGTGGTGGCCATGCCGCACATCCACGACCTGCTGGCGCCGATCCTCTACACCATCCCGCTGCAGCTGCTGTCCTATCACGTCGCCGTGCTCAAGGGCACCGACGTCGACCAGCCGCGCAACCTGGCCAAGAGCGTGACCGTGGAATAAGTCGCCGAGCGACTCGGTGGTTCCCCCCCGTGCCCGGCCGAGATGCCGGGCACGTGCGTTTTGGCCGGAACGCCAGCCGCGGTGTTCCACGTGGAACATCAGCGGGGCGCGGCGGCAATCCCGGCGGACTGGTCTACCCTTCAAAGGGTTTCCATGAATCGGGGGACAGCACATGCTGGCGCTACTTCCACCGGCCCTGCGCCGCCTGCAACTGCCGTTGCGGGTGCGTCTGTGGGACGGCCATCAACTGGACCTCGGCCCCGAGCCGCAGGTGACCCTGGTGGTGCGCGATCCACGGCTGCTGAGCGGGCTCGAACGGCCCAGCCTCGACCTGCTCGGCGGCGCCTACGTCGAGGGGGCGATGGACATCCACGGGCCGATCGAGACGGTGATCCGCATTGCCGACCTGCTCAGCGCCGCCCTGCTCGGCGACGCGGACGAGGCGCCGCCGCTGCGTCCGCAGCATGACAAGGCCAGCGACGCCGAGGACATCCACTACCACTACGACCTGTCCAACGACTTCTACCGGCTGTGGCTGGACCGCGACATGGTCTATTCCTGCGCCTACTTCGAGACCGGCACGGAGGATCTGGACACCGCCCAGCAGGCCAAGCTGCGCCACCTGTGCCGCAAGCTGCGCCTGCAGCCGGGCGAGCGGCTGCTCGACGTCGGCTGCGGCTGGGGCGGGCTGGCGCGCTTCGCCGCCCGCGAGTTCGGCGCCCAGGTGCTGGGCATCACCCTCAGCGAGGAACAGCTGAAGCTGGCACGCGAGCGGGTGGCGGCCGAGGGCCTGGCCGATCGCGTGCAGCTGGAGCTGCTGGACTACCGCGACCTGCCCGCCGACGGTCGCTTCGACAAGGTGGTCAGCGTCGGCATGTTCGAGCACGTCGGCCATGCCAACCTCGGCCTGTACTTCCGCATCCTGCAGCAGGCGGTCAAGCCCGGCGGCCTGGTGCTGAACCACGGCATCACCGCCAAGCACACCGACGGCCGTCCGGTCGGCCGCGGCGGCGGCGAGTTCATCGACCGCTACGTGTTCCCCCACGGCGAGCTGCCGCATCTGGCCACGGCGGTGGCGCGGATGAGCGAGGCCGGCCTGGAAGTGGTGGACGTGGAGAGCCTGCGTCTGCACTACGCGCGCACCCTGCGCTTCTGGAGCGAGCGGCTGGAGCAGCACCTGGACGAGGCCGCGCGGCTGGTGCCGGAGCGCGCCCTGCGCATCTGGCGGCTGTACCTGGCCGGCTGCGCCTATGGCTTCGAGCGCGAGTGGATCAACCTGCACCAGATCCTCGCCGTACGGCCGCGCGAGGACGGCTCCCATGACCTGCCGTGGAGCCGGGCCGATCTGTATCGCTGAGCGGCAGAAACGGCAAGGCCGCGACCGGTAGGCGTACCGGTCGCGGCCTTGGCCGTGGGGGACCGCTTACAGCTTGGCGATCGACACCTCGGTGGATTTGACGAAGGCGATCACCTCGCTGCCGACCGCCAGCTCCAGTTCCTTGACCGAGCGGGTGGTGATGGTCGAGGTGACGATGCCGGAGGCGG
>DASQBU010000348.1:0-1611 GCA_035635035.1 Pseudomonas sp.
GGAAAGGCACTCGGTGTGAAGGCAGCTTGTACGCCATGACTACAATCCCTTGCTCGCGGGGGCATCCAACAGGCACCGAGGTTATCGCACCACACAAAAACAAGACAACCGGGGGAGCCTGCGCCCCCGGTTGTCGAAGCAGAAATTCGCTCGCCTGCCGACCGCTCTACCCCAACCGCTCCCCAATCGCCCTCCTCACCTCCGGATCCTGCTCATCCAGCGCCCGCAGCGCCTCCAGCGGGGCGTTTTCCACCGCAGCGAGCCGCACCGTCCAGTCGGGGTCGTGGAGCAGTTCGACCACGTCCTCGCCGGTGAGGCGCGAGGCGACGATGCGGCGCACCTCCGGTTCGGGGTCGTGGGCCATCAGGCCGAGGCTCATCTCCGGCAGGCGCTTGGCGACCAGCTTGCGCACCTGGCGGTCGTCGTCGCGGATGAAGCGGAACAGCCGGCCGGGCGGGATGCGCTGCACGACGTAGGCGCGCACCAGGTAGTCGCGGTCGGCGGCCATCTGTTCCAGCTGCTCGACCGGCAGGCGGTCGGCGACGGTGATGCGCACCTCGCGGTCCTCGTCGCCCATCAGCAGCGCCAGCTGTTCGCGCGGCAGGCGGTAGGCCACCGCGCGGCGCACCGCCTCGTCGCTGTCGCGGACCATGGCCGGCAGCGCTTCCTGCGGGGCGTAGCGCACGGCGATGGCGCGGCGCTCCCAGAACGGGTCGGCGAGGTACTGCACGGCGAGCTGCGGGTTGTTGCGGAAGAAGCGGTCGATCTGCCGGCCGCTCTGCACCGCCACGCAGGCGTCGCCCGGCGTGCAGCGCCCGGCGAGCAGCAGGTTGCGGCGGAACGCACAGCCGTGGCAGTCGCCGATAGGCAGGCGGTCGTGGTCCTGGTCGTCGAACATGCCGCACCTCAGTCGGGGATGATTTCCGCCAGCACGACGCCGGAGGCGGCGTCGAGGTCGTTGGTCAGCACCAGGCAGTGCTCGCTGGAGTTGACCAGGTAGACGTTGAAGGTCGGGCGTTCGGCGACCGGCTTGGCGTTGACCACGATGTCGTCGTCCATGCACAGGGTGAAGTGGGCGCCGGGGTGGGCCTGGCGCAGGCTGGCGAGCAGCGGCACGCCGAGGGGGCCCTGTTCGGCCCGGGCAATGACGTCGTCGAGCTGGTCTTGGCTGATCATGGCGGTGTCCTCAGGGGGAATCGTTGCTGGTGAAGCGCACGCGGCGGTCGGGGTCGGCGCCCATGGCCTTGGCCAGCCAGGGCGGCGGGGTGGTGGCCAGCACGCGCTGCAGTTCCTCGACGATCTCGCGCGCCGGCTGCGCGCCGGCGAGCTTGATCGGATGCACGCCGGCGCGGATCACCTTGGCCGCTGCCGGGCCGCCGATGCTCAGGGTGTAGAGCAGCTGGCAGTCGGCGAGCAGCTCGGCGCGCCGCGCGTGGCGGTCGTCGTCCTCGCCGGCGGCCGGCGGCACGCGCACGTCGATCAGCCGGCTGGCGCGCGGCGAGATCTGGTAGATCAGGAAGCGCGCGCAGCTGGCGAAGCTGCCGTCGAGGCGTTCGCCGCTGTCGGAGGCGCAGGCGATGCGCACCGAGTCCTCGAACTCGCCGTCGCGGT
>DASQBU010000349.1:0-3469 GCA_035635035.1 Pseudomonas sp.
TCTTTGCCCTGGCCGGCCAGGCGCAGTACCGAAATCGCGTTCGACAGTTCGGCTACCTGGGCATTCATCGTCTGCGCGGCACGCGCCGACTCCAGTACCAGCCCGGCGTTGCGGTGGGTGACCTCATCCATCTGGGCCACCGCGGTGTTGACCTGGTCGATGCCGGCGCTCTGCTCGCGCGAAGCGGCGGCAATCTCGCTCATGATGTCGTTCACCTTGAGCACGGACGCGATGACCGCCTCGATGGCGCGCTCGGCCTGCTGCACTTCCGCCTCGCCGCTCACCACCTGCCGGCGCGACTCATCGATCAGCTGGCGCACTTCGTCGGCGGCGTTGGCCGAGCGGGTGGCCAGGCTGCGCACCTCGTTGGCCACCACCGCGAAGCCGCGGCCATGCTCGCCGGCGCGTGCCGCCTCCACCGAGGCGTTCAGGGCGAGGATGTTGGTTTGGAAGGCGATCCCGTCGATGACCTTGATGATCGCAGCGATCTTTTCCGAGCTGGCGCTGATGCTTTCCATGCGTTCGACGACGTTCTGCATCGCGGTGCCGGTCTGGCGCACTTCGGTGGCCGCGGTGTCGGCCAGTTGCCGGGCCTGGCGCGCATTGTCGGCGTTCTGTTCGACCGTCGAGGTGATCTCCTCCATGCTGGCCGCCGTCTGCTGGAGCGACGAGGCCTGCTGCTCGGTACGCGCCGCCAGGCTCTGGCTACCGCTGGCGACCTGCTCGGCGGCGGGCCTGACCTTGGCAAGGCTGCCATCCATTTCGCGGGCGATGTTGCCGAGGCTGCGCTGCATGACCACCAGCATGCCGGTCAGGGTATCGAACGAGGTGTTGCTGATGGGCGGGCGGGGCGCCGCCAGGTTGCCCGCGGCGATTTGCATTGCGAACTTGGTCGCCGTGGCCACCTGGGTGCGCACGGTGCGCAGCAGGACCAGGATGGTTCGCGTGGACAGGAGGGCCAGCAGGCCCAGCGCGCCCAGCGGCAGGTAGTCGACGAGCGCCTGGCTGGCGGCAGCGCCGGTCGCGGGGTCGAGCGGCGCTGACTGGCGGTTGAGGAGCGCGGCCGCGATGCCGGCAAACAGCGCGGCGTTGATGCCCAGCGCGGTGAAGGTCCGGGCGCGCAAGGTGCGCAAGCTCAGGCTGGCCAGCAGGGCGGGGAAGCCGGTCGGCACTATGCTGCCCCGCTCCAGGCGAAAGCCGGGGTTGCCACCGGCCTTCAGGCGGGCATAGGCCTTTTCTGCGGCGAGGATTTCCGCTTCGGACGGTTTCACCCTGACCGAGGTGTAGCCCTGGATTTCCCCGTCTTCGATGATCGCGGTGACGTGTGCGCGCACCCAGTAGTAGTCGCCGTTCTTGCGGCGGTTCTTCACCAGGCCGACCCACACCTCGCCCTGGCTGATGGTTTGCCAGAGGTTGGCGAACGCCTCCTTGGGCATGTCCGGGTGGCGCACGATGCTGTGCGGTGCGCCGAGCAGCTCTGCGCGGGAGTAGCCGCTGACCTCGACGAAGGCCTGCGCCGCGTAGGTGATGTTGCCTTGCAGATCGGTCCGCGAGAGAAGGTTGTGGTCTTCTCTGATCTTGTATTCCTTGCCGCCTTGGGACTGAACCGGGTTGTCGTTTTTGTTCATCGGTCACTACGCGAGACACTTCAAGCGCGACGTCGCACTGCGTGGTGCGTTCGGCGGATGAAGAAGGGGTGGCCCGACCTTGTGCTCGCTGCCTCCTGCGGGTGCTTGGCCACCAGGCAGACAGGGACGTGCCTGCCTTCGAGGTTTTATTGTTGTTGTTCGCCGGGGTACGGCAGCGTAGCTGCGTCGGTCTCTCGCCAGAACGTTGCACTGGCCGCTTGCAACGTTTGGGTATATCGCGCGAGCCTGATACAGGCTTCGAGTATATTCGCGATGATCTTTTCGGTATAGCCGAATGACCAATTGACTTTTCAAAGCTGTTCGCGTGGCTTGTGCCTGTCATGTGCAGCGGCTGTTCCGTTGGCGCCGAGGGCCGCGCGCAGATCCTCGCCGACTATCGCGGCCACCTGCAGGACCTCGAAAGCCTGCAGCCGCTGGTACTCCCGAGTCTCGATGATTTCGACGACCAGCGGATGCCGCTTGCGCGCTGAGGGTTTTACCCGATAAGGGCCGGCCCCGTGTCTCAGTCGTGCTGCACGCCGGCGCGCTTGAGCAGTTGCTTGCAGCGCTCGGACAGGTGCAGCACGCGCAGCTGCTTGCCGGCCTTGGCGTAGCGCTCGCGCAGGGTCTTCAGCGCGGCGATCGCCGAGTAGTCGACGAAGCTCAGGTGCCGGCAGTCCAGGGTCACCCGCGGCGGGTCGCCGGCCGGGTCGAACTGGTTGAGGAAGGGCGTGGTGGAGGCGAAGAACAGCGTGCCGTGCAGGCGGTACAGCTTGCTGCCGTCGGCCTCCAGATGGCTGTCGGCGTACAGCTCGCGGGCCTGCTGCCAGGCGAAGTTCAGCGCGGCGATGACGATGCCGCACAGCACGGCGGTGGCCAGGTCGGTGAACACGGTGATGACGGTCACCGCGAAGATCACCAGCGCGTCGTTGCGCGGCACCTTGTGCAGCACCCGCAGCGAGGCCCAGGCGAAGGTCTGCTGGGCCACCACGAACATCACCCCGACCAGCGCGGCCAGCGGGATGCGCTCGATCAGCGGGGCGAGGAACAGCACGAACAGCAGCACCATCACCCCGGCGACCACCCCGGAGAGCCGGCCGCGGCCGCCGGAGCCGAGGTTGATCATGGTCTGGCCGATCATCGCGCAGCCGCCCATGCCGCCGAACAGGCCGGAGGCGATGTTGGCTGCGCCCAGCGCCACGCACTCGCGGTCCGGATAGCCGCGGCTCTCGGTGATCTCATCGGTGAGGTTGAGGGTCAGCAGGGTTTCCAGCAGGCCGACCAGCGCCATCAAGATGGCGTAGGGCGCGATGATGCCGAGGGTTTCCAGGTTCCAGGGGATGTCCGGCAGGGCGAAGGCGGGTAGGCCGCCGGCGATGTGCGCCATGTCGCCGAGGGTGCGGGTCGGCAGGTCGAGCAGGTACACCGCCGCACCGACACTGAGGATCGCCACCAGCGCCGGTGGCACCGCGCGGGTCAGCCGCGGCAGCAGGTAGACGACGGCCATGGTCGCCGCCACCAGCCCGAGCATCAGGTACAGCGGCGTGCCGCTCAGCCAGGCCTCGCCACTCTTGAAGTGCTCCAGCTGGGCGAGGGCGATGATGATCGCTAGGCCGTTGACGAAGCCGAGCATCACCGGGTGCGGCACCATGCGGATCAGCTTGCCGAGGCGCAGCAGGCCGAAGGCGATCATGATCAGCCCGCCGAGCAGCACGGTGGCCAGCAGGTACTGCACGCCGTGCTGCACCACCAGCGCGACTATCACCACCGCCATCGAGCCGGCGGCGCCGGACACCATGCCCGGCCGGCCGCCGCACAGGGCGGTGAGGGTGCAGATGATG
>DASQBU010000350.1:0-6777 GCA_035635035.1 Pseudomonas sp.
ATGGAGCCAGCGATGGTCGCCGAGCTGATCCGCGACGAGCATCCGCAGATCATCGCCACCATTGTGGTTCACCTCGAGCGCTGCCAGGCGGCCGACATCCTGCAGCTGTTCGATGAGCGCCAGCGCAACGACATCATTCTGCGTATCGCCACATTCAACTGCGTGCAACCTGCCGCACTGCAGGAGCTTACCGAGGTGCTCGGCGGCATGCTCGATGGTCAGAACCTCAAGCGCAGCAAAATGGGTGGCGTGCGTGCCGCAGCCGAACTGCTCAACCTGTTCAAGTCCAACCAGGAAGAGTCGGCCATCGAGACGCTGCGCGCGCACAACGAGGATCTGGCGCAAAAGATCCTCGACGAGATGTTTCTCTTCGAAAACCTGCTGGACATCGACGACCGCGGCATCCAGCTCATCCTCAAGGAAGTCGAGACCAACGCGCTGGTCATCGCCCTCAAGGGCGCCGAGCCGGCCCTGCTGGACAAGTTCCTGCGCAACATGTCGCAGCGCGCGGCGCAGCTGTTCCGCGAGGATCTCGAGGCTCGCGGGCCGATCCGCGTTTCGCAGGTGGAGGCCGAGCAGAAGGCCATCCTGCAGATCGTCCGTCGCCTGGCCGACAGCGGCGAGATAATCCTCGGCGGCGGAGACGAGTCGTATGTCTGACCGCCGCCCCGGCCACGAGCAATGGCGCCCGTGGCAAATGGACGAACTGGGCGAGCAGCACGACCTGCAGCAAAAACAGCGCGAGCGGCAGCGCCAGGACACCCTGCGCCAACAGGCATTCCAGCGCCAGGCCGAGCTGCAGACCCTGCGCGAGCAGGCCCGCGAGGAGGCGCGCCAGCAGGGCTATCAGGACGGCTTCGCCGAAGGGCGCAACGCCGGCTACGCCGCCGGCCTCGAGGAAGGCCGCAAGGCCGGCGAGGAAGAGCTGCAACAACAACTGCAGCAGACCCTGCGGCCACTGGCGGGCCTCGCCGACGAATTCCGCGCCGCCCTGACGCGCCTGGACGAGCAGATCGCCGGCCAACTGGTCGAACTGGCCCTAGCCACCGGCCGCCAACTGGCCGGCGAGGCCTTCGAACTGCACCCCGAACAGATCCTCGCCATCGTCCACGAACTGCTGCACAGCGAGCCGGCCCTGCAGGGCCAGCCGCGCCTGTGGCTGAACCCGGGCGACCTGCTGCTGGTCAAGGCACACCTCGGCGACGAGCTGGAGGCGGCCGGCTGGCGCCTGCAGCCCGATGCCGACATCAGCCGCGGCGGCTGCCGGGCCAGCGCCGCCAGTGGCGAGCTGGACGCCACCCGCGAACAGCGCTGGGCCAGCCTGATCGGTCAGGTTCGCCAGCGCCAACAGGCCGGCGCCCCCGGCAGCGCAGTGGAGACCTGAAGGTCATGCCCGGCAATCCGCACCAGCAACACTGGCAGCAGGCCATAGGCAGCGTCGCCGCACGCATCTCCGCGACGCCGCGCTACCGGGCCAGCGGCCGCATCGTACGCGCCACCGGCATGGTGCTGGAGGCCACCGGCCTGCACGTGCCGCTGGGCGGCATCTGCCGCATCGAACTGGCTCCCTCCGTCCCCGGTCGCGCCCCTGCCCTGGCGGAGGCCGAGGTGGTCGGCTTCGCCGGCGAGAAGCTGTTTCTCATGCCCCTGGAAGAAATCAGCGGCCTGCTCCCTGGCGCGCGCATCTTTCCGCAGGCCGAACGGGTCGGCGAACGCGAGAGCGCCCGCCGCTTCCCACTCGGCTCCTCCCTGCTCGGTCGCGTGCTGGACGGCAGCGGCCAACCACTGGACGGCCTGCCGCTGCCAGCGGACTGCCACTTCGCACCGCTCGCCACCGAGCCGCTCAACCCGCTCAACCGCGCCCCCATCGAAGAGCAGATCGACGTCGGCATCCGCGCCATCAACGGCCTGCTCAGCGTTGGCCGCGGCCAGCGCATGGGCCTGTTCGCTGGCTCCGGCGTCGGCAAATCGGTACTGCTGGGCATGATGGCCCGCTACACCCTCGCCGATGTCATCGTGGTCGGCCTGATCGGCGAGCGCGGCCGCGAGGTGCAGGACTTCATCGACAACATCCTCGGCGCGGAAGGGCGCCGGCGCGCCGTGGTGGTCGCCGCCCCCGCCGACACCTCGCCGCTCAAGCGCCTGCAAGGCGCCGCCTACGCGACCCGACTGGCCGAGGACTTCCGCGACCAGGGTCGCAACGTGCTGTTGATCATGGACTCGCTGACTCGCTACGCCATGGCCCAGCGCGAGATCGCCCTGGCCATCGGCGAGCCGCCGGCGACCAAGGGCTATCCGCCATCGGTGTTCGCCAAACTCCCCAAGCTGGTGGAGAAGACCGGCAACGGCCCGCGCGGCGGCGGCTCGATCACCGCCTTCTACACGGTGCTGAGCGAAGGCGACGACCAGCAGGACCCGATCGCCGACTCGGCACGCGCAATCCTCGACGGCCATGTCGTACTATCACGCGCGCTGGCCGAGAGCGGCCACTACCCGGCCATCGACATCGAGGCGTCGATCAGCCGGGCGATGACCGCCATCGTCAGCGAACAGCAGAGGCGCCGCGCCCAGCAGTTCAAGCAGGTGCTGTCCCGCTACCAGCGCAACCGCGACCTGATCAGTGTCGGCGCCTACGTCGCCGGCAGCGATCCGCAGCTCGACCAGGCCGTCACGCTCTACCCATATCTGGAGCGCTTCCTCCAGCAACGCATCGAGGAGCGCGCCGGAATCGAGGAAACCCAGCAACATCTGGCCAGCCTGGTGCCCGGCGCCTGACGCCGCCCATGACGAGGTAAAGACCGCATGTCACGTTCTTCCGCGCTCGATACCCTGATCGACCTGACCCGCGAGGCCGTCGACACCGCCGGTCGCAACCTGGCCGGCGCGCGCCGCACCCAGCAGCAGGTACAGAGCCAGCAGGACACCCTCAACCACTACCGTCACGAATACTGCGTCGGTCTGCAGAAGGCCATGCAAGAAGGCATGGACCCGGCCAGCCTGCTCAACTACCAGGCCTTCCTGCGCTCGCTGGACGACGCCATCGCCCGCGCCGGACAGACGCTGCGCGAGCAAATCGAGCAGGTCGGCCAACGCCAGCAGCAATGGCTGGAGCAGAAGCGCAAGCTCAACTCCTACAACACCCTGGTCGAGCGGCGGCTCCAGACCGAGCAACTGCGCGAGAATCGCAGTCAGCAGCGCCTGACTGATGAGCTGAGCGCCCAACTGCGCCTGCGCAGCAACGCCTTCGACACCTCCGGCAACCACCTGTGAGCAGCACCATGGACATCCTCGCCATTCCCCCTGCCGGCAGCAGCGCGCCGCTCAACAACACCGCCAGCAACGCCAGCGGTGACGGCAGTTTCGCCCGCACCCTAGAGCAGGCCATCGGCCAGAACACGCCCGCCGCAACCCCACCGGCGCGCTCCAGCGCCGGCACCAAGAACAGTGCCGGCGACAATTCCGCGAGCAAGGACGCCCGGCCGGTGAGCGCAGAAGCGGCCACGTCACAGGCCCAACGCAGCGCCGACAAGCAACCCGAACCGTCGGCACAAGCTCAGACTACTCAGCAGCAAGCTTCTGCTGCCGAGAACACAAATGACACCTTGGTGCTGCAGCCTCCCCTGCCGCCCACTCCGACCACCCCCGCTCTCGATCAGCCCGCGAACCAACTCGCCGCTGTACTGCCGACCGTGAGCCCTCTGGCTGGCGCCGGCAACGACGCCAGCGGTGCTTCGCCCAGCGCCAACGCCGTGCAGAGAGAGGGGCTCGATGAAATTCGTCGCCGCCTGGCCTTGATCGAGCAGGCCGGCAAGCTGCCGGAGGACGCCAGCGCCAACAGTGGGCTGGCGGCACTGGCGGCGGCCATACAGGCGCAGCAGGCAGCCGCCCCGCAGCCTGCCGTCGCACAGAGCCAGGCCGCCGGTACGGCTGTCCGGGCCGCGAGCACCAGCGGCGTGACGACTACCGGCACGCTGCTCGACGCGCTTGCCGGCGCCCACCCGCAGGCCAAGGCAGAAACAGCAGCCGCGCCCGGCACCGCCCTCCGCGCCACCGATGTCGGGAGCGCACAGAGCGGCACAGCGAGCAACCTCGCCGCCGATGCCGGGACCGCCCAGAACGGCACGGCGGACAGCCTCACCGCCATCGAGCAACCGCTGCTCGACGCCACTCCGAACAAGCCGACCCACATCGGCGAACTCCCCCCGGGGCAAGATCTCGCCCTCGCAAACCTGGGCGCGGCAGCCAGCGCCATAACGAGCGCGCCGCCCAGCACGACCGCCGGCTCCATGCAACCCATCGTGCTCGGTGCCCCGGTGGGCAGCAGCGAATGGCAGCAGGGCCTCGGCCAGCAGCTGGTGGGGCTCTACCACCGCGGCGACAAGCAGATCGACCTGCACCTGCACCCCGCCGATCTCGGCCCGCTGTCGATCAGCCTCAAGCTGGCCGACAGTGGCGCCCAGGCCCAGTTCATCTCCGCCCACCCGCAGGTTCGCGCGGCCGTGGAGCAGGCTCTGCCGGAGCTGCGGGCAGCGCTTGCCTCGCAAGGCATCAACCTCGGCGAAGCTTCCGTTGGCGGCCAGCAGCAGCCTGATCGCGAAGCACAGGCCAACCAGGGTGGCAGCCCGCGCGGCATGGTCGTCGAAGCGGCAGGGGATGCCGGCTCCGAGGCTGGCGATGCACTGAGCATTCCACTGCGCGTAGGCCGCGGCCAGGTCGACCTCTATGCCTGAGCCAGAGCCTGCTAAAGCCGCAAGATGACCCCGAATGGCTGGCTTTTTCGGCCCATCGGCGGAGCATGCCTGCCGGCATACTCCGCCACTGTTATCCGTTATCCGCTCGCGAAACCACATAGACCATGGCTGAATCCACTCCTGCCGGCAAACGTACCCCCTGGCTGCTCATCGTCCTGCTGATCCTGCTCCTCTGCGGAGGGACTGCGGCAGGCGTGTATTTCCTGGTCAGTAGCGGCAAGACCAGCTTCGGCAACAGCAGCGCGGCGGCCGTCGAGGAAAAACCGGTGCAGGCGCCTGCGCCGATCTTCGTGACCATTGCGCCCTTCACCGTCAACCTGCAGGGCAATCCCGGCGAACAGCGCCTGCTGTACATCGGCCTGTCGCTGAAGGTCGGCGACGCCGCCACCGCAGCTCTGCTCAAGGAACACATGCCGGAGGTGAAGAGCCGCCTGCTGATGCTGGCCTCCAGCCAGAAAGCCGACACGCTGGTCACTCCCGACGGCAAGCAGGCGCTGACCGCGCAGCTCCTCAAGCTGTTCGACGTGCCGCTGGCCAATCCGCAACCGCCGCTGAAGATCGACGGCGTGCTGTTCTCCGACTTCATCGTACAGTGATATCCCCATGGCCCAGAGCGATCTGCTCTCTCAGGAAGAGATCGATGCCCTGCTCAAGGGCGTGAGCGGCGAGGAGGAATCCCAGCCGGGTGATGCGGCAGGCGACTCCCGCGTCCGACCCTACGATCCGGCAACCCAGCACCGGGTGATCCGCGGTCGTCTGCATGCACTGGAGATCATCAACGAGCGTTTTGCCCGACGTTTCCGCGTAGCCCTCTTCAACCTGCTGCGCCGCAGCGCCGACATCACCGTCGACAGCGTGCGCTACCAGAGCTACAGCGAGTTCGCCCGCAACGTCCCGGTGCCGACCAACCTCAACCTGATCGCCATGAAGCCGATGCGCGGCACCGCCCTGGTGGTGTTCCCGCCCAGCCTGGTGTTCATGGTGGTCGACAACCTGTTCGGCGGTGACGGCCGCTTCGTCACCAAGAACGAGGGGCGCGAGTTCACCATCACCGAGCAGCGCATCATCCGCCGCATGCTCGCTCTGGCGGTGGAAGCCTATGCCGATGCCTGGCACGCGGTCTATCCGCTGGAAATCGACTTCCTCCGCTCGGAGATGCAGGTCAAGTTCGCCAACATCACCAGCTCGCCGAACGAGATCGTGGTCAACAGCACCTTCCACCTGGAAGTCGGCAACCTGACCAGCGACTTCAACATCTGCATCCCCTATTCGATGATCGAGCCGCTGCGCGACCTGCTCAACGGCCCGCTGACCGACAGCAACCCGGACGAAGAGCGCATCTGGGGCCAGCGCATGGCCAGCGAGATCCGCCAGTCGCATGTGGAGCTCGTCGCCGACTTCGTCGAGATCCCGACCAGCATCGCCCGCATCATGTCGCTCAAGGTCGGGGATGTGCTGCCCATCGAGTTGCCCGACATCGTCAGCGCACGCGTGGACGGGGTGCCGGTAATGCAATGCGAATATGGCAGCCAGAACGGCCTGCGCGCCCTGCGCGTGACCCGCCTGATCGACCATGCGACCTCTTCAGCCAAGGCTTCCGCCGACCAGTTCGTCAAGGGTGGCCGCCCCGACGCCAAGGAAACCAAACATGACTGATAACAATACCCCCGAGCAATCCGGCCTGGACGCCGACTGGGCCAGCGCCATGGCCGAGCAGACCAGCAGCGCCCCGCAGGTCGAGGAAGACCCCTGGGCCGCCGCCTTCGCCGAGCAGGCAGCAGCCGAGCCAACACCCGCGCCGCCAGCCAAGAGCGCCGGGGAAAGCGTGTTCAAGCCACTCGACAAGGGCAGCTCCGTCAGCGGCACGCGCGACCTCGAGATGATCATGGACATCCCGGTCAAGCTGACCGTGGAGCTGGGTCGCACCCGCATCACCATCAAACAGCTGCTCGAACTGGCCCAGGGCTCGGTAGTCGAGCTGGACGGTCTGGCCGGCGAGCCGATGGACATCCTGATCAACGGCTAC
>DASQBU010000351.1:0-6404 GCA_035635035.1 Pseudomonas sp.
GCGCTGCACCCAGTGGCCGCGCAGATGCCGCGCCGCGGCGCCCTGCGGCGGATGGCAGGACGTCGGCCAGGGGTAGAACAGGTAGCCACCCAGCCACAGGCTGGAGTGTGGGACATGCGGGCTGCGCGCCTGGAGCAGGGCGCGCGCCTCCGGGCGGCGGGCGAGCGGCAGCTGATGTTGGAGCAGGTGCTCCAGCTTGAGGTCGAGGCGGTCCAGGCAGCCGGGTCCCAGCCAGTCGCGGCTGGCCCGGCCGTCCGCCTGCGGCGGGCCGAGATAGAACTTCACCGCCAGCTCGATGTGCTGCAGCCCCTCGTCGTCCTCCAGCAGTAGATCCAGCTCGCCGAGGGTCTGGCCCTGGTCGCGGATCGCCAGGTTGGCCCCCAGCAGGCGGACGCCGGGCGCCTGGTCGATGGCGAATTGCCACAGCTCCTCGTAGTAGCGTCCCAGGCGGCTGCCGTTGGCGCCCGGTGTCTGCGCCAGTAGCGCCTGCGGCTGGCGGTCCAGCTCCTGCAGCCAGTCTGCCAGGCGCTCGGGGGCGGCCGCCCAGCCGCTGGCGCAGAGGGGGTGGCGCGGGCGCAGGCCGGCCACGCTCTCCAGCAGCGGCGGGCTGAGCAGGGTCCAGGCCAGGTCGCGCACCAGCGGGTGACGCAGTTGGCCGGGCAGGTGTTCGAGGCTCTGGAAGGGGCGCATGCCTGCGAGCATAGCCGGTGGCGCCGGCGACTGTCGCGGTTTGCCCGGCGGCTGGCGCATCCCCCATAATCGGAACTTCCGCAGACGGCAGCCGGCAGGGTCTCCATGGAGCAATTCCGCAATATCGGCATCATCGGGCGCATGGGCAGCTCCCAGGTGCTGGACACCATTCGTCGCCTGAAACGCTTCCTGGCAGAGCGTCAGTTGCACGTGATCCTCGAGGAGAGCATCGCCGAGATGCTGCCCGGGCACGGCATGCAGACCAGCACGCGCAAGATGATGGGCGAGATCTGCGATCTGGTGATCGTGGTCGGCGGCGACGGCAGCCTGCTCGGCGCCGCCCGCGCCCTGGCGCGCCCCGGCACGCCGGTGCTGGGGATCAACCGCGGCAGCCTGGGCTTCCTCACCGACATCCGCCCGGACGAGCTGGAGGAGAAAGTCAGCGAGGTGCTCGCCGGGCGCTACCTGATGGAGAGCCGCTTCCTCCTCGAGGCGCTGGTGCGCCGCGGCGACGAGCCGATCGGCCAGAGCGACGCGCTCAACGACGTGGTGCTGCACCCCGGCAAGTCGACGCGGATGATCGAATTCGAGCTGTACATCGACGGCCAGTTCGTCTGCAGCCAGAAGTCCGACGGCCTGATCGTCGCCACCCCCACCGGCTCCACCGCCTACTCGCTGTCCGCCGGCGGGCCGATCATGCATCCCAAGCTGGACGCCATCGTCATCGTGCCGATGTACCCGCATACCCTGTCCAGCCGGCCGATCGTGGTCGACGGCAACAGCGAGCTGAAGGTGGTGGTGGCCAAGGACATGCAGATCTATCCGCAAGTGTCCTGCGACGGGCAGAACCACTTCACCTGCGCGCCCGGCGACACCCTGACCATCCGCAAGAAGCCGCAGAAGCTGCAGCTGATCCACCCACTCGGCTACAACTACTACGAGATCTGCCGGACCAAGCTCGGCTGGGGCAGCCGTCTCGGAGGACACGAGTAGTGCAACTCGATCCGGCGCGCGGTTACGACCTGATCGGCGACGTGCACGGCTGCGCGCGGGCCCTCGAGCGGCTGTTGTCCGGCCTCGGCTATCGTCGCCAGGGCGGCGTCTGGCGCCACCGCGAGCGCATGGCGCTGTTCCTCGGCGACATCGTCGACCGCGGCCCGCACATCCGCGAGGCCCTGCACCTGGTCCACGACATGGTCGAGGCGGGCGAGGCGCACTGCCTGATGGGCAACCACGAGTGGTACGCCCTCGGCTGGACCACGCCGCTGGCGGACGACCGCCCGGAGGTGTTCGCCCGCCCGCACAGCTCGCGCCACGAGCGGCTGATCCGCGAAACCCTGGCGCAGCTCGAACCGCACCCGGGCGACTGGCATGATTTCCTCGGCTGGTTCCAGACCCTGCCGCTGTTCGTCGACGCCGGGCGCTTTCGCATGGTGCATGCCTGCTGGGATACCGAGACCATCGCGCGGCTGAAGCTCGACTACCCGGACGGGCGCATCGATCGCCCCTTCATCCAGCAAGCCGGCGATCCGCACAGCTTCGCCGCGCACTGCTTCCAGCGCCTGCTGCGCGGCGTCGACATGCCGTTGCCGCCGGGCCTGACCCTGACCAGCCACGACGGCTTCATCCGCACGGTGTTTCGCACCAAGTTCTGGGCCGAGCAGCCGCAGACCTACGGCGACATCGTCTTCCAGCCCGACGCGCTGCCCGACGAGGTGGCCAACCTGCCGCTGAGCAACCAGCAGAAGGCCGAGCTGCTGCACTACGGCGCCGACGAGCCGATGCTGTTCGTCGGCCACTACTGGTGCCGCGGCACCCCGGCGCCGCTGCGGCCGAACCTGGCCTGCCTCGACTACAGCGCGGTGCGCCGCGGCAAGCTGGTGGCCTACCGCCTGGACCAGGAAACCTCCCTCGATCCGAACAAGTTCTTCTGGGTCGAGGTTTCCCGCCTGGAGGCCGACTCGTGAGTCCGGTCGCCGCGCTGCGCCGGCCGCTCGACGAGGACCTCGGTGCCTTCGTCGGCCTGCTGCGTCACCTCGGCCTGCCGCACCGGGTCAGCGAGGAAGCCGGCGAGCAGGTGCTCTGGGTGCCCGACGAGGTGCTGGCCGGACGGGTGCGCGAGCTGTACGCCGAATACCCGGGCGGCATCGCCGGCACCGAGGTGCTGCCTGGCCGGTCATCGGCGGCTGCGGCCAGACAACTGCTGGCGGGCCTGCGCAGCCTGCCGGTCACCGGCCTGGTGCTGCTGGCGAGCTTCGCCGTGGCCCTGCTCAGCTGGTTCGGCGACGACCTGCACATGGTCAGCCGGCTGACCTTCACCGATTTCCAGATCGCCGGCGAGTTCGCCTACTTCCTGCCGCTGGACGAAAGCCTGGCCGGCGGCCAGTGGTGGCGGCTGGTCAGCCCGATGCTGCTGCACTTCGGCGTGCTGCACCTGGCGATGAATTCCATGTGGTTCTGGGAGCTGGGCCGGCGCATCGAGTGGCGCCAGGGCAGCCTGCTGCTGCTGGCGCTGACTCTGCTGTTCAGCCTGGTATCCAATCTGGCGCAGTACGTCTTTGGCGGGCCGGCGATCTTCGGCGGCCTGTCCGGCGTGCTCTACGGCCTGCTCGGCCACTGCTGGCTGTTCCAGCGTCTGGCGCCCAATCCCCACTACCGCCTGCCGCCGGGGGTGATCGGCATGATGCTGGTCTGGCTGCTGGTCTGCCTGTCCGGGCTGATCGGCGCGCTGGGCTTCGGCGAGATCGCCAACGCCGCGCATGTCGGCGGCCTGCTGGCCGGCTGCGCCACGGGCGTGCTGGGCGGGCTGCTGGCGCGCCGGCGCTGAATGAAATACCCGTAGGTGGACAGCGGCGCAGCCTGGTCCACCGATGTGCCGCGCAGGGCGGCGAAAACGACCTGCGGTCATTTTCCCCCCTGCGCCACCACGGCCCCGCTAGAATCATCCCTTTTATCCTGGAGGCTACCCATGACGTCCTTCGCCGAAATGATCGCGAACATCACCCCCGAGATCTACCAGAGCCTCAAGCTCGCCGTGGAGATCGGCAAGTGGCCGGACGGCCGCAAGCTGACCCAGGAGCAGAAGGAGCTGAGCCTGCAGGCGATGATCGCCTGGGAGATGCAGAACCTGCCGGAGGAAGAGCGCACCGGCTACATGGGCCCGCAGGAGTGCAAGTCGAAGTCCTTCGAAGTGCCGAACATCCTGTTCAAGAGCTCGGACACCCTGCACTGATGATCGAACTCGGACGCGGCGCATTGACCAAGATGGCGGTGCGCCTGGACGCCCCGGTGCAGTACGCCCTGCGCCTGGGCGACGCCGAGCTGGCGGTCAACCCGCTGCTCGGCAAGGCCCTGCGCCTGGAATACCTCGGCGCCATCCACTGCAGCCATTGCGGGCGGCGGACCAGGAAGAGCTACGCCCAGGGCTACTGCTACCCGTGCATGACCAGGCTGGCGCAGTGCGACAGCTGCATCGTCAGCCCGGAGAAGTGCCATTTTGAGGCCGGCACCTGCCGCGAGCCGGAGTGGGGCGAGCGCTTCTGCATGACCGACCACGTGGTCTACCTGGCCAACTCCTCCGGGGTGAAGGTCGGCATCACCCGCGCCACCCAGCTGCCGACCCGCTGGCTGGACCAGGGCGCCTGCCAGGCGCTGCCGATCCTGCGCGTGGCCACCCGCCAGCAGTCCGGGCTGGTCGAGGACCTGCTGCGCAGCCAGGTGGCGGACAAGACCAACTGGCGCGCGCTGCTCAAGGGCGACGCCGCGCCGGTCGACCTGCCGGCGGTGCGCGAACAATTGTTCGATACTTGCCGGGATGGCTTGGAAACCCTGCAGCAGCGCTTCGGCCTGCAGGCGATCCAGCCGCTCCCCGACGCCGAGGTGGTGGAGATGCGCTACCCGGTCAGCGTTTATCCGGCGAAGATCGCCAGCTTCGATCTGGACAAGAACCCGGTGGTCGAGGGCACACTGCAGGGCATCAAGGGCCAGTACCTGATCTTCGATACCGGCGTGATCAACATTCGCAAGTACACGGCCTACCAGCTGGCCGTGCAGCAACTCTAAGGAAGCCAGACATGCGCAGCGAACAACCGAAGACCGTCTACCTCAAGGATTACCGGGCTCCCGACTACCTGATCGACGAGACCCACCTGACCTTCGAGCTGTTCGAGGACCACACCCTGGTCCATGCGCAACTGGTCATGCGCCGCAACCCGGCTGCCGGCAGCGGCCTGCCGCCACTGGTGCTGGACGGCCAGCAGCTCGAACTGCTGGAGCTGAAGCTCGACGACCGCGTGCTGGGCGCGGCCGACTACCGCCTCGACGAGCGCAGCCTGACCCTGCAGCCGGGCGCCGAGCACTTCGTGGTCGACAGCACGGTGCGCATCCATCCGGAAAGCAACACCGCGCTGGAAGGCCTGTACAAGTCCGGCGGCATGTTCTGCACCCAGTGCGAGGCCGAGGGCTTCCGCAAGATCACCTTCTACCTCGACCGCCCGGACGTGATGAGCAAGTTCACCACCACGCTCAGCGCGGTGCAGAAGGACTACCCGGTGCTGCTGTCCAACGGCAACCCGATCGCCAGCGGCCAGGAAGAGGGCGGCCGCCACTGGGCCACCTGGCAGGACCCGTTCATGAAGCCGGCCTACCTGTTCGCCCTGGTCGCCGGCGACCTGTGGTGCATCGAGGACAGCTTCAAGACCATGAGCGGCCGCGACGTCGCCCTGCGCATCTACGTCGAGCCGGAGAACATCGGCAAGCTGCAGCACGCCATGGACAGCCTGAAGCACTCGATGCGCTGGGACGAGCAGGTCTACGGCCGCGAGTACGACCTGGACATCTTCATGATCGTCGCGGTCAACGACTTCAACATGGGCGCCATGGAGAACAAGGGCCTCAACATCTTCAACTCCAGCTGCGTGCTGGCCCATCCGGAGACCGCCACCGACGCCGCCCACCAGCGCGTCGAGGCGGTGGTGGCCCACGAGTACTTCCACAACTGGTCGGGCAACCGCGTGACCTGCCGCGACTGGTTCCAGCTGTCGCTCAAGGAAGGCTTCACCGTGTTCCGCGACGCCGAGTTCTCCGCGGACATGAACTCGCGCACCGTCAAGCGCATCGAGGACGTGGCCTTCCTGCGCACCCACCAGTTCGCCGAGGACGGCGGGCCGATGGCCCACCCGGTGCGCCCGGACTCCTACATGGAGATCTCCAACTTCTACACCCTGACCATCTACGAGAAGGGCGCGGAAGTGCTGCGCATGATCCACACCCTGCTCGGCGCCGAGAAGTTCCGCCAGGGCAGCGACCTGTACTTCGCCCGCCACGACGGCCAAGCGGTGACCTGCGACGACTTCGTCAAGGCCATGGAAGACGCCAGCGGCGTCGACCTGAGTCAGTTCAAGCGCTGGTACACCCAGTCCGGCACCCCGCGCCTGGCGGTCGAGGAAGCCTACGACGCGCAGGCCCAGACCTACACCCTGACCTTCCGGCAGAGCTGCCCGGTCACGCCGGGGCAGGCTGAGAAAGAGCCCTTCGTCATTCCGGTGGCCATGGGCCTGCTCGACGCGCAGGGCCACGAGCTGCCGCTGCGCCTGGCCGGCGAAGCCGCGGCGGCCGGCACCTCGCGGGTGCTGGCGGTCACCGAAGCCGAGCAGAGCTTCACCTTCCTCGACGTGCCTGCCAAGCCGCTGCCCTCGCTGCTGCGCGGCTTCAGC
>DASQBU010000352.1:0-1930 GCA_035635035.1 Pseudomonas sp.
TGTGCCGGCGCACGCGCCGCAGGCCCCTGCCGCCCTTGCCACCACCGCTTGACCCCGCCCACCAGCGCCATCACCTGCTTCATTGGAAAGCCCCCCCTAGATGCCTTTTTGAGCGTAGCAGCCTCCCGGCCCGCCCTCCGGCCACTGGCACGAGCCGCTCATCGGCAACCATCGCCGAGCGACAGCAGCGACCGGGGCGGGTACGGCGCGGTTGCGGTCCCACGCGCGAAGGCGCCTGGGCAGCAGGGAGCCGGCCGCGCCTACGCGCCGGCCTGCAGTGCGGCGAAGCCGGCGCGGAGCTCCTCCTCCGGCAGGTTGTCGCCGATGAACACCAGCACGCTCTCGCGCGGCTCGCCGGCGGCCCACTCGGCGTCCCAGTCGAAGCCGTACAGGCGCAGCACGCCCTGGAACACCAGGCGGCGCGCCTCGCCGGCGATGGCCAGCACGCCCTTGTAGCGCAGCAGCGAGTTGCCGTGGCGCTCCAGCAGCCCTTCCATGAAGTCGCTGACGCGCTGCATGTCCAGCGGCCGCTCGCTGCGCAGCACCAGGGTGGCGATGCGGTCCTTGCTCGCCGCCGGGAGCAGCGGGCGCAGGCTCGGCGCCGGAGCGACGTCGGCGTTGAGGTTGAAGCCGCGGATGTCGAGCAGCTCGGCCAGGTCGATGCGCCCGTGCTCGACCACGCGGATCGGCGCGCGGCGGTTGATCCGCGCCAGGCGCTGGCTGAGCGCCTCGACCGCGGCGGCGTCGACCAGGTCGGTCTTGCTCAGCAGGATGCGGTCGGCGAAGCCGACCTGGGCCTGGGCGATGGCCTCCTGCAGGTGGCGCTCGGCGTTGGCGGCGTCGACCAGGGTGACGATGCCGTCCAGCACGTAGCGGCTGCACAGTTCCTCGTCGGCGAAGAAGGTCTGCGCCACCGGCGCCGGGTCGGCCAGCCCGGTGCACTCGATCACCAGGCGGTCGAAGGCCAGCTCGCCGGCGTCGAGCTTGTCGAGCAGCAGGTACAGGGCCTTCTCCAGCTCGACGTGGATCGAGCAGCACACGCAGCCGTTGGCCAGGGTCAGCAGCTCGACCGGCGCGCTGCCGAGCAGCTGGCCGTCGATCGGCGTCTCGCTGTACTCGTTCTCGATCACCGCGAGCTTCAGGCCGTGCTCGGCCTGCAGCATGTGGCGCAGCAGGGTGGTCTTGCCGGCGCCGAGAAAGCCGGTCAGCACGGTGACCGGGATGGGGGCTTGCGACATGGGGGCTCCTCGAAACGCAACGCGCCACGACGGGGCGTGGCGCGGGGATGCAATGGTGGGCGGATGGCGGCCGCAGGCGGGCGCTTCAGCAGCAGCGGATCGGCCGCCCCTTGCCGCCACCATAGCGGGCGTCCTGCCGTTCGCGGAAGAACGCCTCGCGGCTCATCGGCGGCTGGTCCGGATGCTTGCTCTGCATGTGCTCCAGATAGCTCTCGTAGTCGGGCATGCCGACCAGCATGCGCGCGGCCTGGCCGAGATACTTGCCCATGCGGCTGAGATCGTTGAACACGCTGGCACTCCTCTCAAGGGACCGGCCCCCGCACTGCTGCGGGGGCCGGCGCGGCTTCAGGCGTTGGGCAGCGGCTGGAACGGGGTTTCCTTGTCGCTGCGCTCCGGACGCACCCAGGCGGCGCGGCCGACCTTCAGCGAGTAGAACAGGATACTGAACACCACCAGCAGGAACAGCACGCTGAGCGTGGCGTTGGTGTAGGCGTTCATGATCACGCTGTTCATCTGGCCTAGATCCTTGGCCGGCGCCAGCACCTGGCCGGCCACCAGCGCCGTCTCGTACTTCTTGGCCAGGGCCAGGAAGCCCACCGCCGGGTTGGCGTCGAACAGCTTGATCAGACTCGCCGCGGTGGTGCAGATCAGCAGCCAGCAGGCCGGCAGCAGGGTCACCCAGGCGAACTGCT
>DASQBU010000353.1:0-4530 GCA_035635035.1 Pseudomonas sp.
ATCTCGATGGCCTCGATGATCGGGCGGGTTTCTTCGTTGGCTTGCAGGGCAATGAATACGGTGGACATGGGTGAGCCTCTCAGAGCGCGATGCCGGTTTTTTCGATGCGCGCCTTGAAGGCGGCCACTTGTTCGCTGACCAGGTCGTCGGCGCGGGCGCCGAACACCTGCTCCACCACCGGCAGCAGTGCCGATGCAGCGCGGCACTTCCAGGCGTTGATCCACTCCTGCAGCTGGGCACGGTTGGCCTCGGACTCGCCGGCGGCGGTCTTCAGCACGGCATCCACCCACTTCTTGGTCTCGTCGAACCACTCGCTCATGAACTGGGTGAGCATGGCCACCGCCGAGGCGCCGGTGCTCGCCAGGTAGTCGTCGACGATGCGCTCGTAGACCAGCGGATAGAGCAGGCCGTCGAGGGCGACGTTCTGCGCGACGAACAGCTCGAACGGATCGCGCAGCGCCAGGCAGTCCTCGACGTAGCGGCGCAGCGGCTGCCAGGCCTCGCCGTTCAGCCACGCGGCCTTGCCGGCGTCCAGCCCCTCGGTGCCGCCGAGCAGCAGGCCCAGGCGCGACAGGTACTGGGCGATGCCCAGGTTGTCCATGGCGTGGTAGATGCACGGCTGGGTGAAGGTGGTGCCGTAGCCGTAGCCGCAGATGAAGGTGTTGTTCTGGTTGGCGCCCCAGGCGGCGTGGCGCAGCGGCACCAGCAGGTCGAGGGCCTGCTGGCGCAGCTCGGCCGGCAGCATCTCGGCCAGGCCGCGGCTTTCGACGAAGGCGAAGTTGGCCTCCATGCTGTCCTGCTGGCGGGCGCGGGCCAGGGTGTAGGTGCTGTAGTAGAACTGGCGCGGGTCCTTGAGGGCGTACCAGTCCTGCATGACGATCTTGGTGATGCCGGTGTCGTACAGCTCCTGGTCCGGGTCCCAGGTCGGGCGGTAGTGCAGGTTCTCGGCAGCCTGGATGTCGTAGCTGCCTTCCTGGTAGCGCGAGGCCGGCTTGTCGCCGAAGCGGCGCACCAGATGGTCGAAGGTGTTGCGCAGCGGCTGGATGCTGACCGTGCGAAGGTCGATTTGCATGGGCTTTCTCCTGCTGGCGCCGCGCGGTACGCGGCGCCGTTCTTGTTGTTCTTGTGTCGTTCAGGCTTTGAAGCGGGTCTGGGTGGCGTCGGCGAGGCTCCAGGCCCAGTCGTTCGTCTCTTCCGTCCCTGTGCCCTCTTCCTTCGGCGGCAGCATCTGCACCTGGTTGGCCGCGCAGAACTCGGCGAAGGCCTCGGGGGTGAGGATCATCTCCACGCACAGGTCGGGCTCGCCGATGGCGAAGTCGAACTCGATGAAGCCGCCGGCGCGCTCGCCGGTGACCCGCACCCAGCGCTGCCGGGTGTCGAGGTTGGCCGGCACCATTTCCACCAGTTGCTCGGGACGGTTCATGGCCGGCCTCCTCAGGTCACTACGGTGAGGAAGGTTTCGTGCAGCTTGCGCTGCGGGTAGTCGAGGCCCTGGCCGAAGTTGTCGAAGGTCCAGGTGATCGGCTCGTAGTCCGGGTACGGCTGGTAGCCGCCCATGAAGGTCTCGAAGCGGTTGCCGGAGGGGTCCCAGGCGTAGATGGTGCAGCCGCGGGTCACGCCGTGGCGGGTCGGGCCGATGTCCACGGCGACCTGGTTCATCGACATGATGTCGCCGGCGCGCAGCACCTGCTCCCAGCTCTCCATCAGGAACGAGCAGTGGTGCAGCTTGCCCGGCTCCGGGTATTCGGCGAAGGCGATGTCGTGGACCTTGTGCGAGCAGGACAGCCAGATCGCCGCGTTGCCCTGGCCGTCCGGGGTGAGCACCCGCTCGACCAGGTAGAAGCCCAGCACCTCGGTGAAGATCTTCTGCACTTCGGCGACGTTCGGCCCGTACAGCAGCGCGTGGTCGAGGCGTACCGGGCCGATGCCGTGCTCGCGCGCCTGGGTCCAGGGCGCCGGATTGACCAGCCCGGCGCCGTTGCCGACGATGGTCTTCTCCGCGTACAGCTCGATCAGGTGGCCGGAGGGCAGCTGGAAGCGCACCCGCTCGCCGGTTTCCAGCAGCTCGCCGGCGGGGATGCGCGTGGTGGTCAGGCCGTAGGCCTGCAGATCGGCGTCGAGCTGCTCGAGCGTGGCCTTGTCGAGCACCTTGAAGCCGAAGAAGTCGATGCCGGCCTCGTCGGCCTCGCGGATCACGTAGCTGTGGTGGTCGCGCTCGTCCCAGCACTTGAAGTAGACGCGACCCTGCGCGTCGCGGCCGGTTTCCACCAGGCCCAGCACGTCGCGGTAGAAGCGGACGCTTTCCTCGAGATTCAGCACGCGCACCTGGGCATGGCCCGGCCGCAGCACACCTGTCATCGCCATTTGTTGTCTCCGTTATTTGGCTTGATGCGGTCTTGTGGTCAGCGCGGGTATCCAGAGGCAGCCCGGCAGACCGTCTTGCTATCGACGCCAGAAACATTGCAGGGGCGATGCCAGTTTCGCTAAGTCGTTGATCTGCAAGGGATAGGCACCTGCGGACGGGGGCCGGACGGACAATTACGGCATGACGAATTTGTTCGCCGGCCGTTGCGGCCTGACAAAAACGTAAAGGTGCAGCGCACAAAAAAGCCCCCGCACGGCGGGCCGGCGGAGGCGGATCGGGCTCAGGAAGGCACGCGGCCGGGGCCGCGCCGGGCAATCACGGCCCCGGCGGGGGCGGATCGGCCCGTACCGGACGCCGGCGGAGCGCGCCAGCGGCCGTGCGCCGGCACCTGTGCCGCAGGGGCGTACGTTTTGGTCAGGTCAGCCCGCGGCTGCGCACCTCGCCGAGCGGCTGCGCCGTCTCGACGACTGGCTATGCCGGGCCAGCAGCGGGCGCACGGGCGCTGGTCAAGGCCGGCGCCGCCCGGCTGATCGACGTGCGCACCGCCGAGGGACTCAGGTTCGTCGGCCGGGTGCCGGACAGCCAGCACGTCGCCTGGCAGACCGGCCCGCGCTGATCAGGAACCCGCGCTTCCTGCGCGAGCTGGAGGCCAGGGGCTCGCGCGACGGCGTTCTGGTGCTGCTGTGCCGCAGCGGCAAGCGCTCCGCCGCCGCCAAGGCCGGCTTCGCCCAGGTGTTCAACGTGCTGGAAGGCTTCGAGGGCGACCTCGACACCCACCAGCGGCGCGGCGACAGCGGCGGCTGGCGCCATCGCGGCCTGCCCTGGGTGCAGGACTGAACGCCACGCCACGGACCACCCGCCGGCCGCCGGCCGCCGGCCGCCGGCCGCCGGGCAGTTCTACTTCCTCGACGGCCCCGGCAACGCGGTGCCGCGCCTGGAAGCGCGCCGCGACCCGACGCCCAGCGTGCCGGTGCGCGGCGCCTTCGACGTGCAGGCGATCCGCCGCGACTTCCCGATCCTCGCCGAACGGGTCGACGGCAAACCGCTGGTGTGGCTGGACAACGCCGCCACCACGCAGAAGCCGACCGCGGTGATCGAGCGCCTCAAGTACTTCTACGAGCACGAGAACTCCAACACCCACCGCGCCGCGCACGAACTGGCGGCGCGCGGGTGCTGGTGGACGGCGCGCAGTCGGTGTCGCACCTCAAGGTCGACGTGCGCGCGCTGGACGCGGACTTCTTCGTGTTCTCCGGGCACAAGATCTTCGGCCCCACCGGCATAGGCGTGGTCTACGGCAAGCGCGAACTGCTGGAGACCCTGCCGCCGTGGCAGGGCGGCGGCAACATGATCGCCGACGTGACCTTCGAGCGGACCCTGTACCAGCCGGCGCCGGCGCGCTTCGAGGCCGGCACCGGCAACATCGCCGACGCGGTGGGCCTGGCGGCGGCGCTCGACTACGTCGAACGCATCGGCCTGGACAACATCGCCCGCTACGAGCACGACCTGCTGGCCTACGCCACCCGCGGCCTGTCCGCCATCCCCGGCCTGCGCCTGGTCGGCACCGCGGCGCACAAGGCCAGCGTGGCGTCCTTCGTGCTGCAGGGCTACCGCACCGAGGAAGTCGGCGCGGCCCTCAACCGCGAAGGCATCGCCGTGCGCTCCGGCCACCACTGCGCCCAGCCGATCCTGCGCCGCTTCGGCCTGGAAGCCACCGTGCGTCCCTCGCTGGCGTTCTACAACACCTGCGAGGAGATCGATCTGCTGGTGGCCACCGTGCGGCGGTTGGCGAATCGGCGCTGAGGTAGGTGGTAAGGAAAAGTCCCCGGTTGGGAGACCGGGGGCTTTTTTTGTTGGAGGGCGGCTTACGGCCATTAGCCGTCGGTGACAATAGGCCGTGTACGGTCACTCGATAAAATAAATCAGCGCCACTTTTCAACGCAGGCAGCCGGATGTTTAGATTCGGTCTGGTTGCTCCTCCTCTTGAGCCGCGTTACCCTCAACTTCACTGAAAGTCGTGCACAAAGGGAGCTGCCATGATGTTTGACTCCCGCCCCTTGCACTCAGCACTTACCAGAACGGTGGCACATGTGTATCCCAGGATATTATCTACCGGGCACGCCTGAGCTGTAGTGCACCAGCCGATGCCCGCAGTAGTTATGGTTCAA
>DASQBU010000354.1:0-4323 GCA_035635035.1 Pseudomonas sp.
TGCCTTCCGCGCAGTCCAGCATCATCTGCAGGATGGTCGGCACGCAGTGGGAGAAGGTCACGCCCTCCTCGCGGAACAGGCGGACCAGCTGGTTCGGCTCGTAGCGGCCGGGGTAGACCTGCTTGACGCCCATCGCCGTGGCCACGTAGGGCACGCCCCAGGCGTGCACGTGGAACATCGGCGTGATCGGCATGTACACGTCGCCGGAGCGCAGCAGCGGCTGGCCCTCGTAGGCGGCGAAGGTGCCCAGCTCGTTGAGGGTGTGCAGCACCAGCTGGCGATGGGTGAAGTACACGCCCTTCGGATGGCCGGTGGTGCCGGTGGTGTAGAACAGGGTCGCCACCGAGTTCTCGTCGAAATCGGCGAACTCGAAGTGGCGCTCGGCCGCCGCCAGCAGCGCCTCGTACTCGCCCAGCACCGGCAGCGCGGTGGCTTTCGCCGTCGTCTCGGTGAGCTGGACATAGCCCCGGACGGTGTCCAGCTCGCCGTGGACCTGCTCCAGCAGCGGCAGGAAGTCGTCATGCACCAGCACGAGGTCGTCCTCGGCGTGGTTCATGGTGTAGACGATCTGCTCCGGGGAGAGGCGCACGTTCACCGTATGCAGCACCGCGCCGAGCATCGGCACGGCGAAGAAGCACTCCAGCGAGCGGTGGCTGTCCCAGTCCAGCAGGGCCACGGTATCGCCGGCCTTGACCCCGGCCGCCGTCAGCGCGTTGGCCAGGCGCTGGATGCGCTCGTTGAGGGTGCGGTAGGTGTAGCGCAACTTGTCGGAGTAGACGATTTCCTGCTCCGGCTGGTAGCGCACGCCCGACAGCAGCAGGCGCTTGATCAGCAGCGGATAGTCATAGGCCCCGTGGGCTGGCGGAATTATTTTTGTCTTCGCCATGATCTGCTCTCTTGTTCTTGTGCGGAAACCGGGGGTGTCGCCACCCCCGCGACGGACGATCAGAACTGCTCGGCGTCCAGCAGGTACAGGCTGGCGCTGCCGGCCTTGACCGCCGCGCTCAGCGAGTGGATGCGCGGCAGGATGCGGGCGAAGAAGAAGCGCGCGGTGCCCAGCTTGCTGGCGTAGAAGGCGTCCTCGTCCTGCTTGCCCAGCGCGACGGCGGCCATCCGCGCCCACAGGTAGGCGTAGGCGGTGTAGCCGAACACGTGCAGGTACTCGACCGAGGCCGCGCCGATCTCGTTGGGGTTGTCCTTGGCGCGCACCAGCAGGTCGGCGGTCATCTGCTCCAGGTTGGCGATGGCGCCTTTCAGCGGCTCGACGAACTCGGCCAGCGCGGGGGCCGCGGAGTCGGTGAACGCCTTGATCTCGTCGGCGAAGTGCTTGTAGTAGGCACCGCCGCTGCCGATCACCTTGCGGCCGACCAGGTCGAGAGCCTGGATGCCGTTGGTGCCCTCGTAGATCTGGGTGATCCGGCAGTCGCGCACCAGTTGCTCCTGGCCCCACTCGCGGATGTAGCCGTGGCCGCCGAACACCTGCTGGCCGTGGATGGTGGCCTCCAGGCCCATGTCGGTGAGGAAGGCCTTGGCCACCGGGGTCAGCAGGGCGACCAGCTCCTCGGCGCGCTTGCGCGCGGCGGGGTTGTCGCTGAACTTGGCGGTGTCGAGCTGCATGGCGACGTAGCTGGAGAAGGCGCGGCCGCCCTCGTTCAGCGCCTTCATGGTCAGCAGCATGCGGCGCACGTCCGGATGCACGATGAGCGGGTCGGCCGCCTTGTCCTTGGCCTGCGCGCCGCTCGGCGCGCGGCCCTGGAGGCGCTCGCGGGCGTACTCGACGGCGCTCTGGTAGGAGCGCTCGCCAGTGCCCAGACCCTGGATGCCGACACCCAGGCGCTCGTAGTTCATCATGGTGAACATCGCCGCCAGGCCCTTGTTCGGCGCATCGACGATGTAGCCGGTGGCGCCGTCGAAGTTCATCACGCAGGTCGACGAGGCCTTGATGCCCATCTTGTGCTCGATCGAGCCGCAGGACACCGCGTTGCGCTCGCCCAGCGAGCCATCGGCGTTGACCATGACCTTGGGCACCAGGAACAGCGAGATGCCTTTCGGACCGGCCGGGGCGTCGGGCAGCTTGGCCAGCACCAGGTGGATGATGTTCTCGGTCAGGTCCTGCTCGCCGCCGGTGATGAAGATCTTGGTGCCGCTGATCTTGTAAGTGCCGTCGGCCTGGGGCTCGGCCCGGGTGCGGATGATGCCCAGGTCGGTGCCGGCGTGCGGCTCGGTCAGGCACATGGAGCCCGCCCAGGTGCCGGCGTACATGTTCGGCAGGTACTTGGCCTTGAGCTCTTCGCTGGCGTGGGCATGCAGCGCCAGGCAGGCGCCGGCGGTCAGCATCGGGTACAGGCTGAAGGACAGGTTGGCCGCGCCGAGCATCTCCTCGACCTGTGCGGAGATCACCTTGGGCATGCCCATGCCACCGAACTGCGGGTCGCCGCCGACGCCGCACCAGCCGCCCTCGGCGTAGGCCTGGTAGGCCTCGGGGAAGCCGGCCGGGGTCTTCACCGCGCCCTCGCTCCACGAGCAGCCCTCCTCGTCGCCGCTGCGGTTGAGCGGCGCGATGATGCCTGCGGCGACCTTGCCGGCCTCTTCGAGGATGGCCCTGGCGGTGTCTTCGTCGGCGACTTCGGCCAGCGCCGGCAACTCGACCCACTGCCGGGAAACCTCGAATACTTCGTTGAGCACGAAGAGCATGTCACGCAGGGGTGCTTTGTAGTCAGACATTGGGAATACTCAGCCTTTTTCTGGTTGTTTTCGTAGCCGTTGATGGCGCGGTGACGCTGTCGCGTTTCGGCCAATCACCGCGGATTTTTTAGCAAGCCGGCGTTGGCGCACGCTTCGACCTGCGGGTGGATTTGCGGGTGGACTCGGCTGGCGGTCGAGGTGGAGCCGGCCGGAACGGCGGCGGCGGCGGTCTGCTTCCCGGGCAGCAGGAAGTACGACAGGGCCGGAATCAGGATCAGCGCACCGAGCATGTTCCAGACGAACATGAAGGTCAGCAGGATGCCCATGTCGGCCTGGAACTTGATCGGCGACCAGGCCCAGGTGATCACGCCGACCGCCAGGGTGATGCCGACCAGGCCGACCACCCGACCGGTGAAGGCCACCGCGTTCTCGTAGGCCTCCGACAGCGAGCGGCCCTGGCGCTGGTAGTGCAGCTGCACGCTGAGCAGATAGAGGGCGTAGTCCACCCCGATGCCCACGCCCAGGGCGATCACCGGCAGGGTCGCCACCTTCACGCCGATGCCCATGGCCACCATCAGCGCCTCGCAGAGAATCGAGGTGAGCACCAGCGGCAGCAGCGCCACCAGCGTCGCCCGCCAGCTGCGGAAGGTGAACAGGCAGAACACGGTCACCGCCAGGTAGACGAACAGCAGCATGGTGTGGTTGGCATCGCGCACCACGATGTTGGTCGCCGCCTCGATGCCAGCGCTACCGGCGGCCAGCAGGAACTGGTGCTGCGGGGTGCTGTTCTGCCTGGCGAACTGGTCGGCGATGGCCAGCACGGCGTCGAGGGTCTCGGCCTTGTGGTCCTTGAGGTAGGCGATCACCGGCATCACCGAGCAGTCGCTGTTGAACAGTTCCGGCGCGTTGACCGAGGCCTGCTGCGCGGCGTAGTTCAGCATGTCCTGGTTGCGCTGGATGCTGTTCATCTTCGGGTTGCCCTCGAAGGAGCCGGCGGTGATCTGGCGTACCGCGTTGACCAGCGAGACGGTGGTCTGCACCCCCGGATTCTGCTGCAGCGCCCAGGCCAGGCGGTCGGCGAGGATCAGGGTCTGGTAGTTCAGGCAGCCTTCCGGCGGGGTCTTGATCATCACCGCGAACAGGTCGCTGGACAGCGCGTAGTGGCTGGTGATGTAGGCGTTGTCGCGGTTGTAGCGCGAGTCGGCGCGCAGCTCCGGGGCCCCGCTGTCGAGGTCGCCGATCTTCAGCTGCTGGCTGACCAGGAAGCCGCCGATGCCCATCAGCACCGCCACCGCCACCGCGCCGGTCGCCCACTTGCGGGTGGTGAAGCGGTCGAGCAGGTCCCACAGCTTGCCGAAGCCGCGATGCTCGGCGGCCCGGTCGTCGATGCGCAGCGCGCGCTCGGCGGCCTTGGCGCCGACGCCGACATAGGACAGCGCCACCGGCATCATCAGCAGGGAGGTGAAGATCAGCACGGCCACGCCGATGCTGGCGGTGATGGCCAGGTCCTTGATCACCGGGATGTCGATCAGCATCAGCACGGCGAAACCGACCGCGTCGGCCAGCAGCGCGGTGACCCCGGCGATGAACAGGCGGCGGAAGGTGTAGCGCGCCGCGACTAGCTTGTGGGTGCCGCGG
>DASQBU010000355.1:0-3800 GCA_035635035.1 Pseudomonas sp.
GCTCAAGGCGCACCACCTGTTCGACTGCATCGAGTGCGGCGCCTGCGCCTACGTCTGCCCGTCGAGCATCCCGCTGGTGCAGTACTACCGCGCGGCCAAGGCGGAGATCCGCGAGCTGGAGCAGAAGCAGCAGAAGGCCGAACACTCCCGGCAGCGCTTCGAGCAGCGCCAGGAGCGCCTGCGCCGCGCGGAGGAGCGCAAGGAAGAGGAGCGCAAGGCGCGCCTGGAGAAGGCCGCGCGCGCCAGGGCCGCGCAGGCCGAGGCACCGATTGCAGCGGCCGCCGCCGCACCGGCGAGCAGCGCAGCCGGTGACGAACTCAAGCGCCTGAAGATCGATGCCAGCATGGCCCAGGTGGCGCTGAAGAAGGCCGAGAAGCAACTGGCCCAGCACGACACCCCCGAGCTGCACGCCCAGGTCGCCGAGCTGCGCGCCGCGCTGGAGGCCGCGCAGCAGGCGCTGGCCGACGCCCAGGCCGCGGCCCCCATCGCGCCGAGCCCCCCCGCCGCCCAGCCGGTCGACGATGCGGCGGCGAAGAAGGCCAAGATCGAGGCGGCCATGCTCCGCGCGCAACTGCGCAAGCTGGAGAAGCTCGAAGCCCCAAGCGAGGCGCAGCAGGCCGAACTGGCGCAGTTGCGCGAACAGCTCGCCGCCGCCGAGCGCACGCTGGCCGCCGCCGCAAGCAGCACGCCCGCCCCGCCCGCCGGCCTCGAGGCGCTGAAGAAGGCCAAGGTCGAGCTGGCGCTGAAACGCGCCGAGCTGAAGAAGGCCGAGAAGGCCGGCGCCGGGGAGGCCGAGCTGGCGACGCTGCGCGAGGCGCTGGCCGCCGCAGAGCAGGCGCTGCACGTCGCCGAGGATGCCAGCGGCAAGCCGGCGCCGGAGCTGGTGCGTACCGACAAGCATCCGATCGACGAGACCACCCGCGCGCTGAAAACCGAACTGGCCTTCGCCCGCGCCGAGCTGCGCAAGCTGGAGCGCGCCGCGAATGCCGACCCGGCGGCCCTGGACGCCGCCCGCACGCGCCTGGCCGAGGCCGAACGCCAGCTCGCGGAACAACCATGAACGTAGGGTGGGTCAGGCCGCAGGCCGTAACCCACCATCCGGCCCGCGAGGGCCGGCAATAGCGCCGGCTCGTGCCGGCATCGGTGGGTTACGCCGCCAGCGGCTAACCCACCCTACGCAATCCAGATCATCGCCGGCGGCCGGATGGCGACATCCCCCCGGACCAGCAGACAACGGAGCCCCCATGGCCCTGCCCCGCATCACCTCGCCCCACGCCACGGGCCACAACCGCACCCGCAAGGTCATGCAGCTGGTGCTGCTGGCCACCCTGCCCGGCGTGCTGGTGCTGACCTGGCTGTACGGCTTCGGCACCCTGATCAACCTGTGCTGGGCCAGCCTGGTCGCGGTCGGCTGCGAAGCCGCCGTGCTGCGCCTGCGCCGCCGCCCCGTGCGGCGCATCCTCGCCGACTACAGCGCGCTGCTCACCGGCGTGCTGCTGGCGCTGGCCCTGCCGCCCTACGCGCCCTGGTGGCTGACCCTGGTCGCCACCGGCTTCGCCATCGTGTTCGGCAAGCAGATCTACGGCGGCCTCGGCCAGAACCCGTTCAACCCGGCGATGCTCGGCTACGTGGTGGCGCTGATCTCCTTCCCGGCGGAGATGACCAGCTGGCCGGCGCCGCGCGGCTTCGAGGCGCTGCACCCGACCCTCGGCCTGGTCGAGGGCCTGCAGCGCATCCTCGGCCTGACTGCCGGCCTGCCCGACGCCTGGACCCAGGCCACCGCGCTGGACGTGCTGAAGACCAACAAGAGCCTGACCATCGCCGAACTGTGGGCCGCCAACCCGGCCTTCGGCAGCCTCGGCGGCTACGGCAGCGAGGCGGTCAACCTGGCGTTCCTCGCCGGCGGCCTGTTCCTGCTCTACCGCCACGTGTTCACCTGGCACGCGCCGGCCGGCATGCTCGCCGCGCTGGCGCTGATGAGCCTGCTGTTCTGGAACGGCGACGGCTCCGACTCCCACGGCTCGCCGCTGTTCCACCTGCTCAGCGGGGCGACCATGCTCGGCGCCTTCTTCATCGTCACCGACCCGGTGTCCGGCGCCACCAGCACCCTCGGCCGGCTGGTATTCGGCGCCGGCGTCGGCGTGCTGGCCTACGTGATCCGCGCCTGGGGCGGCTACCCGGACGGCGTGGCCTTCGGCGTGCTGCTGATGAACCTGGCCGCGCCGACCATCGACTACTTCACCCGTCCGCGCACCTACGGCCATAGCAAGCCGGAGCGCGGCTTCAAGCTGGGAGACTGAAGGCATGCTGGCGGAAATGCCGCGCTCGATACTGCGCAACGCCCTGATCCTCGGCCTGTTCGCGGTCGCCACCGTCGGCCTGGTGGCCGTCACCCAGCAAGGCACCGCGGCGCGCATCCAGGCCGCCGAGCGCGAGGCCCAGGTGCGCGCGCTGGCCGAGATCCTCCCGGCCGGCAGCTACGACAACCACCTGCTGGACAACGTCCGCCAGCTCGACGACCCGCTGCTCGGCAGCGACAAGCCGCTGCCCGCCTACCTGGCGCTGAAGGACGGTCGGCCGACGGCGATCATCCTCCAGGCCATCGCCCCGGACGGCTACAGCGGCAGCATCCGCCTGCTGGTCGGAATCCGCGCCGACGGCCGGTTGGCCGGCGTGCGCGTGCTCAGCCACAAGGAAACCCCGGGGCTCGGCGACAAGATCGAGCTGGCCAAGACCCGCTGGCTGCTGGCCTTCGACGGCAAGTCGCTGCACGATCCCGAGGAGAGCGGCTGGGCGGTGAAGAAGGACCAGGGCGAGTTCGACCAGTTCGCCGGCGCCACCATCACCCCGCGCGCGGTGGTCAAGGCGGTGCACCGCGCCCTGCAGTATTTCGACGCCCACCGCGACGAGCTGCTCGGCGCGGAGTCCGCACCGGTCGCGCCGGCCAGCGATGCCCCGCCGGCGGACAGCGCCGCGCCGCAACAGGAGAACGCCCGATGAGCCAGAGCTACCGCGAGATCGCCGTCAACGGCCTGTGGAAGAACAACCCCGGCCTGGTCCAGCTGCTCGGCCTGTGCCCGCTGCTCGGCACCAGCAACTCGACGGTCAACGCCCTCGGCCTGGGCCTGGCCACCGCGCTGGTGCTGACCTGCTCCAACGCCGCGGTGTCGCTGATCCGCGGGGTCACGCAGAGCGCCGTACGCCTGCCGGCCTTCGTGATGATCATCGCCGCGCTGACCACCTGCATCGAGCTGCTGATGCAGGCGTTCACCTACGAGCTGTACCAGATCCTCGGCATCTTCATCCCGCTGATCACCACCAACTGCATCATCCTCGGCCGCGCCGACGCCTTCGCCGCCAAGCACGGCATCGCCCGCGCGGCGTTCGACGGCCTGAGCATGGGCCTGGGCTTCGCCCTGGTGCTGCTGGTGCTCGGCGCGGTGCGCGAGCTGCTCGGCACCGGCGCGCTGCTGGCCAACATGCAGTTGCTGTTCGGCCCGGCGGCGGCGCACTGGCAGCTCAACCTGCTGGGCAGCGGCTACAAGGGCTTCCTGCTGGCGATCCTGCCGCCGGGCGCCTTCCTGGTGCTCGGCCTGCTGATCGCCGGCAAGAACATCCTCGACGCGCGCGCCGAGGAGCGCGCCAGGGCCAGCCAGCCGGCCGCGCAGCCGACTGCACGCCAGCGCGTGCGCGTCACCGGCGTAGTGGAGTGAACGCATGAATGCTGCCAAGCGCGCGGAGATCTTCCGCCGCCTCAAGGAAGACAATCCCGAGCCGACCACCGAGCTGGAGTACCAGAG
>DASQBU010000356.1:0-1542 GCA_035635035.1 Pseudomonas sp.
TGACGCGGATCTTCCTCGACGTGTTCACCGGCCGCGCGCACATCGCCAACAACGTCGACCTGTTCGGCCGCGCCTTCGGCTTCATCGCCCTGACCGACCAGACCACCACCGACAGCTTCCTCTGAGCCCTGGAGACCCGACCATGTCCATGAATCGCGCAAAGATCATCGCCGACCCGATCCCCGAGCGTTACGCCCGCGGCTGGCACTGCCTGGGCTCGGCGCAGAAGTACAAGGATGGCAAGCCGCACACGGTGAACGCCTTCGGCTACCGCCTGGTGGTGTTCCAGACCTCCGACGGCGCGCTGCAGGTGCTCGACGCCTGGTGCCCGCACATGGGCGGCGACCTCAGCCACGGCCGGCTGGTGAACGACAACGTGGTCTGCCCGTTCCACGGCTGGCAGTTCGACCGCGAGGGCAAGGCGGTGAGCATTCCCTACTGCAAGCGCGTGCCGCCGAAGGCGCGGGTGGGCCGCTGGGCCACCGCCGAGCTGAACGAGGCGCTGTTCGTCTGGCACGACCCGGACGGCAACCCGCCGCTCGAGGGCCAGGAGATCCCGCGCCTGGAGGAGCTGGACTCGCCGGAGTACAGCGAGATGCACTGGGCGGAGTGGGTGATCAACGCCAACAGCCGCGAGCTGGTGGACAACATCGTCGACATGGGCCACTTCGACGAGACGCACCAGTCGCCGTCGCTGTTCTTCGCCAACCTGTTCGAGGGCCACAAGGCCACCCAGGTGCAGATCTCCGGCTCGCGGATCATGAGCGAGGGCGAGGCGGTGATTTCCTACGCCACCTACTACGGGCCGGGCGTGCTGCTGGTGTCGCTGAAGGGGCCGTACAAGGGCCACTACATGGAAACCATCTACATCGTCGGCAACACGGCGATCGACCACAACAGCTTCACCCTGCACTTCGGCGTGGCCACCAAGTTCATCCCGGGCCTGAGCAAGGCGGATAACCAGCAGCTGGTCGCCGAGTGGACGGAGCTGCAGCGCATCTCCCTGGGTACCGACATCGCCATCTGGGACAACAAGGTGCGCATCGGCAACCCGATGCTCTGCGAGACCGACGGCGCCATCTACCACGCGCGCAAGTGGTACGAGCAGTTCTTCCAGCCGATCAACGAGGCCGACGAGGCGTCGACCCGCCGCTTCGAGCAGGAGATCGACCTGGAGTACATCGGCGTCAAGCCGGAAATCCGCCACCTGAGAGGCTGACGCCCAGGCAGCGCAGGGTTCTTCCGTAGGGGCGAATTTATTCGCCAAGCAGGCCATCGGCCTGCCCTTGGCAACATCGGGGGCCGCGCTGCGGCCCATGGCGAATGAATTCGCCCCCACAGGGGAGTCCGGCGCCGCGACGAGGAGAATCCGATGATGGACATTCGTGGACTGGCCTACGTGGTGGCGAGCAGCCGCGACCTGGGCGCCTGGCGCCGGCAGGCCGAGCAGGTGCTGGGCATGATGGTGGAGGAGGGGCCGCTGGGCGACCTCTATATCAAGATGGACGAGCGGCCGTTCCGCCTGTTCGTCTCCGGCGGGCC
>DASQBU010000357.1:0-9303 GCA_035635035.1 Pseudomonas sp.
GAAACAACCGGGCAGGCTCATGGTACAGCTTGCGGCGGGAGCTTCCGCCAAGGCCGTGCGCCATCAAGCCAATCCGGGAAACACTGTTTTGACATTTTTTCAACGCAACTTTGACGACAGCTTGATCACACCTGCATTAAAGTGCGCCCCGGACACAGCCCAGCAACAGTTCGCGCCGGAAAACCCACGTATAGAACCTGAACTTTCGCCACGAATGATTGGTCGCACGCGACATGTTTTCTCAACACGCTCGAAACAACGAGAAGTCCGACCAGCTCAGACTTTCCTTAAGAAAACATTAAGCATCATCAAATACCCCGCTTATTTGATTACGCGAGCACCCACAATCCGAGAGCATCAATACCATGAGTAACGAGTCGCATCTGTCCGGCCCTCTTGTCTTGTATGTAGAAGACGAGCCGAGCATTTCCGACATCCTCGTCGCCTATCTGCAACGCGACGGAATGCGCCCCCTGCACGCCGCCGACGGGCTGGACGCACTCGACCTGTTCCGCCGCTGCCGCCCAGACATCGTCGTCCTCGACATCCGCCTGCCGGGCATGGACGGCGTCGACCTGCTGAAGACCATCCGTAACGAGAGCGACACCCCGGTGATCATGGTCAGCGCGCTGGCCGACGACCTGGACAAGATGCTCAGCCTGCGCCTCGGCGCCGACGACTACGTGGTCAAGCCCTACAACCCGGCCGAGGTGGTGGCGCGGGTACGCGCCATCCTGCGCCGCACCGCCGGGCAGCGCTCGGTCAACGCCCAGGCGCCGCTGCGCGTGGGCTGCCTGGAAATCGACAAGCAGGCCTACGTCGCTCGCGTCCGTGACGAGGAGCACGGCGACGAAGCCCGTCCGCTGCCGCTGACCCTCACCGAATACCGTCTGCTGACCTGCCTGGCCACCCAGCCGCGGCGCTGCTTCTCGCGCAGCGAACTGATCGAGGCCTGCCTGCCGGAAAGCGACGCCCTCGACCGGGTCATCGACTCCCACCTCAGCAAACTGCGTCGCAAGCTGCTCGACGGCGGCTGCGGCAACCTGATCGAGACGGTGCGCGGCATCGGCTACCAGCTCTGGCCGAAGACCTGATCCGGCCCAACCGCCTCTCAGCATGTCCCGATGCCCGCCACCCGGCGGGCATTTTTTTGTTCCCCGCCGACAAATAAAACCGGCGTCTCCATCATTTGCACACAATCCCTCGACAGGTCGGCAAGGTTGCCTTTGCACAATGCGCCGCAGTTACCGCCGCGCCCCTGTTCCAGGCTGCGGCGGCCCGCCCTTGAACCGCAGTCTGGAGCCAGACATGAACGAAGAGTTGTTGGCCGACGAAGCCAAATATTGTTCCTTCGGCGATACCGTCCATTACGTCAACCCGCCGAAAGTATTCACCGGCTGCGACGGCAGTTACATGTTCGACGCGGAAGGCACGCCCTATCTGGACCTGCAGATGTGGTATTCGGCGGTCAACTTCGGCTACAAGAACAAGCGTCTCGACGCGGTGATGCGCAAGCAGCTCGACGAGCTGCCACAGGTCGCCAGCCAGTACCTGCACCCGACCAAGATCCAGCTGGCCAAGGCCATCGCCCAGGACGCCGAGCGCAAGTTCGGCCACCAGGGCCGCGTGCACTTCAACGTCGGCGGCTCGCAGTCCATCGAGGACTCGCTGAAGATCGTGCGCAACGCCTGCAACGGCAAGAGCCTGATGTTCGCCTTCGAGGGCGGCTACCACGGCCGCACCCTGGGCGCTTCGAGCATCACCTCGAGCTACCGCTACCGCCGCCGCTACGGCCACTTCGGCGAGCGCGCCAATTTCGTGCCGTTCCCCTACCCCTTCCGTCGTCCGAAAGGCATGACCGCCGAGGAATACGCCGACTACCTGGTCAAGGACTTCGCGCGCAAGTTCGAGAACGAGTACCACAGCGTGTGGGACCCGAAGACCAACCAGTGCGAATACGCGGCGTTCTACATCGAGGCGATCCAGGGCACCGGCGGCTACGTCATCCCGCCGAAGAACTACTACACCGGCCTGAAGAAGGTGCTCGACGATCACGGCGTGCTGCTGGTGGTCGACGAGATCCAGATGGGCTTCTACCGCACCGGCAAGCTGTGGTCCATCGAGCACTTCGGCGTGAAACCGGACGTGCTGGTGTTCGGCAAGGCGCTGACCAACGGCATGAACCCGCTGGGTGGCCTGTGGGCGCGCGAAGAGCTGATCAACCCCACCGTGTTCCCGCCGGGCTCGACCCACTCGACCTTCGCCTCCAACCCGCTGGGCACCGCCCTGGGTCTGGAAACCCTGCGCATGACTTCGGAAGTGGATTACGAGAAGCATGTGATGGACCGCGGCGCCTACTTCCTGGAAGGCCTCAAGGACCTGCAGAAGCGCCACAAGGAAATCGGCGACGTCGACGGCCTGGGCCTGGCCCTGCGCGCCGAGATCTGCACCGCCGACGGCTTCACGCCGAACCGCGAGCTGCTCGACAAGATGGTCGACATCGGCCTGGCCGGCGATCTGGAGTACCAGGGCAAGCGTACCGGCCTGGTGCTGGACGTCGGTGGCTACTACAAGAACGTCATCACCTTCGCGCCGTCGCTGGAGATCTCCTTCGCCGAGATCGACCAGGCCATGGTGCTGCTCGACCAGCTGCTGACCCGCGCCAAGCAGGCCTGACGGCGATGCGGAGCGTGTCCGGGTCCGGCGACGCCGGACCGCTACCCTACCGCAACCAGCTGGAACCGGGAGCGCTGATCCGGCGCTTCGAGGCCTGCCCCCCCGACGGCTTCGCCGCCCTGCGCCTGGCGCAGGGTGTGCCCGGCTTCGTCGCCGAATTCGACCTGCTGACTACCGCCGAGCCGGCGCTCAAGCAGCGCCTGCAAGGCCTGCCGCTGTATCGCTGGTGGTCGCGCCTGCTGCGCGTGCGCACCGCCTTCGTCGGCACCACGGTTTCCGAATACGCCCTGCTGCCCACCGCCGGCAATCCCGGCGAACTGGCCCGCGGCCTGCGCCAGAGCCTCGGCCGGCGCTTCCGCCTGACCGTGCTCAAGGACCTACCGCAGCGCTCGCCACTACTCGACGAGGCGGCCAACGCCCACGCCGAGCGCCTCGCCGCAGCCTGCGCCGAGCAGGGCTTCGTGCTCCTCGAAGGCCAGGCGCTGGCCTACGTGCCGATCGACTTCGCCTCCATCGACGAGTACCTGGCGCGGCTGTCCGCCGCCCGGCGCAAGGACATCCGCCGCAAGTGGCGCAAGCGCGAGGAACTCGACGTGCGCGCGGTGGCCACCGGCGCGGCGTTCGCCGACGAGGCGCGCATCGACGAGTGCTACGCGCTGTACCTCAACGTCTACGCGCAGAGCGAGATCCACTTCGACCGCCTGTCGCGGGAGTTCTTCGCCAGCGTGCTGCGCGACGCGCAGAGCGGCGGCATCGTCTTCGAGTACCGCCACGCCGACCGGCTGATCGGCTACAACCTGTGCTTCGTCCACGACGGCAAGCTGAGCGACAAGTACGTCGGCTTCCGCTACCCCGAAGCGCGCGACTGCAACCTGTACTTCATCAGCTGGCTGGTCAACCTCGAGTACGCCCTCGCCCACGGCCTCAGTCACTACGTGGCCGGCTGGACCGACCCGCAGATCAAGGCCTACCTCGGCGCCTCCTTCACCTTCACCCGCCATGCGGTGTACGTGCGCAACCCGCTGCTGCGCCGCCTGGCGCGGCGCTTCGGCGGCTACCTGGAAGGCGACCGCCAGTGGAGCGAGAACCGCGATGCCCTCCCCGATCGTCCTTGACCTCGACCGCTCGGTCGGCCCGCTGGACCACGCCCTGCACCTCGATCTCGCCGCCTGGCAGCCGCGCCTGCGCTTCGGCTGCCGACTGGCGACCCTGCGCGCCTTCGACGCCGAGGTGCTCGCCGGCCTGCCGGCCGGGCACGGCAGCGTGTTGCTCGGCAGCGGCGACTACCACCACCTGAGCTGGCCGCTGATCGCCCGCTGCGCCGGCGGTCGCCGCGGCCTGCGCGTGGTGGTGTTCGACAACCACCCGGACAACATGCGCTACCTGTTCGGCATCCACTGCGGCTCCTGGGTGCGCCGCGTGGCGCTGCTGCCGCAGGTCGAGCACGTCCACGTGGTCGGCATCACCTCGGCGGACATCGGCCGCGGCCACGCCTGGGAGAACTACCTGACCCCGCTGCGCCGCGGCAAGCTGAGCTACTGGAGCATCGGCGTCGACACCGGCTGGGCGCAGCGCTTGGGCCTACAGCACGCCTTCCGCACCTTCGCCGACGCCGAGGCGCTGACCGCCGCGCTCTGCGCCATGCTCTCCAGCCAACGCCAGGACACCTACCTGTCGATCGACAAGGACGTGTTCGCCGCGCGGGTGGTGCGCACCAACTGGGACCAAGGTGTGCTCGAGGAGCGCCACGTCGCCCGCGCCATCGCCGCGCTACGCGGCCAGTTGGTGGGCAGCGACATCACCGGCGACGTCTCGGTGTACCACCATCCGGTGTGGTGGAAGCGCTGGCTAAGCGCCAGCGACGAGCAGACCCTGGCGATCCCCGACGCCACCCTCGCCGCCTGGCAGGTAGCGCAGCGCGCGCTCAACCGCCGCCTGCTGGCGCAGCTGGCCACCGCTGGCGCCTGAGCGCCCTGCCCGCCCGGACCGTCAGCCATGCGCCGCGCAGGCGGCGGCCAGGGCGACGCACAGCGCTGCGAAATCCGCCTCGTCAAGCCAGGCGCTGTTGCCGATCGCCAGCAGCCGCCCGGCCAGCCGGCGCGCCTGCGCGCAATCCGGCGTGCCGGCCAGCGGCAGGCGGCCGGCGAGATAGGCATAGTCGGGCAGCGCGTGGACGAACGGCACGCTCAGCCCGTAGCCGGCGCCCCAGTGGCTGCGCAGCAGCGCATCGCGGCTGGCCGGCGTGGGCAGCAGGAGCAGCAGCACCGGCCAGACGCCCTCGCCGTCGCCATCCTCGAGCACCCGCACGCCGGCAATCTGCCGCAGGCGCTGCAGGCGGCGCTGCGCGCGGCCGGCCTGGGCGGCGAGGAACAGCGGCAGGCGCGCCAGGGCGCGCACGCCCACCGCGCGCCGCCAGCGGCCGACCCGGTGCAGGACGATGGGCGCGTCGAAGCGGTCGCCGGCCGCCTCCACCCAGTCGCCGCTGCGCAGCGCGCGGCGCAGCGGCCGGCCGTAGACCAGCGGCAGCCCGGCCGGCCGGTAGCAGGCGGCGTAGCCGAGCAGCTCGACGCTGCGCTGCAGCTCCAGCAGCGGGCGCGGCGGCGCCAGGCGCGCGGCCATCGCCCGGCAGGCGGCGCGCAGCGCCGGGTCGCGCACCCACAGCACGCCGCCCTCGAACAGGGTCAGGCCCTTGCCGACCGCCAGGCTGAAGAACGCCATGTCGCTGTCGGCGCCGACGCAGCGGCCGTCGCGCCGCGCGCCGAGGGCCTGCGCGGCGTCCTCGATCAGCCAGGCGCCGCAGGCCCGCGCCAGCGCGCGCGCCGGGGCCACCGCGGCGAGCCGCCCGCCCAGGTGAGTGGGCAGGATCGCCAGGGTGCGCGCATCGCACAGCGCGGCGAGCGCCTGCGGGTCGAGGTCGAGGCTGTCCGGCAGCAGGTCGCAGAGCGCCAGGCGCAGGCCGCAGCGGGCCACCGCCAGGGCCACCAGCGGACAGGTGTAGGCCGGCACTATCACCGTGTCGCGCTGCGGCGCGCGCTCATGCAGCACGCTGAGGGCGATCACCAGCGCGGCGGTGCCGGAGCATTCCAGCTGCACCGCGTCGAGACCGAGATAGCGCGCCAGGGCGCCTTCCAGGTCGGCGTCGCCGCCGGGCAGCAGGTCGGCGGCCCGCAGCGGCAGCCCGGCGGTGGGCGGCGCGACGCGGCGCGCCTCAGGCGGACGGCGCATGCTGCACCGCAGCGGCGGCCTCCTCGCCCTCGCTGAGCGCCAGGCAGACGATGCCCGCGCCGATCAGCAGCGCGGCGAGCACCTGCGGCCAGCCGAGGCGCTCGTCGAACAGCCACACCGACAGCAGCATCACCGAGACGATCTCCAGGTGCGAGGCGGCGAACGCCGGGCCGATCGGCGCGTGCTTGAGCAGGGTCATCCAGCAGAAGAAGGCGCCGATGTAGCCGACGAACGCACCGTAGATCCACGGCTGGCCGAACACCCGCCACAGCCACTCGGCGGACAGCGCCAGCGGCTCGGCGTGGGCGGCGGCGAACTTGAAGCTGAGCTGCGCCAGGGTGTCGAAGGCCATCAGCAGCAGGAAGCCGATCAGGTAGAAGCGTCTCACGGCTGCACCCCCACCACGGCGACGCCGAGGGAAATCAGGCCGATGCCGACGACCCGCAGCGGCGAGAGCTTTTCGGCGAAGAAGTACCGCCCGGCCAGCATGATCGCCACGATGTTGATCGAGCCGAGCAGCACGCCCTCGGACAGCGGCACTAGGGAAAGGAACGCCAGCCAGATGACGAACTCCAGCACGTAGCAGCCGATGCCCAGCCACAGCCAGGGCCGGCGCAGCATCTGCTGCCAGCGCGCCAGACCGTCCTCGTGGGCCTGGTCGGCGGCGGCGGCCTTGAAGGCCAGCTGGCCGGCGCTGTCGATCACCACGTTGGCGACCCACAGCACCACCACCAGCCAGGACAGCGGCGCGCCGTTCATGCCGCGACCGGCGCCGCGCCGCGCAGGCCCTGCGCGGCGAGGGTCTGTTCGATGAACTCGACGGTGCGCGCGGCCACCTTGCGGCGTTCGCGGTCGATGGTGACCATGTGGTAGCTGTCTTCCAGCCAGCAGGTCTGCACCGGGCCGCGCACCGAGCGCGCCACCAGCCCGCCGTTGCGCTCCAGGCTGGCCACGTCGTCCTCGGTGGAGTGGATCACCAGGCACGGCGAGGTGACCTCGCGCAGCTGCCGGCGCACCTGCGCCGACAGCGCGTACATCTCCGCCAGCGCCCACCAGGGATTGCCCGGCAGGCCGGCCGCCGCGCTGTCGCCGGAGTGCATCTGCGCCACCACCTGGGCGCGCAGGCGCTCGTCCTTGATGCCGTAGGGCGGCTGCTCGTTGAAGCACAGCCGGCGTCCGAGGCCGAGGCTCTTGCACAGCGGCGGCAGGAAGTGGCAGTAGCGCGAGTAGAGCGGCATGCTCCAGCCGTCGTGGCGGAACATGGTGGCCATGGCGCTGACCCCGTGGACCCGCTCGGGCTGGTCGGCGGCCAGCTTGAGCGCCAGCATGGCGCCCATCGACAGGCCGGCGACGAAGAAGTGCTCGACGCGCTGGCGCAGCCGATCGGCGGCGGCGCACACGCTGGCGTACCAGTCCTGCCAGCGGGTGGCGATCAGGTCGTCCTCGCTGCCGCAGTGGCCGGCCAGCTGCATGCCGTACACCGTGTAGCCGGCCTTGTGCAGGGCCTTGCCGAGCAGGCGCATCTCGTTGGGCGTGCCGGTCAGGCCGTGGATCAGCAGCACGCCGGTGCGCCCGCCTTCGAAGAGGAATTCGTTCTCGCTCATCATACGCACAGGCGCTCCTGTCGCTCGGCCAGCAGCTCGTCGAGCCAGCCGAGGGTCTCGTGGAAGCCGGCGAAGGCGGCGAACGGATAGCCGTTGCGCCGGCAGTGCTCGATCAGCCGGCCCTTGGCCAGCACCAGGTCGGCGCGCCCGGACACGCAGAAGTCCGACTTGCCGTCGCCGACGAACAGCACCCGGCCCTGCGCGCCGCGCACGTCGGCCAGCTGCGCGCACTTGCAGGTGCCGCTGGCCCGCGCGCAGTCGGCGGTGGCGTGCGGCGAGTCCAGGCGCCAGCTGCGCGCGCCGCTCTGGGTCAGGCGGTTGGCGATCACCGGCAGGTGGCCGAGGCCGTGGCGGCGCAGGATGTGGCGGATGGCGTAGTCGAGGCCGTCGCTGACCACCTGCAGCGGCAGGCCGCGCGCTTCGGCGGCGGCGACGAAGGCCGGGAACGCCGGGTCGATTTCCAGGGCGTCGAGGTGCGCGTGCAGCTCGTCGGCGGACATGTCGAGCAGCGCCACCTGGCCCTGCATGCAATCGCGCGAGCCGATCTCGCCGTTTTCCCAGGCGTTCTCCAGCTCGACCCAGCCGGGGCGGCCGAAGCGTTCGAGCAGCGTATCGATCACGTCGAGGCGGCTGATGGTGCCGTCGAAGTCGCACTGGATGGTCCAGGGCGCGGCGCCGGCCGGCCACAGCGCCACGCTGGCGGCGCGCAGGGCTTCGTCGGGCAGAACGGTAGCAATGGCTTCAGTCATGGAAATTCACTCGTACGTTTTGGCCGATGCGCAGCGTCGGCGCCTGATCGAAGGCGAGCAGGCAGTCCACCACCCGCACGTTGTTGTGCACCTGGTTGTCGTCGCCCAGGCGGCTGGCGCCGAACACCTCGCCGATGCGCAGCACGTGGGCCTTGAGCGGCGGCTGCTCGGGGGCGGCGTCCTGCACCACCTCGGCGGCCATGCCCGGGCGCACGCGGGCGACCATGCTCTCGTTGAGTTCGGCGCGCACCAGCAGCGGCTGCGCCGGCAGCAGCACCAACAGCGGCTGGGCGTCCTCCGGCGCCAGGCGCGCGCCGACGCTGGCGTTGAGGCGCACCACGGTGCCGGCCTGCGGCGCCAGCAGCACGCGCTCGGCGAGCCGCGCCTTGGCCTGGGCCAGGCGCTGGCGGGCGATCTCCACCTCGGCCTTGGCCACCGCCAGCGCGGCTTCCAGCTGCTGCAGCTGCTGCGCGGCGTTGTCGGCGTGCTGCGCGTCGCTGGCGCCCAGGCGGGCGGCCTGCTGCAGGCGCTGGGCGCTCTGCCGGGCGGCCGGCAGGCGCTGCGCAGCGGCGCTCTGCTGGGCCTGGGCGCGCTCCAGCTCGGCCTCGGCGGCCTTGCTGTCCAGCTGCGCGTCGCACTCGTCGAGGCGGCCCAGCTCGGCGCCCTGCTTGACCTGGCTGCCCTCGGCCACCGCCAGGCGCTCCAGGCGGCCGGCGTGGCCGACCTTGAACTCCAGCAGGCCGCCCTGCACCTCGACCTTGCCGCGGGCGATGGCCACGTAGGGCGACTCGCTGGCCACCATCGCGCGCTGGCGCGGCTCGGCGGGATGTTCGGAACAGCCGCACAGCGCCGCCAGCAGGCAGCCGCCCAGCGGGAAGAACAGGCGACGGGCGCTCATTGCAGCACCTCCGCGGCGCGCGCGGCGCTGCTGCTGCGGCTGGCCGGATTCCAGTCGTTCTGGATCTGCCCGTCCTCCATCTCCAGCACCCGGTCGGCGTGCTGGATCAGCCGCGCGTCGTGGCTGACGCAGAGCACCGTGGTGCCCTGCT
>DASQBU010000358.1:0-1979 GCA_035635035.1 Pseudomonas sp.
ACACTCAGCTACCGCTGCGCCGACGGCAGTCTCCTGCACGGTTACCACGCCTGGGACGAGACCCTGGCCGGGCCGCATCCCGGCGTGCTGGTGGTGCACGAGTGGTGGGGCCTCAACGACTACGCCCGGCGGCGGGCCCGCGAACTGGCCGCGCTGGGCTACAACGCGCTGGCCATCGACATGTACGGCGAGGGGCGCAGCGCCACCAGCATGGAGGGAGCCCGCGAGTTGATGCAGGCAGCCCTGGCCAGTCCGCCGACCCTGCGCGAGCGCTTCCTCGCCGGCTTCGAGCAGTTGCGCCAGCTGGCACAGACCGACACCCGCCGCCTGGCCGCCATCGGTTACTGCTTCGGCGGTCGCGTGGTGCTGGATATGGCCCGCCAGGGCGTGCCGCTGGCCGGTGTGGTCAGCTTCCACGGCCTGCTCGGCACCGCCACCCCGGCGACGCCGGGTTCGGTGCAGGCGAAGGTGCTGGTGGAGCACGGCGATGCCGACAGCCTGGTCAGTGCCGAGGATGTCGCGCGTTTCGAGGCGGAGATGCGCGCGGCCGACGCCGACTACCGCGTCCGCCACCATGCCGATGCCCCGCATGCCTTCAGCAATCCGGGCTCGCCGGGCTACCAGCAGGCCGCCGACCGGAACTCCTGGGCCGACATGCAGGCGTTCTTCGCCGAGCTGTTCAACCGGGCGTAACGCGCCGGCCGCTGCCTCACTGGCGCTTGCCGGCGTCCAGGCCGACCGTCAGGCCGGGCGGCAGGAAGTCCTTGTCCGGGTTGTAGTCGGGCTTGAGGAAGTGCTCCAGGTCCTGCAGGTCGGCCGGGCTGAGCAGGCCGGCGACGCGCTTGAGGCGCAGGTGGTTGAGGATGTAGTCGTAGCGCGCGGTGTTGTACAGGCGCACGGCGTTGTACAGCTGGCGCTGTGAATCCAGCACGTCGACGATGTTGCGGGTGCCCACCTCGTAGCCCAGCTCGGTCGCCTCCAGTGCGCTCTGCCCGGAGACGATGGCCTGCCGGCGCGCCTGCACCTGCGCCACGTCGGTGTTCACCGCACGATGGAAGTCGCGGGTGTTCTGCACCACCTGGCGGCGCAGGCTCTCGCTCAGCTGCTCGGTCTGGTTGAGGCGCTGGTACGACTCGCGCACCTGCGAGCTGGTCAGGCCGCCGCTGTACAGCGGGATGTTCAGCTGCACGCCGATGCTCTGCTGCTCGACGTCGCCGCTGTAGTGCACGCCCGAGCCCAGGCGGCTGAACACCGGCGAGTTGCTGAAGCCCAGGCGGTCGTTGTCGCCTTTCTGGTACTGCGCCACCAGGTCCACGGTCGGCGCATGGCCGGCCTTGCGCTGGCGCAGGGTTTCCTCGGCGCCGGTCACCGCGTACTGGCTGGCCTGCAGGTCGAGGTTCCTCTGCATCGCCGTGTCGACCCAGGACTTGGCGTCGTTCGGCGTCGGCGGGCTGACCGGCAGGCTGTGGCGGATGCCCTCGAGGAAGCGATAGTCGCGGTTGGTCAGGGTGGCGAGCGCCTGGAAGGCGTCCTCCACCAGGCGCTCGGAGAGGATGCGGTTGGCGCGCGCGGTGTCGTAGCCGGACTGCGCCTCGAGCATCTCGGTGCGATCCGACAGGCCGACCTCGAAGCGGTCCTTGGCCTGCTCGTAGTGGCGCTTGAACGCCGCTTCCTCGGCCTTGCTGGTGGCCAGGCCGTCCTCGGCGCGCAGCACGGTGAAGTAGGCCTCGGCGCTTTGCAGGATCAGGTTCTGCTCGATGGAGGACAGCTGCAGCGCGGCCTGCTGGCTGACCGCCTTGGCGGCCTGCAGCTGGAACCAGCGGTCGGCGCGCAGCAGCGCCTGGCTGAGGCTGACCTGGTAGACGGTGCCACTGCGGTCGAGGGTCATCGCCGGCTGGTCTACGTCGGTGCGCGAATCGCTGAGGGTGGCGCCGCCGTTGAGCTGGGGCAGCAGGCCGGAGCGGGCCTGCGGCACCACT
>DASQBU010000359.1:0-3688 GCA_035635035.1 Pseudomonas sp.
TTCACCAACCCGCCGTCGATCATGACCAGCACCAACAAGCCGGAGTGGCGGCGCATGGAGCAACCGGCGGCCAACGGCCACGGCAACGCGCGCAGCCTGGCCGGCTTCTACGCCGGCCTGCTCGACGGCAGCCTGCTGGACAGCGCGCTGCTCACCGAGATGACCCGCGAGCACAGTCGTGGCGACGACCGTACCCTGCTGACACCGACCCGCCTGGGGCTGGGGCTGATGCTCGACCAGCCGGAGCAGGCCAACGCCACCTACGGTCTCGGTCGGCACGCCTTCGGCCATCCGGGCGCCGGCGGCTCCATCGGCTTCGCCGACCCCGAGCGCGAGCTGGCCTTCGGCTTCGTCACCAACACCCTCGGCCCCTACGTGCTGATGGATCCGCGCGCCCAGCATCTGGCGCGGGTGGCTGGGCGCTGTCTGTGAAGTCGTCGCGCGGATTTGTCGTGATGGGGCGGCGCTCCGCGAACTGAGCGGTGGCGGCGTGCTGCGCGTGGCGGGGGAGGCGTCGGCTTGCCCCGTCCGGCGGGGCGAGAGGGGTGGGAGGCAGAAACGACAAAGCCCGCACGAGGCGGGCTTTGTGGGGATCGGCCGATGGCCGGATCGGGAATTTGGTCGGAGCGACTGGATTCGAACCAGCGACCTTCTCGTCCCGAACGAGACGCGCTACCAAGCTGCGCTACGCTCCGTTTTGGTGGGGCGCATTATACAGAAAAAACGATAATGCACAAGGGGTTAGCAGAAACAGAAAAGCCCGCGTCGGCGGGCTTTTCTGGATGATCCTGCAGCTGTGCCGCTGGATCGGGAATTTGGTCGGAGCGACTGGATTCGAACCAGCGACCTTCTCGTCCCGAACGAGACGCGCTACCAAGCTGCGCTACGCTCCGTTCTGATGGGTGCGCATTCTACAGAAAAAATGAGGGTTCACAAGGGGTTAGGTGAAAAAATAAATAACCGCATGCCGGATGTCAGCGTGACGGGCGTGGGTACGCTTGGCGCACTTGGTGCTATAAAAACGTCTGTCGATTTCCAAACCGAACCCTGCGGAGCCCTTGATGAGCCAGCACGCTGAAAGCGTTTTCGTTCCCCTGAACATTGCCGTCCTCACCGTCAGCGATACCCGCAGCCTGGACACCGATACCTCCGGCGGCCTGCTGGTCGAGCGGCTGCAGGCGGCGGGGCACAGCCTGGCGGCGCGGGTGCTGCTCAAGGACGACCTGTACCGCATCCGTGCCCAGGTGGCGCAGTGGATCGCCGAGGACGCGGTGCAGGTGGTGCTGATCACCGGCGGCACCGGCTTCACCGCGCGCGACAGTACCCCGGAGGCGGTGGCCTGCCTGCTGGACAAGCAGGTGGACGGCTTCGGCGAGCTGTTCCGGCAGATCTCGGTGCCGGACATCGGCACCTCGACCATCCAGTCGCGCGCGCTGGCCGGGTTGGCCAACGGCACCCTGGTGTGCTGCCTGCCGGGCTCGACCAACGCCTGCCGCACCGCCTGGGACGGCATCCTCGCCAGCCAGCTGGACGCCCGCCACCGGCCGTGCAACTTCGTGGTGCATCTGAAGAAGGCGCCGGCCTGCGGGACGCGCGGATGAGCGCGCTGCTGTCTCTGGAGGAGGCGCTGGCGCGCCTGCTGGCGCTGGCCGAGGCGGCGCCGATCGTGGAAACCGAGACGCTGCCGGCCGGCGCCGCCGCCGGACGGGTGCTGGCCGAGCCGCTGCGCAGCGCCATCGACCTGCCGCCCTGGCCGAACAGCGCGATGGACGGCTATGCGCTGTGCCTGGCCGACTGGCAGGGCGAGCCGCTGGCGGTGAGCCAGCAGGTGTTCGCCGGGCAGGCGCCGGCGCCGCTGGCGCGCGGCACCTGTGCGCGGATCTTCACCGGCGCGCCGCTGCCGGCGGGGGCCGACACGGTGGAGATGCAGGAGAACGTCGAGGTGCAGGCCGACGGCCGGGTGCACTTCCGTGAGGCGCTGCGCGTCGGCAAGAACGTGCGGCCGCGCGGCCAGGAAGCCGCTGCCGGCGAGACGCTGCTGGACGCCGGCACCCGGCTGGGGCCGGTGGAGCTGGGCGTGGCCGCCTCGGTCGGCGTCGCCCAGCTGCGCGTGCGGCGCCGGCCGCGGGTGGCCCTGCTGTCCACCGGTGACGAGCTGGTGGAGCCGGGCCGGCCGCTTGGCGCCGGGCAGATCTACAACAGCAACCGCGCGCTGCTGGCGGCCTGGCTGGAGCGCCTGGGCTGCGCGGTGGAGGACGCCGGCATCCTGCCCGACGACCTGGCGCAGACCCGCGCGCGGCTGGCCGAGCTGGCCGGCGCCGACCTGATCCTCTCCACCGGCGGGGTGTCGGTGGGCGAGGCGGACTTCCTCGGTCGGGTGCTGCGCGAGGAAGGCGAGCTGGCGCTGTGGAAGCTGGCGCTCAAGCCGGGCAAGCCGCTGACCTGCGGGCATTACCGCGGTACGCCGGTGCTCGGCCTGCCCGGCAACCCGGCTTCGACCCTGGTGACCTTCGCCCTGCTGGCGCGGCCCTACCTGCTGCGTCGTCTCGGTGTCGAGCGCTTGGCACCGTTGCGTTTCGCCGTGCCGGCCGGTTTCGCCTGGCCGAAGGCCGGCACGCGCCGCGAATTCCTGCGCGCGCGCTTGGAGCAGGGCAGGGCGGTGCTGCATGCCAATCAGAGCTCCGGCGTGCTGCGCAGCGCGGCCTGGGCCGACGGCCTGGTCGAGGTTCGCGAGGGCACGACCCTGGAGGAAGGTGAGGCGGTGATCTTCATTCCGCTGGCCGAGCTGTTCTGAGCGCGGCACTGACGCCGGGCATGATGTTGTCACTGTCGTTCGACTAGAGTGGGTGAACTACCCAGGCCGGCAGGGCCGGTTCCATTGGTGCTAAGGAGTGTTCCGATGACGATGATGAAAGCCGCCGTATTTGTCGAACCCGGGCGTATCGAGCTGGTCGACAAGCCGATTCCGCCGGTGGGGCCCAACGATGCGCTGGTGCGCATCACCACCACCACCATCTGCGGCACCGACGTGCACATCCTCAAGGGCGAGTACCCGGTGGCGAAGGGGCTGACCATCGGCCACGAGCCGGTGGGGATCATCGAGAAGCTCGGCAGCAACGTGCAGGGTTACCAGGAAGGCCAGCGGGTGATCGCCGGGGCGATCTGCCCGAGCTTCACCTCCTACGCCTGCCAGGATGGCGTGTCCTCCCAGGACGGCGGCTGCGCCTGTCACGGCTACAAGCCGATGGGCGGCTGGCGTTTCGGCAACACCATCGACGGCACTCAGGCCGAGTACGTGCTGGTGCCGGATGCCCAGGCCAACCTGGCGCCGGTGCCGGACGGGCTGACCGACGAGCAGGTGCTGATGTGCCCGGACATCATGTCCACCGGCTTTGTCGGCGCGGAAAATGCCAACATCAAGATCGGCGACGTCGTCGTGGTGTTCGCCCAGGGGCCGATCGGTCTGTGCGCCACCGCCGGTGCCCGGCTGCGCGGCGCCAGCACCATCATCGCGGTGGATGGCGTCGACGAGCGCCTGGAAATTTCCCGCAAGATGGGCGCCGACGTCACCCTCAACTTCCGCAAGGTCGACGTGGTCGACGAGATCCTCAAGCTGACCGGCGGGCGCGGCGTGGATGCCGCCATCGAGGCGCTGGGGACCCAGACCACCTTCGAGAATGCGCTGCGC
>DASQBU010000360.1:0-14934 GCA_035635035.1 Pseudomonas sp.
GCGACCCGCATGGACAAGTTCACCCGCCAGATCCTGGAAAGCACCGGCCTGCTGGGCATGATCGGCAAGTCCGAGCGCGGCCCGATCGCCATCGAGGCGATCAAGGACAACAAGGCCGTGTACCTGATGGCCGTCGGCGGCGCCGCCTACCTGGTCGCCCAGGCGATCAAGAAGGCCAAGGTGCTGGCCTTCGCCGAACTGGGCATGGAAGCGATCTACGAGTTCGAGGTCAAGGACATGCCGGTCACCGTGGCCGTCGACACCAAGGGCGAGTCGGTGCACATCACCGGCCCGCAGATCTGGAAGCAGAAGATCGCCGAAAGCCTGGCCGTGGAAGTGAAGTAAGCCTCCACGCAGGACGGAAAACCCCGGAGCGGCTCGCGCCCTCCGGGGTTTTCTTTTGTCCGCGCGCAAGGACCGGCGCTTCAGCGCCAGCGGTCCATCAGGTTGACCACCAGCCGGTCCAGCCAGCCCCACAGGCGCTGCCAGACGCGCATGCGCAGCGGCCGGGCAAACCAGTCGGCGAGGGTGATCTCGCGGCTGGCGGCGAAGTCGGCCTCGAAGCTCGCCGCCAGCGCGGCGGTCAGCGCGGGATCGAGCGCCTCCAGGTTGGCCTCCAGATTGAAGCGCAGGGTCCAGTGGTCGAAGTTGCACGAGCCGATGCTGACCCAGTCGTCCACCAGCACCGCCTTGAGGTGCAGGAAGCGCGGTTGGTACTCGAAGATCCGCACGCCGCTCTTGAGCAGGCGCGGGTAGTAGCGCTGGCCGGCGTAGCGCACCGGCGCATGGTCGGTGAGCCGCCCGGTCAGCAGCAGGCGCACCTCCACACCGCGCTGCGCCGCCTTGCGCAGGGCCTTGCGCACCCGCCAGCTGGGCAGGAAGTACGGGGTGGCCAGCCAGATGCGCCCGTGGGCATGGGCCAGGTTGCGCAGCAGCGCGCGCAGGATGTCGCGATGCTGGCGCGAGTCGGCATAGGCGACCCGCGCCAGCCCCGCCCCCGGCATTGGTCGCGGCGGCAGGTGCGCCGCCGGCCGGATGTACGGGCGCCAGGCGTGCGGTTCGCCGCTGGCCTGCCACTGGCGCTCGAACAGGGTCTGCCAGTCGATTACCGCCGGGCCGGCCAGCTCGACCATCAGCTCGTGCCAGCGGCTGGAGGCCTGCTCCGGCAGCCAGAAGTCGTCGGTGGCGCCGGCGCCGCCGACCCAGGCCAGCTGCTGGTCGACCAGCAGCAGCTTGCGATGGTCGCGATACAGGTTGCGCACGCCATGCCGCCAGCCCAGCGGGTTGTACAGGCGCAACTGCACGCCGGCATTGCGCAGCTGCGCACTCAACCGCGCGCCCAGGCGCTGGCTGCCGAAGGCATCGAACAGGCAGCGCACCTGCACCCCGCGCCGGGCGGCCTGGCACAGGCCATCGACCAGCAGGCTGGCGCAGCTGCCGGCCTCGACCAGATACAGCTCCAGCTCGACCTGCCGGCAGGCGGTATCGATGGCGCTCAGCATGCGCGGGAAGAACCGCTCGCCATCGATCAGCAGCTGGTAGCGGTTGCCCTCGCGCCAGGGAAAGACGGCCTGGGGCACGGCGCTAGCCAGCAGCAGGGAAGGAAGGGAACGGGCCGGGCATCGAGTCCTCGCACGACAGTCAACTCAAGGCACCATAGCCGGCGGCCCGACGCGGCTCAAGGAAGCCGCCCGCACAAATGACAACGCCGGCGGGCCCGAGGGCCACGCCGGCGTTGTCGACCTGCCGGAAGAACTCAGCGCGGCAGGGCGTAGTCGGCCGGGCCCATGAGGTCCATGCCGCACTCGAGCTGGCTGATCCAGTCGAGGAAGGTGGTGATCATCGCCTGGCCGACGAAGGGACGGCCGTGCTGCGGGACGATCATCTCGACGTCCATCTTGCGCACCATGTCGGCCCACAGGCGGCAGACCTTGTTGCTGGCCATGTAGCGGCGGTGGAAGCCTTCCATGGTCGACAGGTGGGCGGCGAAGTCGCTGACCGGCTGGGCATCGTCGACCAGCGAGGCGCCCATGTCGCCGGAGAACAGGATCTTGCTCACCGGATCGTAGAGCTGGAAGTTGCCGACCGAGTGCAGGAAGTGCGCCGGCACCGCCTTGAGCATGCTCCGGCCCAGCGGCAGGCTCTGCCCGCGGTCGGGCAGCGCGATGATCCGGTCGTAGGTGGAGATGCCGTGGCTGACGGCCAGGTAGTTGGCGGTCAGGTGCGGCAGGAAACGCGCCCACAGCCGCGAGCAGATGACCTTGGCCTTGGTGTGCAGCAGCCACTTGTCCAGGGCGGCGATGATGTCCGGGTCCTGGTGGGAGGCGAAGATGTAGGTCAGGTCCTGCACCGGGATGTGCTTGGACAGCTCCAGCGACAGGGGGGTGTAGGTCAGGTCGCCACCCGGGTCGAGCAGCATGTATTGCTCGTTGTCGACGATCAGAAACTGGTTGGTCTGTACCCCTTCCCCAGTGACCAGATCATCGAAACACAGGCACTGGTGGGTGCCGTTATCAAACAGGACGATGGGCTCGCGACGCATGGCTACCTCAATTTCTCGGTTTCAGCAAGCTTAGCGAGGCTGGGTTACAAGTTCACTGACTTGTATCAAGCGCACCACCGCGCTCGCGAAGATCCGCCACTGTACGGCGCGCAGCGGTCCGAACGTTGCGCACGCAGTCACAGAAGCATCACCGCCACGTCACCGCCCGGACATACCGCGTTGCCAGCATGGGGCTGCATACAACAAGGAAGCAGCCCGAGGCTGCCCGGAGGTTCTGCATGTCCGCCATTGCACTGTCCTGCGAGTCCAGCTCTCCCCGTCGCCTGCAGGCCGAACGCCTGCAGGGCACCGAAGCCCTGCTCGAAGCCCAGGCCCTGCGCTACCGCGTGTTCGGCGAGGAGTTCGGCGCCCGCCTGCAGGGTGCCGAACAGGGCCTCGACTACGACGGCTTCGACGTCCACTGCGAGCACCTCGGCGTGCGCGACCTGGCCAGCGGCGAACTGGTCGCCACCACCCGCCTGCTCGACCACCGCACCGCCCGCCAACTGGGCCGCTTCTACAGCGAGGACGAGTTCCGCCTGCACGGGCTGAGCAAGCTGGAAGGCCCGGTTCTCGAGATCGGCCGCACCTGCGTCGCCGCCGACTACCGCAACGGCGCCACCATCGCCGTGCTGTGGGGCGCGCTGGCCGAAGCCCTCAACGAGGGCAGCTACCGCTACCTGATGGGCTGCGCCAGCATTCCGATGCGCGACGGCGGCATCCAGGCCCGTGCGGTGATGCAGCGCCTGCGCGAACGCCACCTCTCCCACGACTACCTGCGCGCCGAACCGCGCCTGCCGCTGCCCGAGCTGGAGGTGCCGGACAACCTCACCGCCGAGCTGCCGCCGCTGCTCAAGGCCTACATGCGCCTGGGCGCGAAGATCTGCGGCGAGCCGTGCTGGGATCCGGACTTCCAGGTCGCCGACGTGTTCATCCTGCTCAAGCGCGACGAGCTGTGCCCGCGCTACGCCCGCCACTTCAAGGCGGTCGGCTGATGCGCCGTCTGCGTCTGTATGCGCGCCTGCTGCGCCTGTTCCTGGTGCTCGGCGAAGGCGCGCTGTTCGCCGCCTGGGTCGCGCTGCGCGAACGCCTGGGCGAAGTGCCGATGGCGCTGCGCCAGCGCCTGACCTGCCGCTTCATGCGCCACCTGCGCGCCGCCCTGCCGCTGGACGTGCGCGTCCACGGCCGGCTGCCGGAAGCGCCGGCCCTGTGGCTGGCCAACCATGTATCCTGGGTCGACATCGCGGTGCTCGGCGCCCTCTGCCCGCTGTCCTTCCTCGCCAAGGCGGAGGTGGCCGACTGGCCGCTGGCCGGCTGGCTGGCCCGCCAGGCCGGCACCCTGTTCATCCGCCGCGGCGCCGGCGACAGCCTCGACCTCGGCCGCCAGCTGGCCGGGCACCTGGCCGAGCAGCGCCACCTGGCGATCTTCCCCGAGGGCACCAGCTCCGATGGCAGCGACGTGCTGCGCTTCCACCCGCGCCTGCTGGCCGCGGCGGTGGACAGCGGCGCGCTGGTGCAGCCGGTGGCGATCCGCTACCGCCGCGACGGCGCGCGCGATCCGCTCGCCCCGTTCATCGGCGACGACGAGCTGCCGACGCACCTGCTGCGCCTGTTCGCCGCCGAACGCGCCACGGTGGAGATCACCCTGCTCGAGCCGATCGCCAGCGCCGGCCTGCCGCGCAGCGACCTGGCGCGCCGCGCCCACGCGGCGATCGCCGCAGTGGTCTGCGCCGAGGTGCCGGCGGAGGCCGTCGCAGCCCGGGCGGCCTGAATCAGCGCGCCCCCGCCTCGCGGGCAAAGACGACCAGCTCGGGATAGAAGGCGCGGAAATCCTCCAGCAGCGCCGGATACAGGCGCGCCAGCTCGTCCAGCGCACCGTCCAGTCCTTCGGGGCGCGACAGGCGCCGCTGCATGTTCAGCAGCACCCGCTCCAGCACGGCGAACTCGCGGTAGCTGCCCAGCCAGTCCTGCGCGGCCATGCGCGGGGCGATCTGCGCCAGACGCCCGGGCAGCTCCGCCTCGGCGGCCAGCACCCGATACACCCGGCCGGTGAACAGCGTCAGCGGCTCGTCGGCGTAGTCGTCCCAGTGGCTGGCCAGGCAGTGGTCGAAGAACAGGTCGAGGAGGATGCCGGCATAGCGCCGCCGCGCGGCGGGAAACCGCGCGCAGGCGGCGCGCACCGCCGGATGACGGTCGGTGAAGGCATCGATGCGCCGATGCAGACGGATGGCCGCCTCGACGTCCGGGGCGAAGCGACCGTCCAGCGGCCCCTTGACGAAGTCGCCGTACAGGCTGCCGAGCAGTTGCCCCGGCAGCGGGCCGCCGAGGTGCAGGTGGGCGAGATAGTTCATGCTCCCAGCTTAGCGCCGCGCACGCCGGGACAATAGGTCCCGGACCGGATACCGTCGACCGCGCATCGGCAAGGCCGGACGCCATTTGTATTTCGTCAATGGACGATATACATTTCGCTCCATCGCGATAAATCGTTACACCCAAACATGTCATTCGATACCGACGAAATCATCAAGGCCCTCGCCCATCCCGTGCGCCGGGAAATCCTCCACTGGCTGAAGGATCCCGAGCAGTACTTCGCCGACCAGGAGCACCCGCTGGAAGTCGGCGTGTGCGCCGGAATGATCGACCGCCGCACCGGCCTGTCGCAGTCCACCGTGTCGGCGCACCTGGCCACCCTGCAGCGCGCCGGCCTGGTGAGCAGCCGGAAGATCGGCCAGTGGAACTTCTTCAAGCGCAACGAGGACACCATCCGTGCCTTCCTGCGCCGGCTCGATGACGAACTCTGACTTCACCCAGCAAGGAAACCGACCATGCCGACTCTGTTCGACCCCATCCAGGTAGGCGATCTGCAGCTGCCCAACCGCATCATCATGGCCCCGCTGACCCGCTGCCGCGCCGAGCCCGGCCGCGTGCCCGGCGCGCTGATGGCCGAGTACTACGTGCAGCGCGCCAGCGCCGGGCTGATCATCAGCGAAGCCACCGCCGTCACGCCGATGGGCGTCGGCTACCCGGACACCCCCGGCATCTGGTCCGCGGAGCAGGTGCAGGGCTGGAAGAACGTCACCAGCGCGGTGCACGCCGCCGGCGGGCGCATCGTCCTGCAGCTGTGGCACGTCGGGCGCATCTCCGACCCGCACTACCTGAACGGCGAGCTGCCGGTGGCGCCCAGCGCCGTCCAGCCCAAGGGCCACGTCAGCCTGCTGCGCCCGCTGCGCGACTTCGTCACCCCGCGCGCGCTGGACACCGCAGAGATCGCCGGCATAGTCGCGGCCTACCGCCAGGGCGCCGAGAACGCCAAGGCCGCCGGCTTCGACGGCGTGGAGGTCCACGGCGCCAACGGCTACCTGCTCGACCAGTTCCTCCAGGACAGCACCAACCAGCGCACCGACCAGTACGGCGGCTCGCTGGAGAACCGCGCCCGCCTGCTGCTGGAAGTCACCGACGCCTGCATCGAGGTGTGGGGCGCCGGCCGCGTCGGCGTGCACCTGGCGCCGCGCGCCGACAGCCACGACATGGGCGACTCCGACCGCGCCGCGACCTTCGGCTACGTCGCCCGCGAACTGGGCAAGCGCGGCATCGCCTTCATTTGCGCCCGCGAGAAGGAAGGCGCGGACAGCCTCGGCCCGCAGCTCAAGCAAGCCTTCGGCGGCGTGTACATCGCCAACGAACGCTTCACCAAGGCGCAGGCCAACCGCTGGCTGGCCGAGGGCCAGGCCGACGCCGTGGCCTTCGGTATCCCGTTCATCGCCAACCCCGACCTGCCGGCCCGCCTGGCCGCCGACGCGCCGCTGAACGAGGCGGACAGCAGCACCTTCTATGGCTCGGGCCCGGTCGGCTATCTGGACTACCCGACCCTGTAAGCCCCACGCACGAAAAAGCCCCCGCTGCTCGCGCAGCCGGGGGCTTTCTTGTTCGGGCCGGATTCAGCGTGCGTTGAGCTGCCGCTGCAGGTTCTGCACCTGCGCCTGCAGGTTGGTGATGTTGCGGGTCATCTGCGCGCGGAAGGCATCCAGCTCGGCCGTGCCGCCGGCCGCCGGGCGATTGTCCAGCTGGCTGCGCAGCACCAGCATGTCGGACTCCAGACGGTTGATCGCCTGGGTCGGGTTGCCCTGCTTCTTCAGCACGGCCACCTCGCTGGCAAGGCTCCCCACCCGCTCGTCCAGCTTGCCCAGCTCGCCCTGCGCCGCCTTCAGTGCCACCTGCTCGTCGCCCAGGCTCTTCAGCCGACCGTCCAGCGCCGCCACGCCGGCCTGTTGCTCCTTCAGTGCGGCGGCCAGTTGGGCATTGCCCTCATGCTGGCTCTTCAGCTCGCCACGCAGCTGCTCCAGTTGCCGGTCCTGGGTTTCCTGCTGGGCGGTGGCGATCCGCTGCTGGTTGTCCAACTGGGCCAGCTTGCTCTCCAGCTGCTTGATGCGCAGCTTGAGCGTCTCGGTCTCGCTGGTGACGCTGGACTCGGTGGCCACCACCTTGCCGGAAATGTCCTTCAGCCGCCCTGCCGCATCCTCGCTGATGCGCGCGAAGCTTTCCTGGGTCGCCACCAGCTGCTGCGCCATCTGCTCGAGGCGCAGGTGGCTCCACCAGCCCAGCCCGGCCAGCGCCAGCAGCAGCCCCCCGACCAGCGCCCACAGCAGCCTGCTCGCCCCCGGGCGGGCGCCGGCAACCGGCGCAGGGCGGCCGCGGCGCGGCGGCTCGGCGAGCGGAAACGCCGACTCGCGGTCATCGGTCGTCAGGCTGGGCAGGTCGTCCAGCTCGTCGAGGGAATCGTTACGCATGGCCAACACAACCTGTGGGCGGATGGAGGATGGCCGGCAGTATACCGCCTGGCCGGGGCGACTTCAGTGCCGGCTCGCCGCAGTGCAACAGCTGGCGGCGACGAGGCCGGCAGCGGGGCGTTTCCCCCACAGATGCTGCGTGGATTAGCCCGGGGGCCGGTGCTATGATCAGGGGCTTACAGCGCCACGAGCGCCCGCGCAGAGCCGTTGCAACGGCCCTGGCACCCCGATACCGTGAACCGGCTTGCACACACCTTGCGCAACGCCAACACCTTGCTGACGATACGGAGATTCACCATGGCTTTTGAACTGCCGCCGCTGCCTTACGCCAAAGACGCCCTCCAGCCGTACATTTCCGCCGAGACCCTGGAATACCACTACGGCAAGCACCACAACACCTACGTGGTGAACCTGAACAACCTGATCCCGGGCACCGAGTTCGAAGGCAAGACCCTGGAAGAGATCGTCAAGACCTCCACCGGCGGCATCTTCAACAACGCTGCCCAGGTGTGGAACCACACCTTCTACTGGAACGGTCTGAAGCCGAACGGCGGTGGCCAGCCCACCGGCGCCCTGGCCGACGCCATCAACGCGGCCTTCGGTTCCTTCGACAAGTTCAAGGAAGAGTTCACCAAGACCGCCATCGGCACCTTCGGCTCTGGCTGGGCCTGGCTGGTGAAGAAGGCCGACGGCTCCCTGGCCCTGGCCAGCACCATCGGTGCCGGCTGCCCGCTGACCAGCGGCGACACCCCGCTGCTGACCTGCGACGTCTGGGAACACGCCTACTACATCGACTACCGCAACCTGCGTCCGAAGTACGTCGAGGCGTTCTGGAACCTGGTCAACTGGGACTTCGTGGCTGCCAACTTCGCCGCCTGAGTCATCCGCACGACCTGAAGAAACCCGGCCTCGGCCGGGTTTCTTCGTTTCTGCGCGCCGAACACCGGCTCGACGTGGTCCTAGGGCCTGTACGAAAAGTCAGCCGAGCGAAGGCCAGGCAAGGCGAAAAGCGGCGAGGAAGCGGAGTTTGCTGGTCGTAAATGAGCATTCCGAGCCGGCCGAGCGCAGGCACTTTTCGTACAGAGCCTAGAGTGCCTGGGCGACCATCCAGGTACCGACCAGCGCCCCACCCAGGCAGAGCAGCGCGCCACCGGCCGCCTGCCAGCGGAAGGTCCGGGCCAGCTCGTCCTCGCCGCGGCAGGACAGCAGGAACGGCAGCGCCTCCTGCGGGCGCCGCAGGTAATTCTGCTCCGGCGCCTGGCTCGCCGCCCGGTGCCGGTCCTCCGCCTCCAGCTGCGCGGCCAGGCGCACCAGCTGCCACTCCCCCTCGTCGAGGGTGCCGTCGCCATCGCGGTCGAAACGCGCCAGCAGCCCCTGGAAGTCCTGCTTCCATTCGCGCACCACCGCACCCTGAGCGGCGGCCAGGTCCAGTCCCTGGCGACCACCGCCGCTGGTGCGGAACTCGCCCAGGGCATACAGCGGCTCGCCGGCGTGCAGGCGCTCCTCGCTGTAGCGATAACGCTTGCCCGAATCCAGCAGGGTGCCCAGCAGGGTGAAGAACAGACCGTGGTCCTCCGCCCCCCGCGGATGGCGCTGGTCGCCGTGCCAGACCTGGCGATGCAGGGGACGCACCTCGGCACCCACAGGATTGATCAGGCACTGCCCGGAGCTGTCCGCGAAGCCCAGCCAGCCCTCGCTGCAGCCCGACTCGAGCACCCGCCAGGAGCGGCTCTTGCCATTGCTCTGCAGCTCCTCGATGCGGTAGCGCCACCATAGACACGGCTTGCCGGTCAGCGGCGCGGCCAGCGGCTCGCCCGGCCCCGGCTGCAGCACGCCGTACAGCTCGACGTAGCCCTGGGCCGCCGAACGGATCTTCGAGGTCGGCATGTCCTCCAGCAGGCGCGCCTGCGCCAGCCGGCGCAGGCTCCACCAGCCGCCACCTAGGCAGGCCGCCGCGGCCATGCCGAGGCCGACCAGCAGGCCGGGATCGACCGCCGCCATCAGCCGAACAGCTGGCGCAGGTCGACGTCGGCCTTCTCCGCCTCGCTGAACTGCAGCAGCTCGGCGGCCTTGAAGCCGCACAGACGGGCGAGCAGCACATCGGGGAACTGCTCGATACGCACGTTGTTCAGGTTGACCGACTCGTTGTACAGCTCGCGGCGGTCGGCGATGCCGTTCTCCAGCCCGGTGATGCGCTGCTGCAGGTGCTGGAAGCTCTCGTTGGCACGGAGCTGCGGATAGTTCTCCGCCACGGCGAACAACTGGCCGAGGCCGCTGCGCAGGCCGCTCTCGGCCCGTCCGAGGGCCGCGATGTCGCCCTGCTCGCGGGCGCTGGCGACGGCGCTGCGCGCGGCGATCACCGCCTCCAGGGTGGAGCGCTCGTGCTGCATGTACTGGCGGCAGGTTTCCACCAGCTTGGGCAGTTCGTCGTGGCGCTGGCGCAGCAGCACGTCGATGTTCGACCAGGCCTTGCCCACCCCGTGCTTGAGACGCACCAGGCTGTTGTAGATCTGCACGGCATAACCGGCCAGCAGAACGCCGGCCACCAGCACGGCGACGGTACTCGGACTCATACGCGGAACTCCCTGTGAAATGCCGGCCATTGTAGCGGCGCCGTGATGGCATCGGCGCGGCCTGCTGCACACCCCGCCGCGAAACCGCCTCGCCGAGCGCGACGTCGGGCAGCTCCCGCCCCAAGCGCGCGTGGCGCATGACAGAGGCCGCGGACTGGCGGACAATCGCCGCGGATTTCGGTCAGCGTCCCCGCCGGTGCCGGTGGCTCGCCCTGCCCCACGCCGGGCGCCCCTCGGTGGTACCGCACCCGCCGCCGCTGGCCACGCGGCCGCTCGAGGCTCGAGCGCCGGCCCGTTTCAATTTCCCGTCAATGGAGCTTTCGATGCTGCGCCCCGCCTTGCTGTCCCTGGCCCTGCTGACCGCCCTCGCCGGCTGCTCGAAGACCGAGCCGCCGAAGAAGGAGCCCTTCGCCGCCGTCAGCGCCGCACTGACCGACGCCGTGCTGCTGCCGGCCTACACCCGCTGGACCGACAGCGACCGCCAACTGGCCGACAGTGCCCGTGCGTTCTGCTCCGGCGAACAGGCGCTGAGCCAGGCCCGCCAGGCCTTCCTCGCCGCCCACGGCGCCTGGGCCGCGCTGCAGCCGCTGGCCATCGGCCCGCTCGGCGAAGGCAAGCTGTCCCGGCAGGTGCACAGCGGACAGCCGGATGCGCTCGCCCGCCAGATCGACACCCTGCTCGACAGCAAGCCTCTGCCCAAGCAAGCTGATCTGGAAGGGGCCGCCCCGGAGGTGCAGGGCCTGAGTGCCTACGAATACCTGCTGTTCGACCCGAGTCGCAATCTCGCCGACCTCGAGCAGATGCGCCGCTACTGCCCGCTGCTGCTGGCCATCGGCAGCCACCAGCAGGCGCTGTCAGCCAAGGTGCTGGCTGCCTGGATGGGCGAGCAGGGTCTGGCCAGAAACCTGAAGAACTTCCCCAATGCGCGCTATGCCGAAGGCCGCGCGGCGGTCGCCGAGCTGCTGCGGGCCGAGGTCAGCGCCCTGGATGGCTTCAAGGGCCAGCTCGGCGGCCTGCTGGGCCGCGACGCCGCGCCGACGCCGCAGCCTCTCGCGGCCGTCAGCGGCAGCCTGCTGAGCGGCCTCGACGCCGGGCTGGCCAGCGCCGAGACCCTGTGGCGCGGCCAGAACAACGACGGCCTGCGCAGCCTGCTGGGCAAGGACCAGGCCGACCTGGTCACCCGTCTCGACGGCGCCTTCGCGGAAACCCGCCAGCGCCTGGCCGCCCTCGGCCGCCCGCTCGGCGAACTGCTCGCCGACCCCGCCGGGCAGGCCAGCCTGAACCAGCTGTACGACAGCCTCGACAGCCTGGCGCGCCTGCACGGCAACGACCTGGCTCAGGCGCTGGGTGTACCGTCGGGAAGCACCCGCACCGTCAACTGAGGGCGCCGGCGCGATCAAGCCTGTGCGGACGCAGCGCTGTACCCCAGTCGCTGCGCAGCGCACAGGCCAGGCCAACGAGCGGGGGCTCCGTGGCCGATGACACGCCCCACCGCTCGTTCTGTGCCGCTAGGCGAAAACGCCCGCAAGCCCGCGGGCAGGTCCTGAGTCCGCACTCAGCGGCGGCTGACGCCCTGGGCGACGTTGAGCAGCAGCAGCAGCAGCAGGTTGTGCGCATCCGCGGTGGGCGCCTTGAGCTTTTTCGCTGGCTCGGAAGCGGGAGTGGGAGCCGGCACCGCCTCCGCGGCGGCCGGCAGCTGACAGACGCTGGCCGATGGCGTCATCGCTGCCGCGATGGGCGCAGGCTCGATCGAAGCCAGCAAGGGGCTGGAGGCGCACATAGCGGACAGCAGCAGTCCGCAGACAAGTTCCCGCTTCATTTGGATGGGTCCTCGGTTCGGAGCCACGCGGGTGGCAAACGCCGATGCCTGCCCCCCGCTTTTCAGCACTGCCTGGGTGGGCGCATCGCCTGTAGATAACCGTAGTCGAGGTTGCCGGTACTGCTCGTCCTCGACGACGGATGGACGCGCGGGCAGGCCACGCGAGAGTGGGGTTCCAGGGGACCGAAGAATCAGCCTTTGCGCAGCACGTAGAAGCGCGCCATGGCATAGCCGGGTAGGCAGTCATAGTGGGCGTCGATGCGGAAGCCAACCTCGGCGAACTCCCGCTCGATCTGCCCCCGCGGCATGACCCAGTGCTGACGACAGGCCCGCGCCTCGCCGGCCGCCAGGCAGCGCTGCTCGAGGCGCCGACGCTGCCAGGCGCTGAAATTGCCGTCCACCCAGAGCGAAAGCACCACGCTGTCGCGGGTCACCCGGTGGAACTCGCGCAGCAGGGCATGGCGCGCCGGCGCCTCGCCGACACGCGAGAGCAGCGACATGCAGAAGATGCTGTCGACCGCGCTGTCGCTCAGCTCGATGTCCAGCGGCGAGGTCTGCAACGGCCTGATCCGTCGACGCAGTTCGGCCGGCTGGCGAGCCAGCGCGGCCTCGAGCCGCAGCGCCGAATGGTCGGCCGCGATGATCACCCGGTTGGTCTTTTCCGCCAGCAATGGCCAGAAGCCGCCGTCGGCGCAGGGCAGGTCCAGCACCAGGCCGGGCTCGCCGGCGCACTGCAGGGCCCGCCGGGCCAGTTGCCGGTCGCGCCACAGCCCCAGGCGCGGCCAGAAGCCCGCGCGCGGCTCGCCGAAGCGCGCCTCGGCCTGCGGACACTCGCACGGGCAGGAGGCTTCGAACTCGACAGGCTTCGTCATGCAGGGCTTCCGATAGTTATGATGATTATTGAGCGCCTGAGCCTAGGCAGGCCGCGGTCATCCGCGCGTCAAGGCCATGTGAAAAAAACGTCAAGACGGGTTACAGCCGGACCTCGAAACGGCAACCATGGGGCTCGACCGCCAGCAGGCGGATCTGCCAGCCCTCGTGGCTGCAGATCCGCTGCACCAGCGACAGGCCCAAGCCCAGCCCCTCGCCGCGCTCGCCCTCGCCACGCACGAAGGGCTCGAACACCGACTCGCGCATGGCCTCGGGAATCCCCGCGCCGCTGTCTTCGACACTGAAGCCCCGCCCCTCCAGGGTCAGGCGGATTCGCCCGTTGTCGGTGTAGTGCCAGGCGTTGCGCAACAGGTTGCCCATCACCGCGCGCAGGAAGATGGCGTTGTACTGCGCCGGGGTATCGACGGCGGTACGCGCCTCGAACTGCAGGCCCTTGGCCTCGATCGGTTCGCGCCAGTGCGCCACCAGCTCGTCGGCAATCTGCCGCAGCGTGGCCTGCGGCGCCGGTTGCTTCTGCGCCGACTGGGCCCGGGCCAGTTGCAGGAAGGTCTGCACCAGCTCGCGCATCTCCATGGTGGCGCGCGCCATGCGCTGTACCTGGCGCTGCTCGCGTGCCGCCAGCGCAGGGCTTTCCAGCAGCAGCTCGCAGGAGCTGGCCAGCACCATCAGCGGCGTGCGCAGCTCGTGGCTGACGTCGCTGGTGAACAGCTGTTCGCGGCGCAGCGCCTGGCGCTGCTGGTTGAGCGTCTCGTCGAACGCGGCGGCCAGCTCGCCGACCTCGTCGGGGGCGTAATCCGGCGCCAGTGGCGGCGCCAGCGACAGCAACTGGTCGCGATGGCGCACCTGGCGCGCCAGCCGCGCCACCGGCTCCATCACCCGGCGCGCCAGCAGCCAGCCGAGCAGCACGGCCAGCAGCAGGCTGAACACGAAGCCCACCGTGACGACCAGGTGCATCACCTGTTCGCGCCGCTCGAAATCGCTCTGGTCCTGCAGCAGCGCATAGCGCCGGCCATCCACCTCGCGCACCATCGCATGGTAGGGCCGCTCCTCGCGGAACACCTCGCTGAAGCCCAGCGGCAACTGGGCGACGTCGTCCGGCATGGCAAACGCGGCGGGGCCGTCGCTGACATAGAAGAACTGGTCCGGTTGCGGTTGCAGCCGCCACTCGTCCATGTTCTCCATCAGCAGCAGGCGGTCCAGATCGCGGCCGAGCTCGGCCGACAGCAGGCTGCGCTCGGCGACGTTCACCGTGACCACGGTGCCCACGGCGAAGCTGCCGGCCACCAGCAGGGTCATCAGCACGAAGGCGATGACGATGCGCTGCGACAGGGTCGGCCTACGCACCATCTGCGCTTTCCGCCAGGCGATAGCCCAAGCCGTGCACGGTATGCAGCAGCGGCTGGGGGAACGGCTTGTCGATCACCTGGCGCAGCTGGTGGATGTGGCTGCGCAGGCTGTCGCTGTCCGGACAGTCGTCGCCCCACAGGGCTTCCTCGAGGGCCTCGCGGCGCAGCACATGCGGGCTCTTCTGCATCAGCAGGGCCAGCAGCTTGAGGCCCAGCGGGTTGAGCTTGAGCCGGCGGCCGCCGCGGCTGACCTCGAGGGTGTCGAGGTCGTAGCTGAGGTCGGCCACCTGCAGCACACGCTGGCTGCTGCCCTGGCTGCGGCGCAGCACCGCCTCGATGCGCGCCGCCAGTTCGCTGAGGGCGAACGGCTTGACCAGGTAGTCGTCGGCACCGGACTTGAAGCCCTGCAGGCGATCGTCGAGCTGGTCGCGGGCGGTGAGCATGATCACCGGGATGTTGCTGCGCGCTTCTTCGCGCAGGCGCCGGCACAGGGTGTAGCCGTCCAGCCCGGGCAGCATCACGTCGAGCACGATCAGGTCGTAGTGCCCGGCGGTGGCCAGATGCAGCCCGGACAGGCCGTCCTGGGCACAGTCGACGGTGTAGCCCTTGAGGGTCAGATAGTCGGCCAGGTTGGCCAGGATGTCGCGGTTGTCTTCGACCAGTAGAATGCGCATGGGATACCTCCGGCCCCAGTCTCGCACAGCGGCCCCCGGGAAGTCTCAAGCCGACCCAAAGTCGGCGCACCGGACGGTTTTTGACATTTTTTTCACACGGGATTCACGCGCGCATGACCCCCCGGGGTGCAAGCTGGCGGATGCTGAATCCACCTGGTTCCACTGATGTCCTCATTGCGCTCCGCCCCCCTGCGTTACCTGCTTCTCGTCCTCGGCTGCTGGCTCGGCCTGTTCGTCCTGACCCGCAGTGCACTGCTGATCGGCCACTGGAGCGAGGCCGCCGTCAGCCTGCCCGGCCTGCT
>DASQBU010000361.1:0-8634 GCA_035635035.1 Pseudomonas sp.
GCCGTCTGCCGGAGCACGGCACGCCGAATGCCGCGCAGGCCGCCCGCGGCGAACGCGGTATCTGGCAGCGGCGCTACTGGGAACACCTGATCCGCGATGATCTCGATTACCGGCGCCATCTCGACTACCTGCACTACAACCCGGTGAAGCACGGCCATGTGGCGCGGCTGGCGGACTGGCCGTGGTCGAGCTTCCACCGCGCGGTGCGCGACGGGATCTATGCGCCGGACTGGGCGGGGGATGGAGGCGACGGTCTGGCAGGGAATTGGGGCGAGTGAGGCGGGAGCCGGCGCGGTCATGGTGGAAAATCGCTGCGCGAGTTTTCCACCCTACACAAGACGATGCCCCGGTAGGCGGCGGAAGCGTGCCTCAGTGCTTCACGCAGGCAAACAGCGCATTCCCGGAGCTGCCGTCCCAGGGCAGCAGCTTCTGGTAGTCGTGCTCGAACACGTGCACCTCGAAGTACGGCTGCAGCAGCGCCTGCAGCTCGTCGAAGTCCACCGCGACCATCGGGTGTTCGTCGTGCCACACCTGGGTCTCGTCCGCCACGCGGCGTTCGATGCGCAGCCTGAGCGACTGCCGCTCGCCCTGGCCGGGGTAGTTCCAGCCGGAGCTGAAGCTGAACAGGCCGTCCGCATGCCGGGCGCTGTGCGTCACGAACGAGGCGTTGTCGATCCGCTGCTTGTCGACCGCGTTGAAGCAGAACAGCCCGTCGACGGCCAGGGCGCGGTGCGCGCTGGCGATGCACGCCTTGAGCCGCTCGATGCCGCCGCTGTAGTGGATCGAGTACAGGAAGCAGGTGATCAGGTCCTGCGGCTCGCTGGCGGTGAAGGCGCACATGTCCTGCAGGGAGAACTGCGCCTGCGGGCAGCGCAGGGCGGCGCGGTCGAGCATCGGCTGGTTGATGTCGAGGCCACTGCTCGCATAGCCGGCATCGATGAAATGACGGACGTGCGGCCCGGTGCCACAGGCCAGGTCGAGATGGCGGCGCCCGCCGTTGCCGAACAGCTGCTGCAGGCGGTGCACGCAGTGGCTCTGCGCCGGGTAGTCGATGTCGGCGCACATCAGGTCGTAATAGCCGGACAAGTCGTTGTAGAGGGTATTGCCGGCCATGAGTCCGAGGTTCCAAGCAGGGCGTGAGGGGCGCGCATCATAGCCCAAGCCGGGCGCGGGGGCATTGCAAGCACGCCCGGCGGCGAGGCCAGGCGTAGGGTAGACAACGGCGCAGCCTTGTCTACCGGACGGGGTGACGGGGAGCAGCCGCGCGATCGATCGGCGCCGCTCGGTGGAGGATCGCTGCGCGAGTCCTCCACCCTACGGAACACGCCCTGCGCGATACGGCTACCCGCTCAGCGGCAGTTGCCGGCGCAGCCGCCGCGGGCGCAGGCCGGGGCTTCCGGGTTCTTCAGCGCGCGGGGGCTGACCACTCCGGAGGCGCCGAGCAGCTTGGTCACCGGGGCGTCGTCGGGGATCGCCGGGTCTTCGGCCAGCGCGCAGGCGGCGCGCAGTTCGCCCCAGGTCTTCGGGCTCAGGGCCATCGGGTGCTGGACTTCGTACACCTCACCGTTGGTTTCGCAGCGGTAATCGTAGGTCGGCATGGGTATTCCTCTCGCGGTTGATGCGTGCATCGGCAATCTGCGCCCGCCAGCGTGGACGGTGGCAGCGGCTGCCTGGTCCATGGGGCGGCGACGTGAGGCATGGTAGAAAACCGCTGCGCGGGTTTTCTACCCCACGGAGAGCCGCCGTGACGTCGCCCGCCCAGCGGCAGGCACTTACGCCGGCTTCAGCGCCACCAGCGCGAAGCCGCAGACGATGCCGGCCAGGGCGATCAGCCAGCCGATCCGGTAGGCACGATTCTTCTGTTCCCGGCGTGCGGGGTCCATCGGTTTCTTCTTGCTCACAAATCCATCCTTCTCTTGATAGAACCACAGCGAATACACGGCGCACCGGGCGTTCCGGCGCAGCAACGTCCCCCCGCAAGGCAGGACGGCCGCAACCCGGCTCGCGCAAAACGCGCCTTTGTAGGGTGCGCCGGCCCGCTTGTCCAGCCCGGCGGTCCGCATTGCCGCCCGGCTGCATTATGATGCCCGCCCCCACTGCACAGGAACGCGCCCATGGCCCGATGGCTGGTGAAAACCGAACCCGCCGAATGCGGCATCGACGACTTCGCCCGCGCGCCGCACACGCCGATCCGCTGGGACGGGGTGCGCAACTACCAGGCGCGCAACTTCCTCAAGGCGATGGCCGAGGGCGACGAGGTGTTCGTCTACCACTCGAGCTGCAAGGACATCGGCATCGCCGGCGTGGTGCGGGTGGCGCGTACGGCCTACGTCGACCCGACCCAGTTCGATCCCCAGTCGCCCTACTTCGACGCCAAGAGCACGCCGGACAACCCGCGCTGGCAGGCGGTGGACCTGGTGTTCGCGCGCAAGCTGCCGCGGCTGATTCCCCTCGACCGGCTCAAGGCCCTCCCCGGCCTGGAGGGGCTGGCGCTGGTGCAGCGCGGCAGCCGGCTGTCGGTGATGCCGGTCGGCGAGGCGGAGTGGCAGATCATCCTCGCCGAGCGGCAATAGCCCGTTGCGGAGCGGACACGGCGCTGCGCCGTCCGCTCCTCAGGCTTGACGCCTGCCCCGCCGGCCGTGCGGGGCGAGCATGCCCGGCGTCGCGGGCGGCGCCTACATCAGCGAGTCGATCATCACCGCGTTGCTGTAGACCAGGCTGCCATCGCTGGCGCGATGGCCGACCAGGTGGAACTGGCCTCGCTGATCCTCCTTGCGCAAGTAGACCCGCAGGTGGCAATCGGACAACGGCCCGCAGTCGGGTGGCGTGCGCAACTCCAGGGTGTTCAGGTCGACATCGACCAGCACCTCGGCTTCGCCGCTGTTCTGCAAGCGTTCCTCGGCCTGCTCCAGGTGCTGGTGGTCGTTGCCGCCGATGTAGAAGTGGATCAGCCCCAGGGGGACCGATTTCTCGGTGGGTTTGGTCTTGCACCAGCTCTCGATATCGAAACTGCTCATGGCGAGTTCTCCCGAGTCGAGTGGAAGGACCGGACGTGCCTGCCGTTCTCGCGGCCGCGCGTCCACCGGTGCGCCGCGAAGTCACTGCACGGCCCCGCTCGCTGCCGCCCCGCCAGGGGCAGGCGCGCCGGACGGCGCCGAGCAGTAGATCCCCGCATCGCTATTGGGGTCGACCGCGCAGGCCGCGCCCAGTTCCCGGCACGGCGGGCCCATCGGACGGACGTACGGCGCGGGGCCGGCCAGCCCCGCGCAGGAGGAGCCGCACTCGCGGCGCGGCCTCAAGGTATGTCGTAGGTGTAGCTGCCGCTGGGCGTGTCCACCACGACCTCGATCACCTTGTCGCACTTGCCCACCGAGAAAGTCGCCGCGTTGCCATACCTGACGCGGATCGGCAGTGCCGGAGCCTTGTGCGAATCCGGATACGCCCTGACCTCGCAGTTGCCGCGATTGAGCGTCAGCCCCTCGATGGTGAGCACATCCGTCTTGGCGCGAATCACCACCTTGCGCAGGGTGACGCCATACGGCGCGTTGACGACAAATTCAACGCTCATCGGGTCACGCTCCGGGATTTCGCTCTCGGCAGCCTCGTCTTCGACGGCGGCGCTGCCATCGGCCCCGCCATTGCCTTCCTCGACCTCGCCCGCCTCGGCAGCCCTCATCCAGGCCTGCTCCTCAGCGGTGAAGCCCTCGGCCTGGGCATCCGCGCCAGCCGCCAGTGCGGCTTCCATGGCGCTGCGCTGCGCCTGGCTCATCCCGCGGGTGTCGATGATCGAATCGGCCTGAGCGGCCCCGCCGTGCAGCGACAGCGCCAGTACCGCGGCGCTCAACAACCTCTTGTCCATGTCTCTCTCTTCGTCCGTTCAGAATGGCCGCCGCCGGGGGCAATGGCCCCAAGCCTGCCTGCGGCCGGGAGTGCTTCACTGGCGTCATGGGGCGCGGCCCGGGCCGCGAGGGCTTCACGGCGCGCCGAACAGCGCCGTCCAGTAGATCCCCGCATCGCTCTTCGGGTCGACCGCGTAGGCCGCGCCCAATTCCTGGAACTGCGGGCCCATCAGGCTGGCGCATTGCGCGGGGCTGGCCAGCCAGCCGTCGACCACCTTGCTCGGGCTGTCCTGGGCCGCGGCGATGTTCTCGCCGACCTGCCGGCCGGCGTAGCCGGCCAGCTCCGCCCGGTCGCCGGGGATACGGCCGTCGCGGTCTTCGTGGGAGAAGAAGTTGCCGTTGGCCATCGCCCGGCTGTGCGCTTCGGCGGCCGTCGCCAGCGCAGCGTTCCAGGCCAGCGGCGGCGCCGCGGCGAAGGGCTGGCCGCCGCACTGGCGCGCCTGCGCGCGGGCGGCGTTGATCCGCTCGAGCAGCCGCTGCCCCTCCACCTGCCAGTCGCCCATGCGCCCGGTCAGCAGCGGCCGCGCCAGCACGATGCGCCAGTCGCGCCCCGCGCGGCTGACCCCGACATCGACGAACTGCGGGTCGAGCAACACCTGACAGAAGCTCTCCTGCAACGCCGTCATGGCCGCCGCCGCGTCGCGCGGCCCGGACAGGTTGACCGCCTGGGCGTTGACCAGCGGATAGGCCGCGCTGCCCAGCGCCTGCTGCAGGTCGACGACGGTGCCGGCCGGCTGGATCAGGCGCGGATCGGCCGCCAGCGGCGGCAGCCCCTCGGACGCCTGGCCGCCACAGCGCTGCACCTGGCTGCGATAGGCGTTGATCGCCTCCACCAACTGGGCCTCCTCGCCCGCCACCGCCGTGGCGGCGAACAGCAGTCCCAGCGACCACGCGGCAAGCCGCACAACGGATGAAGCAACGCGCATTGAAGAACTCCTTCGACCGGAAGGCGCCCATGATGCGCGATTGCGGGCCTCCTGATCACGCACAACCGTTCGCCTCGCGCGCGGCACGTCAGCCGCCAGGCTGCCGCATCGCCGGCTGTGCGGCCCCGGACGAGCCGGCTATGATCGAGGCCATGAACACCCCGCCGCCGCTGCGCCAGCCCTGCCCGCCCGGTGTCTGCATCTGCAGGCACCGCGAGCTGCTGGACGATCCGCACGGCGACCGGCGCATCCTGTTGCTGACCCGCCATGAGGAGAAGCGCCTGCTGGAGCGCCTGGAAAACCTGCAGAGCCTGGCCGACCTGCAGCGCCTGCAGCAGCGCATGTACGAGCAACTGGGCATCCGCCTGACCGTGGAGCCGGGGCACAACGTGGTACGCAGCATGCGCGGCCTGCATATCCAGCTGGCCGAGCAGCCGGGCCTGTGCCGCAAGACGCGCCGCGCCATCCCCGCCGCGATCCGCCGCGCCCTGGAAAGCCGCCCGGAAATCGCCTGGCGCCTGCTCGACGCCAACGACCTGCTGCGCGACGCCTGAGCGAATCGCCCGGAGCCTCGCGCCGTGGCGGCGGACACGCCCGGGCATAACCCCGCACATCACTCGGGCAATCCAAAACCGCGCCGGGCCGCTACAATGCGCGGTTCGTTTCATACCGGTCGCGAGTCCGCCCCATGTCCCTACCCAAGCACCACCTGGAACTGCTCAGCCCCGCGCGGGATGTCACCATCGCCAAGGAAGCCATCCTGCATGGCGCCGACGCCGTGTACATCGGCGGCCCCAGTTTCGGTGCGCGGCACAACGCCGAGAACAGCGTGGCGGACATCGCCGAGCTGGTGAAATTCGCCCATCTGTTCCACGCGCGGGTGTTCGTCACCCTCAACACCATCCTCCACGACGACGAGCTGGAACCGGCGCGCAAGCTGATCCACGAGTTGTACGAGGCCGGAGTCGACGCGCTGATCGTCCAGGACATGGGCATCATGGAACTGGACATCCCGCCCATCGAGATCCACGCCAGCACCCAGTGCGACATCCGCAGCCTGGACAAGGCGAAGTTCCTCGCCGATGCCGGCTTCTCCCAACTGGTGCTGGCCCGCGAGCTGAACCTGCAGGAAATCCGCGCGATCAGCGACGCGGTCGACTCGACCATCGAGTTCTTCATCCACGGCGCGCTGTGCGTGGCCTTCTCCGGGCAGTGCAACATCTCCCACGCGCAGACCGGGCGCAGCGCCAACCGCGGCGACTGCTCGCAGGCCTGCCGTCTGCCCTACACCCTGAAGGACGACCAGGGCCGCGTGGTGGCCTTCGAGAAGCACCTGCTGTCGATGAAGGACAACAACCAGAGCGCCAACCTGAGCGCGCTGATCGACGCCGGGGTGCGCTCGTTCAAGATCGAGGGGCGCTACAAGGACGTCAGCTACGTCAAGAACATCACCGCCTACTACCGCCAGCGCCTCGACGGCATCCTCGAACAGCGCCCCGACCTGCGCCGCGCCGCCAGCGGGCGCACCGAGCACTTCTTCGTCCCCGACCCGGACCAGACCTTCCACCGCGGCAGCACCGACTACTTCGTCAACGACCGCCTGGCCGACATCGGCGCCTTCGACTCGCCGAAGTTCACCGGCCTGCCGGTCGGCGAGGTGCTCAAGGTCGGCAAGCGCGACTTCGTCGCCAGCACCACCGACCCGCTGAGCAACGGCGACGGCCTCAACGTGCTGGTCAAGCGCGAGGTGGTGGGCTTCCGCGCCAGCGTGGTCGAGCTGCTCGGCCAGTCCGAGGAGGACGGCCAGCCGCGCTGGCAGTACCGCGTCGAGCCCAACGAGATGCCGGCCGAGCTGAAGCAGCTGCGCCCGCACCATCCGCTCAATCGCAACCTCGACCACAACTGGCAGCAGGCGCTGCTGAAGACCTCCGCCGAGCGGCGCGTCGACCTCGCCTGGCAGGCCGAGCTGCGCGCAAGCCGCGTGACCCTCACCGCCACCAGCGAGGAAGGCATCGTCGCCACCGCCAGCCTGGACGGCGCCTTCGGCGCGGCCAACAAGCCGGAGCAGGCGCAGGAGCAGCTGCGCGACCTGCTCGGCCAGTTGGGCAACACCATCTACCACGCCACCGGCGTGGAGATCGACGCGCCGCAGATGCTCTTCGTGCCCAACTCGCAGCTCAAGGCGCTGCGCCGCGAGGTGGTCGAGGCGCTGACGAGCGCGCGCGTCGCCGCCCACCCGCGCGGCAGCCGCAAGCCGGTCAGCGTGCCGCCGCCGGTCTACCCGGAGGCGCACCTGACCTTCCTCGCCAACGTCTACAACGCCAAGGCGCGCGCCTTCTACCAGCGCTACGGCGTGCAGCTGATCGACGCCGCCTACGAGGCCCACGAGGAGACCGGCGAGGTCCCGGTGATGATCACCAAGCACTGCCTGCGCTTCTCCTTCAACCTGTGCCCGAAGCAGGCCAAGGGTTACACCGGCGTGCGCAACAAGGTCGCGCCGATGCAGCTGGTGCATGGCGACGAGGTGCTGACCCTGAAGTTCGACTGCAAGCCGTGCGAGATGCACGTGATCGGCAAGATCAAGGGCCACATCCTCAACCTGCCGCAACCGGGTAGCGCCGCCAGCGTGGTCGCCGAGATCAGCCCGGACGACCTGCTGAAGACCATCAAGCGCCAGCCGCTGCACTGATCCTCGCCTGACGCCGAAACGACGAGGGGCCGCGATCTGCGGCCCCTCGTCGTTTCCGGCGGGATAGATCAGGCGATATCGCTGGCCGAAAACTCCCCGGCAGTGTTCACCCCGGTCAGCACGATCAGGGTGTCGCTGCCATCGAAATTGCCGTTGTCGTTCTCGTCGATCGCCAGCCAGCCGTTGCCGGAGCCGGCGGCGTTCCAGGCCATGTACGCATCATTCGTGCCTGCCCCGGAAGTAAATACCGCAGCGGCAGCGGTAACGAATGCGTTGAAGTTGGCCAGCCCCGAACCATCGGCAATGGTGACGTTACCCGCCGCCAGCGAGGTAACGATCACGTCATCGGCCGTAGTGAAGTCGGCAATGACGTCGGCAGTCGCCAGCGTAGTACCGGTGTCCCCGCGAGCGAACACGAAGGCATCCGCACCATCGCCACCATAGAGCGTATCGACGCCGGCCCCGCCAGAGAGGGTGTCGTCGCCGGCGTCACCGTGGATCTGGTCATTGCCGCCCTGGCCGAACACGGTGTCGTTGCCCGAACCGGCATAGACGATGTCGACGCCATTCAGGCCGTAGATGATGTCGTCGCCGGTGCTGAAGTTGAAGCCACTGCCGGGCAGGCTTTCCGTCGAGGCGTTGGTGCCGGTGACGATGCTGAAGGTCTCGCTGTAGCTCGCCAGGGTATCGCCAGAGCCCTGAGCCACCTCGACGGTCACCTCGTAGATGCTGTTGCTCGCCAGCCCACCGACTGCAGTGGTGCTGAGCAGCCCCGCGGAACCGACCGAAAACAGGTGGGCAGCATCGGTAAAATCGGTCGGCGCGGACAATGTCCCGACCTTGGCGCTCAGCAAGCCGAAAGTGTAGGCGCCACCACCGTCCGGGTCGGCACCAGCGGGCACGCTGAGCTGGCCGATGTCGGTGCTGGCGCCAGGCGCATTGCTGCCATTGGGGGCCGAGCCCACCGTCAGGGCCAGATCGCGCGGAGCGTCGTTGGCGCCGGTGATATCGATGGTGATGCTCTGGCTGTCCGAGGTGGCGCCGTCCGCCGTGGCGGTCACGCCGTAGCTCAGATGCGGAGTGCTGCCCCACTGCAGGCCCTCGATGGCCGCGTCGTTGG
>DASQBU010000362.1:0-2721 GCA_035635035.1 Pseudomonas sp.
GATTGCCCAACTGGTCACCACCGCCTGGGCCTCGGCCTCGACCTTCCGCGGCAGCGACAAGCGCGGCGGCGCCAACGGCGCGCGCATCCGCCTGGCGCCGCAGAAGGACTGGGAAGCCAACCAGCCGGCCGAGCTGGCGCGGGTGCTGCAGGGGCTGGAGAAGATCCAGCAGGACTTCAATGCCGCGCAGGCCGGCGGCAAGCGCGTCTCGCTGGCCGACCTGATCGTCCTCGGCGGTTGCGCGGCCATCGAGGCGGCGGCGCACAAGGCCGGCCATGCGGTCAGCGTGCCCTTCGCGCCGGGGCGCATGGACGCCACGCAGGAACAGACCGACGTGGAGTCCTTCGCCGTGCTGGAGCCGGTCGCCGACGGTTTCCGCAACTACCTGCGCAAGGGCCACGAGCAATGGGCGGCCGAGCTGTTGGTCGACAAGGCCAACCTGCTGACCCTGAGCGCGCCGGAGATGACCGTGCTGGTCGGCGGCCTGCGCGTGCTGAACGTCGACTTCGGGCAGTCCGGGCTGGGCGTGTTCACCCACCGCCCGGAGGCGCTGAGCAACGACTTCTTCGTCAACCTGCTGGACATGCGCACCCAGTGGCAGCGCAGCACCAGCGTCGAGGGCGTGCTGGAAGGTCGCGACCGCAAGACCGGCGGGCTGAAGTGGAGCGCCAGCGTGGTCGACCTGGTGTTCGGCTCCAACGCCCAGCTGCGCGCCATCGCCGAGGTCTACGCCAGCAGCGACGCCGAGCGGCGCTTCGTCGACGACTTCGTCGCCGCCTGGACCAAGGTGATGAACCTCGACCGCTTCGATCTGGCGTGACCGCGGCGGGGCGGCCTCAACGATCCTTCGTCCGTCAGGCCGTCCCGACCTGCCCCGGATTATCCCGGGGCAGGTCAACGAGGCCTCAGCCCTGCACCTTTCGGCCCTTGGGCACGGTGAGCATGATGGCGACGATCGCGATCGCCACCATCAGCCCGTTGAAGCCCAGCGCGATGAAGGCCGCCTCGCGGACGGCCAGGTTGTCCTGCCGGCCGGCGAAGGTGATCACGCCTTCGAGCCAGCGCACGCTGCCGCTGTCGCCGGCCAGCGCGGTGAAGATGGCCGCCGAGATCGCCACGCCGAAGGCCGCTCCCAACGACGACGCCATCTTGTAGATGCCCGATCCCGAACCGCCCTGGGCGGCCGGCAGGTTGGCCAGCGCCGCATCGGTCGAGGGGGTGGCATAGAACGCCAGGCCCACGCCGAACAGCGTGTAGCCGATCACGGCGAGCATCCGATACTCGGCCAGCAGCAGGTTGGCCGGCATCAGCAGCACTATGGCCAGGCCGGTGATCAGGCAGCCCCAGAGCATCGGCAGGCGCGGCCCGAAGCGCTGCAACAGCTTCTCGCCCATGCGGATGAAGGCAATGATGGCGACGGCATAGCCGAGGGTCAGGAAGCCGGCCTGCTGCGCGTTCATGCCGCCGCCCAGCTGCACCAGCTGCAGCGACACGATCAGCGTGCCGGCCGTGCCGTTGATCAGGAAGTTGGAAAGGGTGGCGCCGGTGTAGGTCGGGTTCCTGAACAGGCTGAAGTCGAAGAAGGCGTTGGCCGAGCGACTTTCGATGCGCAGGAACAGCAGCCCCATGATGACCGTCACCGCCAGCAGACCGAGGCCGAGCGGGCTGCTCCAGCCCAGCTGGTTACCCTGGGTCACCAGCACCTGCAGCGCCAGCATGGCCACCATGAAGCTCAGCACACCGGGCAGGTCGAAGCGGTAGTCGCCCCGGGTTTCGGCCTTGTTCTCGGGTGTGCCGCGCATCATCCACAGGCCGAGGATGCTGACCGCGATGGCGACCCAGAAGATCGAGCGCCAGCCGAAGTTCTCCGCCATCAGGCCGCCGAGCAGTGAGCACAGCCCCGAGCCGCCCCAGGAGCCGATGGACCACAGGCTGATCGCCCGCTGGCGCCCGGCGCCATCCCAGTAGGCCTTCACCAGGGCCAGGCTGGCCGGCATGATGCAGGCCGCCGACAGGCCCTGCAGCGCCCGTCCGGCCAACATCACCGGCGCCGCCAGGCTGCCCGATGGGGTGATCGCCACCAGCAGCGAGCCGGCGATGCTCAGGTAGAAGCCGATCCGGGTGATCCGCAGCCGGCCGACGCGGTCCGCCAGACCGCCCATCACCACGATGAAGATGCCCGAGAACAGCGAGGTGATGGCCACCGCGTTGTTCATGGTGGTGGAACCCAGCCCCAGATCGCGCTGCATGTCGGGGGCGATGTTCAAGGTGGTCTGGGCGAACAGCCAGAAAGCCACTACCCCCATGATGATGCCCAGCAGCAGTCGGTCGTTGCCGGCACGCGGCACATCGGCCTGTACGGTCGTGCTCATGCTTCACTCCTCGAACGCCCGGACGCCGCCGGGACACTCCAGCGCATTGGCTTTCACCGATCATAGCCGCGCTGGCGTGGCAAGGTTGCGCGCCGCCGCGGCCAGCGGAATTCATGGCGCCATGCAAACGGCTCATACGGCGATGCTAGTCTTGCAGCACACATCGACGGGCGCCGCGAACCGCTGTCGCGGACCGCCGGCGCTCGCCCCCAAAGCCATGGAGATCCGCGCATGAACCCGCTCGCCGACGCTCTGGATGCCCCGCTCGATTTGCTGCTGCCCGAACTGGAGGCCATCTACCAGGATCTCCACCGCCACCCCGAGCTGTCGATGCAGGAGCAGCGCACCG
>DASQBU010000363.1:0-11552 GCA_035635035.1 Pseudomonas sp.
TACCTCGACGGCAACAACGACGGCAGCGAGGCCTCGATCGACAAGGCGCTGCTGGGCAAGATCGACCTGATCGTCACCACCACCGGCAACATCAACGTCTGCGACGCCAACATGCTCAAGGCGCTGAAGAAGCGCGCCGTGGTGTGCAACATCGGCCACTTCGACAACGAGATCGACACCGCCTTCATGCGCAAGAACTGGGCGTGGGAAGAGGTCAAGCCGCAGGTGCACAAGATCCACCGCACCGGCGCCGGCCAATTCGATCCGCTCAACGACGACTACCTGATCCTGCTGGCCGAAGGCCGCCTGGTGAACCTCGGCAACGCCACCGGCCACCCGAGCCGGATCATGGACGGCTCGTTCGCCAACCAGGTGCTGGCGCAGATCCACCTGTACGGCGCCAAGTTCGCCGACCTGCCGGTCGCCGAGAAGGCCGCACGCCTGTGCGTGGAAGTGCTGCCGAAGAAGCTCGACGAGGAAGTGGCGCTGGAGATGGTCAAGGGCTTCGGTGGCGTGGTCACCCGCCTGACCGGCCAGCAGGCCGAGTACATCGGCGTCGCGGCCTCCGGCCCGTTCAAGCCGGACAGCTATCGTTACTGATACGCCTCCGTAGGGCGGGTTAGGTCGCAGGCCGCAACCCGCCAACCGGCCATCGGGCCGGCCAGATGGGATGCCGCCGGCATCCCAGGCGGGTTACGCCGCGCGGCGGCTGACCCACCCTACGCTCAAGGACCTCATCTATGTCCCAGGAACGCCGCTACAGCTTCGAGTTCTTCCCGACCAAGACCGACGCCGGGCACGAAAAACTGATGGCCGTGGCCCGCCAACTGGCCGGCTACCACCCCGACTTCTTCTCCTGCACCTACGGCGCCGGCGGCTCGACCCGCGACCGCACGCTGAACACCGTGCTGCAGCTCGACGGCGAGGTGAAGGTGCCGACCGCGCCGCACCTGTCCTGCGTCGGCGACAGCAAGGCCGAACTGCGCCAGCTGCTGACCACCTACAAGGACGCCGGCATCACGCGCATCGTCGCCCTGCGCGGCGACCTGCCCTCGGGCATGGGCATGGCCAGCGGCGAGCTGCGTCACGCCAACGAGCTGGTGGAGTTCATCCGCGCGGAAACCGGCGCGCACTTCCACATCGAGGTCGCCGCCTATCCGGAAGTACACCCGCAGGCGCGCAGTTTCGAGGATGATCTGCATCACTTCGTGCGCAAGGCCCAGGCCGGCGCCGACAGCGCGATCACCCAGTACTTCTTCAGCGCCGACTGCTACTTCTACTTCGTGGAACGCGTGCGCAAACTGGGTGTCGAAATCCCGATCGTTCCGGGTATCATGCCGATCACCAACTACAGCAAGCTGGCGCGCTTCTCCGACGCCTGCGGCGCCGAGATCCCGCGCTGGATCCGCAAGCAGCTGGAAGCCTACGGCGACGATCTGGACAGCATCCAGGCGTTCGGCGAGCAGGTGGTGACCGAGATGTGCGAGAAACTCCTCGCCGGCGGCGCCCCGGGCCTGCACTTCTACACCCTGAACCAGGCCGAACCGAGCCTGGCGATCTGGAACAACCTCAAGCTGCCCCGCTGAGGTCGAGCCCTTCGGCTCACAATGCTACGGACCTCCGTCCAGACCACCGCCCGGCGCAGGGCAGTGGCCGTCGGGCGGGGGCGCGGCCTCCAGGTCCGCGCCCTGTTCGCAGCCGATGATGATGCGCGCGGGATCCCCCGTGATCCCCCCCGAGTCGGCGGGTTGCCGACATGAAACAGGAACCCCGCATGTCCTTTACTTCCCTCGGTCTCTCCGAGGCCCTGGCCCGCGCCGTCGAGGCTGCCGGCTACACCCAGCCCACCCCGGTGCAACAACGCGCCATTCCCGCCGTGCTGCAGGGCCGCGACCTGATGGTCGCCGCGCAGACCGGCACCGGCAAGACCGGCGGCTTCGCCCTGCCGGTGCTCGAGCTGCTGTTCCCGGCCGGCCACCCCGACCGCGAACACCGCCACGCCCCGAAGCAGCCGCGCGTGCTGGTGCTGACCCCGACCCGCGAACTGGCCGCCCAGGTGCACGACAGCTTCAAGCTGTACGCCCGCGACCTGCCGCTGAAGAGCGCCTGCATCTTCGGCGGCGTCGGCATGAACCCGCAGATCCAGGCCCTCGCCAAGGGCGTCGACGTGCTGGTCGCCTGCCCCGGCCGCCTGCTCGACCTGGCCAACCAGAAGGCCATCGACCTGTCCCGCGTGGAGATCCTCGTCCTCGACGAAGCCGACCGCATGCTCGACATGGGCTTCATCCATGACGTGAAGAAGGTGCTGGCCAAGCTGCCGAGCAAGCGGCAGAACCTGCTGTTCTCGGCGACCTTCTCCAAGGACATCACCGACCTGGCCGGCAAGCTGCTGCAGGATCCCGAGCGCATCGAGGTCACCCCGCCGAACACCACGGTGGAGCGCATCGAGCAGCGCATGTTCCGCATCGGCGCCACCCAGAAGCGCGCCCTGCTCGCCCACCTGGTGACCGTCGGCGCCTGGGAGCAGGTGCTGGTGTTCACCCGCACCAAGCACGGCGCCAACCGCCTGGCCGAATACCTGTGCAAGCAGGGCCTGCCGGCGGCGGCGATCCACGGCAACAAGAGCCAGAACGCGCGCACCAAGGCGCTGGCCGACTTCAAGGCCAATGCCGTGCGCATCCTGGTCGCCACCGACATCGCCGCCCGCGGCCTGGACATCGACCAGCTGCCGCACGTGGTCAACTACGAGCTGCCCAACGTCGAGGAGGACTACGTCCACCGCATCGGCCGCACCGGCCGCGCCGGGCGCAGCGGCGAGGCCATCTCGCTGGTCGCCCCGGACGAGGACAAGCTGCTCAAGGCCATCGAGCGCCTGACCAAGCAGCGCATTCCCGAAGGCGACATGCAGGGCTTCGACCCCAGCCAGGTGATGGAGGCCGCGCCGGCCGACAGCGACGAGCGCCCGCCGCGCCAGTCGCGCAGCCATGGCCGCAAGGACCTGCCGCAGGAACGCAAGGAGCGCCCGGCGCGCACGGCCCGCGGCGAGAAGAGCGAAGCCGGCGCCAAGGCGGACAAGCCCGCCAGGGCCGACAAGGGCGAGAGGGGCTCCCGCAACGACAAGGCAGCGGCCAAGCCGGCCCGCGGCGAGCGCCAGGGCCGCAGTGACGGCAGCCAGGGCGGCGAGCAGTCGCGCCAGCGTCGCGGCGGTCAAGGCCAGGGGCAGGCGCAGGCGCAGGGCCGCAACGAGCGCCGCGGCAGCAAGCCGGCGGCGATCCAGCTGGCGCCCGGCGAGCTGCCGCTGCCGACCCGCCCGGATCGCGATCCGGAGGCCTTCCTCGACGACGACTACGACAACTTCGGCAACAGCGTCGAATACGTCAGCCCCTACCAGGGCAAGAAGCCCGGTCGCGGCGGGCGCCCGGGCCAGGGTGGCGCCAATCGCAACCAGGGCGGCTATCAGGGCGGCAACGCCAACCGCGGCGGCCGCGACATCGGCCAGCGCGCCCGCGACAGCCTGCTGCGCGAACCGGCCCTGCGCGAGCCGGCCGCCGTGCGCGGCAGCCGCGACAGCCAGCCGGTGATCGTGCACAAGCCCTCGCGCAGCGAACGCCTGCCCACCGCCGAGCAGCTCGAGCAGCTCGAGCAGGGCAGCCGCCCGCGCAGCGAGAAGCCGGCGCTGCTGACCCGCAACAAGTAAGCGTCCGCTGAAGCGCAAAACGCCGCCCCTGGGGCGGCGTTTTGCATTGTCCTGAGGGCGCGCTAAGTCGCGTCCTCGTCCTCCTGCTCGTGCATCAGCGCCAGGCTGCGCGCCACCAGCAGGGCAATGAACATCACACCGATCACCGCTTCCGCGCCGGCCAGCAGGCGCGCCGCCGGGGCGATCGCATGGATGTCGCCGTAGCCGACGGTGGTCAGAGTGGCCAGGCTGTAGTACACGAAGTCGTCGAGCTGCAGCCCCTCGGCGCCGTTGAACGCCCCCGGCACCAGACCGCCGACCACCCGGTAGGCGAAAGCGAAAGCCAGCCCCAACTGCAAGTAGAGCGCGGACAAGCCATAGAGCAGCTCCTTGGTCACCGGCCGTTCGCTGGTGACTCGGTGGAACAGGGCGGCGCACAACAGCAGGTAGAACACGATCAGGCCCAGGCCGTCGCTGAGCGCACGCGGCAGGACAATCAGCCGGTCAAGCCCCAGCAGCAGCAGGTTGCACAGGCCGACCAGAAGCGCCAGCTGCTGGAACAGGCGCTTGTGGCGCAGGGTGTTGATCCCCGCCAGCACCAGGCACAACAGGCTCCCCCACTCCAGCCATAGCGGCGGTGCGGGCCAGCCCATCACCAGGAGCAGCAGGATGCTGGCCAGCAGCAGCAGGCGAAAGCGATAGCGCAGGAGGTATTCGTTCACTTGGGGCGGTCCACGGCCAGTAACAGTAAGAAGCGCCGGAAGTCTGCGGGGCGGCTGCGCGGCCGTCCAGTTGCTCGCGCGCCTGAACGCCGCCCGCGGGATGGCCGGGCTTAAACGGGATACCGTTGAGCGCGTGGGCGGCAGACTGGCCGCCCCCCTGCGACTGAACACGGAATTGCCCGCGCCGAACCACGACAAGGGCCGAGCGATGGCCGCGCCTGCCCATCCTGCCACCCCAGCGGCTACACTGTCCGCCCTGTCCGATCGAGGAGCCCCCGATGAGCCGCAACCAGCAGTGGATGGAGCGCGATCTTGCCGTGCTCTGGCACCCCTGTACGCAGATGAAGGACCACGAGCAGCTGCCGCTGATCCCCATCCGCCGCGGCGAAGGCGTGTGGCTGGAGGACTTCGACGGCAAGCGCTATCTGGACGCGGTGAGTTCCTGGTGGGTCAACGTGTTCGGCCACGCCAACCCGCGGATCAACGCGCGGATCAAGGACCAGCTGGAGAGCCTCGAGCACGTGATGCTCGCCGGCTTCAGCCACCAGCCGGCAATCGAGCTGTCCGAGCGCCTGGTGGCGATCACCCCGCCCGGGCTGGAGCGGGTGTTCTACGCCGACAACGGCTCCTCGGGCATCGAGGTGGCGCTGAAGATGAGCTTCCACTACTGGCGCAACTGCGGCCAGAGCGGCAAGAGGCGCTTCGCCACCCTGACCAACAGCTACCACGGCGAGACGGTGGCGGCCATGTCGGTCGGCGACGTGGCGCTGTTCACCGACACCTACAAGCCGCTGCTGCTCGACACCTTCAAGGTGCCCAGCCCCGACTGCTACCTGCGCCCGGAGGGGGTGAGCTGGGAGGAGCACTCGCGGACCATGTTCGCCCACATGGAGCGGACCCTCGCCGAGCACCACGCGGAGATCGCCGCGGTGATCGTCGAGCCGCTGATCCAGGGCGCCGGCGGCATGCGCATGTACCACCCCATCTACCTCAAGCTGCTGCGCGAGGCCTGCGACCGCTACGGGGTGCACCTGATCCACGACGAGATCGCCGTCGGCTTCGGCCGCACCGGGACGATGTTCGCCTGCGAACAGGCCGGCATCACCCCGGACTTCCTGGTGCTGTCCAAGGCGCTGACCGGCGGCTACCTGCCGATGGCCGCGGTGCTGACCACCGATACCGTGTACCAGGCGTTCTACGCCGACTACGCCACCCTGCGCGCCTTCCTCCACTCGCACACCTACACCGGCAACCCGCTGGCCTGCGCCGCCGCCCTGGCGACCCTGGACATCTTCGAAGGCGACGACGTGATCGAGCGCAACAAGGCGCTGGCCGCGCGAATGGCCAGCGCCACCGAGCACCTCAAGGACCACCCGCAGGTCGCCGAGGTGCGCCAGACCGGCATGGCGCTGGCCATCGAGATGGTCAAGGACAAGGCCAGCAAGACCCCCTACCCGTGGCAGGAGCGCCGCGGCCTGGCGGTGTACCAGCACGCGCTGTCGCGCGGCGCCCTGCTGCGCCCGCTGGGCAGCGTGGTGTACTTCCTGCCGCCCTACGTGATCACCCCAGAGCAGATCGACTTCCTCGCCGAAGTGGCCAGCGAGGGCATCGACCTGGCCACCCGTGCCAGCCTCAGCGTGGCCCTGCCGGCCGGCGCGCCGGCGACCTTCCACGATCCGGGCTGAGCCGCCCGCCTGCCCTCCCGCGCGCCGCGCTGACCGCCCTGCGGTGCGCGCGGCGTTGCGGGCGGTTACACTCTGCGCCTTCATCGACGACCACGCCTGCCCCATGCGCCTTTCCCGCTTCTTCATCGACGCCCCCCTGTCCCTCGGCCGCCACGCGCTGCCGGAGCTCCAGGCCCACTACATCGGCCGCGTGCTGCGCCTCGCCGCCGGCGACGCCGTGCAGCTGTTCGACGGCAGCGGCCGCGAATACCGTGGCGAGCTGGTCGAAGTGGGCAAGAAGAGCGTGCAGGTGGAACTGCGCGAAGAACAGGCCGGGCTGGCCGAGTCGCCGCTGCGCATCCACCTCGGCCAGGGCCTGTCGCGCGGCGAGCGGATGGACTGGGCGATCCAGAAGGCCACCGAGCTGGGCGTGGCGGAAATCACCCCGATCGTCAGCGAGCGCTGCGAGGTGCGCCTGAAGGACGAACGCGCCGACAAACGCCTGGGCCACTGGCGGCAAATCGCCGTCAGCGCCTGCGAGCAGTGCGGCCGCTCGGTGCTGCCGGTCATCCATGCGCCCCTGTCGCTGGCCGAATGGCTGGCGCAGGCCGAGGCCGAGCTGAAGCTGGTGCTGCATCCGGTGGCCGAACCGCTGGCCAGCCACGCCCGCCCGCAGTCGCTGGCCTTCCTGATCGGCCCCGAGGGCGGCCTGTCCGACGCGGAGGTGGCGCAGGCGCAGGGCGCCGGCTACCAGGCCGCGCGCCTCGGCCCGCGGGTGCTGCGCACCGAGACCGCGCCGGTGGTAGCGCTCAGCGTGGCGCAGCAACTGTGGGGCGACTTCTAGGGCGGCACGCCACCCTCGCGCCCCCTGCAACAAGGCCCGCATGACGCGGGCCTTGTGCATTTTCGGCGGGCTCAGATCAGCCCGATATCCGCCATTTTCTGCTCCAGCTCGACCAGGTCGGGGATTCTCGCCACCTCCCCGCCCGCCAGCGCCGAGTCCAGCTCCAGCGCCGCCAGGGGCGCGCCGGCCGGCGCCAGGCTGCTGTCGAGCTTGCACGGGCGCGGAATGCCCTGCACCAGCAGGGCGAAGAACTTCAGATGGGGCCGGCCGCCGATGGCGTTGATCACCGCGATGCGCGCACCGGGCGCCGGGGCGGCGGGCGGCGTGCCGCTCGACGCGGTCTCGAAGGACAGCAGCGGCAGGCGCAGGTCGCGCCAGACGATCTCGCCCAGGTACCAGTCCGGCATGCCGATCCGCGGCTCGGCCGGCCGCTGGTTGATCAGCTCGGCGAGTGCCACGCTGGGCACCAGCAGGGTGCGGTCGGTCAGCGGCAGCAACAGGCTGTTGAGGGTTTGCGGCGCATTGCCGGCAACGGGGGCTTGGCTCATGACGAACTCCTGGAGGCGGCGCGGATCACTGGTCGTACTGCTCGGCCAGGCGCGCCACCAGCGCTTCGGCCAGCTCGCGCGGCGAGGCGCTGAAACTGCTGTAGCCGCCCTCGCGCAGGCTGTCGGGCATGCTCGGACAGGCGCAGCTGTCGGCCGCCTGGGTCCAGATCAGCCCGCCCTGGCGGCGCACGTAGGCGGCGGCGGCACTGCCGTCGCTGCCCATGCCGCTGAAGGCGATGACGCCGCAGCAGGAGGGGAAATGCTGGGCCAGGTTGAGCATCATCTGGTCGATCGACGGGCTGTAGGGTTCCGGCCAGGCGCGTGTGCCGATGTGCATCCGACCGTCCTCGGCGAAGGTCAGCTCGTGGCTGATCGGCGCCACCACCACTTCGCCGCAGCGCACCCAGTCGCCGTCGCGGGCCAGGTTGACCGGCCACTGGCTGTGCCGACCGACCGCCTGCGGCAGGCGCTGCTCGAACGAGGCGTCGATGTGCTGGGCATAGACGAAGCCCAGCGGCAGACCGCCGGGCAGGGCGTCGAGGAACTCCTTGACCGCCTCCGGGCCGCCCAGCGAGGCCGCCAGCAGCCAGACCTGGCGCGCCGGCTCGCCGGCGGCCAGCGGCGTCCCGGCCAGGGCCTGCGGCAGGTTGAGCCGCGCCGGCCGCTGGCCCTGCTCGAGCAGCACCGTCAGGCTCGGGCCCACGGCACGGGCCGGATCGCCGACCAGGCGCTTGAGCTTGCCGACCAGCCGCCGCTCCCAGCGCGGGTAGTGCTCGGAGCTGCGCTCCGGGGCCTGTCCCTCGCCGAACAGCACCGGCACCGTGGCCTCCTCGAGCAGCTGATCGATCAGCGGCGAGTCCTCCATCTGGGCCATGTCGACCAGCCACAGGTCCGGCGCGCAGGCGCTCAGTTGCTCCTTGTCGAGACGTTGCGGATCGCTGTTGAGCAGCACCTGATAGCCGTTGGCCAGCAGGGTCTGCTGCAGCACATGGCGCTGCAGCGAGGTATCGGCGATGACCGCGACGCGGCCGCTGCTACGTTCAGACATGGCTGCTCACCAACTGCTGGATGTGCTCCAGCAGCTCCGCTTCCTGATACGGCTTGCCGAGGTACTGGTTGACCCCGATGGCCAGCGCGCGCTCGCGATGCTTCTCGCCGGTCCGCGAGGTGATCATGATGATCGGGATATCCTTGAGCCGCTCGTCGTGACGCACCAGGGTGGCGACCTCGAAGCCGTCCATCCGCGGCATCTCGATGTCCAGCAGCATGACGTCCGGGATCACCTCCTGCAGCTGGGCGATGGCATCCACCCCGTCCTTCGCGGTGACCACCTCGATGCCGTTGCGCTCGAGCAGGCGCGTGGTCACCTTGCGCACGGTGACCGAGTCGTCGACCACCATGACCAGCGGCGGACGCTGCTTGTCGCCGCCAGCCTGGTCCGCCAGGGCCGCACCGGCCTGACGCGGCAGCTGCTGGGCCTGGCGGGCGCGCAGGGTGGCCAGCAGGTCGAGAATCACCACCACCCGGCCGTCGCCGAGGATGGTCGCCCCGGAGATGCCGTGCACCGCGGCGAACTGCGCGCCGAGGCTTTTCACCACGATCTCGCGCGAGCCGGCCAGGCTGTCCACCTGCACGGCCGTGGCGTATTCCGCGGAGCGCACCAGCACCACCGGCAGCGGCAGGCTCTGGCCGCTCAACTTGGGCCGCTGCCCATTGTTCAGCAGCTCGCCCAGGTACTTGACCTCGTAATGCTGGCCGGCGTATTCGAAGCGCGGCGCGTTCGGCTGGTAGTAGGTCTCCAGCTCGAACGGCGAGATGCGCACGATACCTTCGACGGTGTTCAGCGGCACGGCATAGAGGTCCTCACCGGACAGCACCATCAGCGCCCGGTTGACCGACACGGTGAACGGCAGGCGCACCAGGAAACGCGTGCCCTGGCCGCTGACCGAGTCGATGCTGACGCTGCCGCCGAGCTGCTTGACCCCGGAGGCCACCACGTCCATGCCGACGCCGCGGCCGGAAATCTGGGTGACCTGCGCGGCGGTGGAGAAGCCGGCCACCAGGATGAACTGCAGCACCTCGTAGTCCGACAGCTCGGCATCGGCGGCCATCAGGCCACGCTCGATGGCCTTGCGGCGCACCGCGGCGATGTTCACCCCGCCGCCGTCGTCGGCGAGGGTCAGCAGGATGTCGCCGCCCTCGCGGCTCAGGTTCAGCTGGATGGTGCCGACGTCCGGCTTGCCGGCGGCGCGGCGCGCCTCCAGCGGCTCGATGCCATGGTCGACGGCGTTGCGCAGCATGTGCTCGAGCGGCGCCACCATGCCTTCCAGCACGCTGCGGTCCATCTCGCCTTCGGCGTTGTGCACCACCAGTTCGACCTGCTTGCCCAGTTCACCGGCCACCTGGCGGACGATGCGGCGCAGACGCGGCACCAGACGGTCGAACGGCACCATGCGGGTGCGCATCAGACCTTCCTGCAGCTCGGTGTTGACCCGCGCCTGCTGCAACAGCAGGGTTTCCGCGTCGCGGTTGCGCGCGGCGAGGGTCTCCTTGAGGTCGAGCAGGTCGGAGGCCGACTCGAACAGCGCGCGCGACAGCTGCTGCAGCTGCGAGTAGCGGTCCATTTCCAGCGGGTCGAAGTCCTCGTAGCCGGCCCGCTCGCTCTCGGCCTGGTAGCGCGAGAGGATCTGCGCCTGGGTTTCGGTGTCCAGACGGCGCAACTGGTCGCGCACCCGCTCGATGGTCACTTCCATCTCGCCGAGGGTGAAGGCGGTATCGCTCACCTGCTGCTCGACGCGCCCCCGGAAGATCGAGGTCTCGCCGGCGAGGTTGACCAGCGCCTCGAGCAGCTCGGCGGGAACCTTGACCATCTCCTGCGGGGCGCGCCGGGCGGCGGCCTCGGCGGCTTCCTGCTGGGCGCGCTGGACGAAGGGCAGGACCTTGCGCGGCAGCGCCGCTACGGCCGAGCTCACCTGCTGCACCAGCGGCTCGATCTTGACCGCCACGCCGGGGAGCGGTGCCGCGGCGGCCGCGTCGAGCGGTGCGACCTCGGCCTGCAGGCGCGCGTAACCCGCCTGCAGCTCGGGGAGCAGGTCCGCGAGCGCCTGGCTGTCGCTGCGGGCCGCGCTCAGGCGCTGCTCGAAGTCCTCGCTCAACGCAGCGAGGGCCGGCTGGCCGGCCAGACGCGCGCCGCCCTTGAGGCTCTGCAGCACGCGCAGCAGTTCGTCCAGCGGCGCCACGCCACTGGCTTGCCAGAGCGCCAGCGCCGCATCCAGCGCTTCCAGCAGGTTGCCGGCCTCGTCGAGGAAGATCGGCAGGATCTCGCGGTCGCCCAGCGCCGGGGTAACGTAGCGGGGAGCCTCGTCGCCGCCGACGGACGGCTCGACTTCGGGCTCCGGCTCGACCGCCCGCGCAGCCTCTGCCGACAGCTCGTCCAGCAACGGCGGCTCGGCCGCGGTCAGCTCGAAGGTCGCGGCCTGCCGCGCATCGCTATGCTGCTGCGCCTGCTGGCGGAACAGCTTGATCGCCTCGATCTGTTGCCGGCCATCCGGCAGCGCCTCGCCGTTGCGCAGCGCTTCGAGCATCTGCGCCAGGCGGTCGTGGCTGTCCTGCAGCAAGCCGAACAGCTCGCGCTCGGCCGGCAGGCGGCCATCGCCGAGGCCTTCGTAGAGGAACTCCAGCTCGTGGGCCAGATCGCCGACTTCGCCGACCTCGGCCATCCGGGCGCCGCCCTTGAGGGTGTGCAGATCGCGCTGCAAGGCATCCAGGCCGGCGCCCTTGCCGCCCTCGGCGATCCACGCCTGCAACGCCTCGCTCGCCGAATCGAGGATGTCGAAACCTTCCTCGAGGAAAATCTGTACCAGTTCCGGATCGCGCTCGGGCACTGCGGGGACGAGCGCCGGCGCGGCCTGGGCGTCCAGGGACAGCTCCGGCCAGTCGATCGCGGGTTGCACGGAAACGGCAGGCTGGGCCGTGGCTTCGGCTTCGGCTTCGGCTTCGGCTTCGGCTTCGGCTTCGGCTTCGGCTTCGGCTTCGGCTTCGGCTTCGGCTTCGGCTTCGGCTTCGGCTTCGGCTTCGGCTTCGGCTTCGGCTTCGGCT
>DASQBU010000364.1:0-9550 GCA_035635035.1 Pseudomonas sp.
AACTTCCTCAGCCATCCGGTGGTGTCCGGCTTCAACAGCGCCTCGAGCCTGCTCATCGCCCTGAGCCAGTTCAAGCACATCCTCGGTATCCGGGCCGAGGACGGCAACTTCCTGGTCTCGCTGTACAGCCTGATCAAGGGGCTGCCGCACAGCCACCTGCCCACCCTGGCGATCGGTGCCAGCAGCCTCGTGTTTCTCTGGCTGGTGCGTAGCCGCCTGCACGGCTGGCTGCTGCGCCTGGGCTTCACCGCCAGGGTCGCCGGCCACCTGACCAAGGCCGGCCCTGTGGTGGCCCTGCTGCTGGGCGCCCTGACGGTCCATCTGTTCGCCCTGGACCAGGCCGGCGTGCGCGTGGTCGGTGTCGTTCCCAGCGACCTGCCCACGCTCGGCCTGCCGCCGCTGGACCCGGCACTGACCCTGAAGCTGTTGCCGTCCGCCCTGCTGCTCAGCCTGGTCAGCTTCGTCGGCTCGGTGTCGGTGGCGCAGACCCTGGCGGCCAAACGCCGCCAGCGCATCGAGCCGAACCAGGAACTGGTCGGCCTCGGCGGTGCCAACCTGGCTGCCGCGCTGAGCGGCGGCTTCCCGGTGACCGGCGGCCTGTCGCGCTCGGTGGTCAACTTCGACGCCGGCGCCCAGACGCCGCTGGCCAGCGTCCTGACCGCGGTCGGCATCGCCATCACCGTGCTGTTCTTCACCCCGCTGCTCCACGACCTGCCGCTGGCCGTGCTGGCCGCCACCATCATCGTCGCCGTGCTGACCCTGTTCGACCTCGGCGCGCTCAAGCGCACCTGGCGCTACTCGCGGCAGGACGCCGCGGCCATGGCGGCGACCATGCTCGGCGTGCTGCTGGTCGGGGTCGAGGCCGGCATCCTGCTCGGCGTCGGCCTGTCGTTGCTGCTGTTCCTCTGGCGCACCAGCCAACCGCACATCGCCGTGGTCGGCCAGCTGCCGGGCAGCGAGCACTTCCGCAACGTCGAGCGCTTCGCCGTGGTGGAAAGCCCCAGGGTCCTGTCGATCCGCGTCGACGAGAGCCTGTACTTCCCCAACGCGCGCTACCTGGAAGACCGCATCGCCGAGCTGGTCGGTCGCCATCCGCAGGCCGAGCACCTGGTGCTGATGTGCCCCGGCGTCAACCTGATCGACGCCAGCGCCCTGGAGAGCCTCGAGGCGATCGCCGAACGGCTGCGTACCGCCGGCATCCAGCTGCACCTGTCGGAGGTGAAGGGGCCGGTGATGGACCGCCTGCGCCGCAGCGACTTCCTGCAGCGCTTCGCCGGCCAGGTATTCATCAGCCAGTTCGAGGCGCTGGCCGAACTGGACCCGCAGACCACCTGGCGCGCCATGCAGATGCGCCAGACCAGCCCAACCCAACCCGAGGAAAATCGTCAGTGAAGAGCGCCCACGACCTGGTGGCCGAAGCCAAGGCCCATATCCGCGAGATCGATACCAACGCCGCCGAACAGGCAATCCGCGACGCCGACCTGCTGCTCGACGTGCGCGAGGCCGACGAGTTCCAGGCCGGCCATATCCCCGGCGCCGTGAACATTCCGCGCGGCGTGCTGGAGTTCAAGCTCGGCAACGACCCGCAACTGGCCGAGCGCGGGCTGGACATCGTCATCTACTGCAAGACCGGCGGCCGCGCCGCCCTCGCCGCCCGCGCGCTGAAGGAGATGGGCTACCTGCAGGTGCAGTCGATCGCCGGCGGTTTCGACGCCTGGGCGGCAGCCGACAAGCCGGTGGCCCGGCCGAGCCAGCCGATCTTCGAGTGACCGTCCCACGCCCACCCCTCGCGGCGGGCAAGCCCGGCGATCAGTAGCCGTAGTCGCTCTCGGTGGTACGCTTGCGGAAAGTGCCGTAGTAGACGGCATCGCTGAACAACAGCCCGCCGCTCACCTCCGAGGGCAGCTCGTCCGCCGGGCAGAAGCCATCGTTGCAGGCCGCATCCACCACCCAGCAGCCGCGGATGAAGGTCACCTGGTAGCCATCCTGCCCCAGCGCCGCCTCGACCCGCGTCAGCGCCTCGCGCAGATCGTTCGCTCCGACGTAGACGTTCACCTGGGCGCCGAGAAACTCCCCGACCGCGGACGGCCCGAGCTCGGCACCCACACAGAACAAATGGTTCTTCATCGTGACCCTCCGCCTGCATCCTCTCGATGACTTCGCCTGTCGCCGCTCCCCATTCGATCGGGAGGGCCGGGAATGACTCTCTTGCAAGCATGGCATAGGGCCGTGCGGATGCACGTGGGGTTGCGCCACGCGCCGCGTCGACAGGCCATCGCGCGACTGTCCGGACACCCCGCCTGAATCGACGCCTGGGCCCCGATGACGCTCCGTGCCCGGTCAACTGCTACCGCGATGTCCAGAAGCCGCCCAACGAAAAAAGGCCACTCTATCGAGTGGCCTTTTTGGGGAAATGGTTGCGGGAGCTGGATTTGAACCAACGACCTTCGGGTTATGAGCCCGACGAGCTACCAGACTGCTCCATCCCGCGCCGCCAATTCTACTCAGTCATAAATCTTTGTCAATCAAATTTCAATTAATAATAAATTTTATAAATCATTTGAGTCTGGGAAAGAGTCCAGGCTGCTCCGATCCGCCACAGACAAAGACGCTCGATCAGCGGGCGATGCCCGGGCGCCTGGGCAACCGCACCCGCGCGCACAGCCCGCCGAGCGCCGCGCTGTCCTCCAGGCCCAGCGTACCGCCGCAGGCCTGGGCGATGTCGCGGACGATGGCCAGGCCGAGGCCGTGGCCGGGCACCTGCTCGTCCAGCCGGCTGCCGCGGGCGATGACCGCCTCGCGCCGGTCCGGCGCGATGCCCGGGCCGTCGTCCTCGACCGCCAGCCAGTAGCCCTCGGCGTCCTCGCCGGCGCCGACCTTGACCGTGCTGTCGGCCCACTTGCAGGCGTTGTCCAGCAGGTTGCCGAGCAGCTCCAGCAGGTCTTCGCGGTCCCACGGCAAGCGCAGGCCGGCCGGCGCCTGCCAGTCGATGTCGACGTGCGGGTGGATCTGCGCCAGGGTGGCGCACAGCGCCGGCAGCTCCGCCGCGCAGTCGAAGTGCGCGCCGGGCAGCGCTTCGCCGGCCAGCCGGGCGCGGCCCAGTTCGCGCCCCAGGCGCTGCTCGATCTGCGCCAGCTGCTCGCGCAGGGTCGCGCGCAGGGCCGGATGGGCGCGCAGCTCCTCGCGATCGGCCAGCGCCACCAGCACCGCCAGCGGAGTCTTCAGCGCATGGCCGAGATTGCCGAGGGTGTGGCGCGAGCGCTTGAGGGACTCCTCGGTGTGGTGCAGCAGGTGGTTGATCTGCCCGACCAGCGGCTCCAGCTCAGCCGGCACGCGGCTGTCCAGTTCGCCGAGGCGCCCGGCCTGCAACTCGGCGATCTGCCGGCGCACCCTCTCCAGCGGCGCCAGGGCGCGACGCACGGTGAAAGCCTGCAGCAGCAGCACCAGCAACAGGCCGCCGGCGCCGAGGCCCAGCCCCAGCCAGCGGATGCGCGCCAGGCTGTGCAGCACCGGGGTGTAGTCCTGCGCCACGCTGATGCTCAGGCGCTCGCCGAAGCGCCGGTAGTCGCCGCGATAGACCAGCAGCTGCTGGCCGGCGACGCCCTCCACCAGCGCCGGCGCCAGGCCCTTGTGCGCCGGCCGCGCCAATTCGCTGTCCCACAGCGAGCGCGAACGCCAGATCTGGCCGGCGAAGTCGATGCGGAAATAGCGCCCGGAAAAGGTCCGCTGGTAGGCCGGGTGCACGCGCTGCTCGTCCAGCTCGACGCCCTGCTCGCCATGCACCAGGGCGATCAGCAGGCTCTCGGCCTCGTCCTGCAGGTTGCTCTCGTGATAGCGGCGCAAGCCGTTGTCGAACAGCCACAGGCTGCCCTGCAGCAACGCCAGGCCAACCAGCAGCAGGGTCGCGGCCAGGCCGAGGCCGAGGCGGTGCTGGATCGACCTCACGCGTCCCGCCCCGCGTCGCCGGCATACACGTAGCCCTGGCCGCGGCGGGTCTCGATCACCTCGCGGCCGAGCTTGCGGCGCAGGTGGTTGACGTGGACCTCGATGACGTTGGACTCACGCTCGCTTTCGCCGTTGTACAGGTGCTCGCTGAGGTGCGCCTTGGACAGCAGCTGCCCCGGATGCAGCATGAAGTAGCGCAACAGGCGGAACTCGGCGGCGGTCAGGACGATATCCTCGCCGCCGAGCCGCACGCACTGGCGCCCTTCGTCGAGCACCAGGCCGGCGGCCTCCAGCTCGCTCTGGTTGGCACGGCCGTGGGCGCGGCGCAGCAGCGCCTGGATGCGCAGGGCCAGCTCCTCGGGATGGAAGGGCTTGCTCAGGTAGTCGTCGGCGCCGGCCTTGAGGCCGTCGATGCGCTCGGCCCAGCTGCCGCGCGCGGTGAGGATCAGCACCGGAGTGGCCAGCCCGGCGGCGCGCCACTGGCGCAGCACTTCGAGCCCCGGCACGCCGGGCAGGCCGAGGTCGAGAACGATCAGATCGTAAGGTTCGGTGCCCCCCTGCACCAGGGCGTCGCGACCGTCGGCCAGCCAGTCCACCGCGTAGCCCTGGCGGGCGAAGTCGGCGAGCAGCTCGTCGGCGAGCGCGACGTTGTCTTCCACCAGCAACAGGCGCATCAGTTGTCCTCCTTGTCATGCAGCAGACGGCCATCGCGCGCATCCAGCTCCAGCTCGCGCACCTGACCCTCGGCGGTGAGCAGCTCGATCTCGTAGACGTACTGGCCGTGCTCCGCCTCCAGCTCAGCCTCCAGCAGGCGCGCGCCGGGGTAGCGATCGTAGGCCGGCTGCAGCAGCTCCTCCAGCGGCCGGATCACGCCCTGCTGGCGCAGGCGCAGAGCCTCGTCCTGATCGAGATCGCGGGCCTGGGCGGCACCGGCGGTCGCGACGAGCAGAACGGTGGCCAGCAGGGCGGTCAGGTTGTTCATCCGCGATCTCCATGCATGCGTCAGGGGTTGCGGCATCCACCCTAACGGCCACCACTTAATCGAACCTGAATCCGGCGCCTCTGGCGCGCTGCTGCGGATCATAGCCTGTCGCTCGCCCTCGCGGCTCGCCCCGCCCGGACAATCCCGCCCGGCCACCAGTCGAGACGCCGGCGAAAAACCGCGAGAGCGGGCTACGCTTGTGAAGTCACGACCGCAAGGCCGTCTCCTGCACTTCCCTCTCAGCCCGCTGCCACGAGGTGATGTCATGAGCATGCTGAAAGGTTCGAGGACCGAACAAAACCTGAAAGACGCCTTTGCCGGCGAATCCATGGCCAACCGCCGCTATCTGTACTTCGCCGGCAAGGCCGACGTGGAAGGCTACAACGACGTGTCCGCGGTGTTCCGCTCCACCGCCGAAGGCGAGACCGGCCACGCCCACGGCCACCTGGAATACCTGGAGCAGTGCGGCGACCCGGCCACCGGCCTGCCGTTCGGCGGCACCAACCTCAACCTGAGGAGCGCCATCGCCGGGGAAACCCACGAGTACACCGACATGTACCCGGGCATGGCCAAGGTGGCGCGCGAGGAAGGCTTCGACGAGGTCGCCGACTGGTTCGAGACCCTGGCCAAGGCCGAGCGCTCCCACGCCAACCGCTTCCAGAAAGCCCTCGACGAACTGGGCTGATCCCGCCCGGGGCGACCCCGCCGCGGGCCGCCCCGGCTGCGGATACCGCGTACCGGACACGGGCGCTGGACACAGCGGCCCGGGAGGCGAACATGGCCGAGCCCACCGACAGCCCCCGCGAAGGCAACCTCGAAGCGCCCACCCGCCATCCGCTCGGCCAGGACCAGCCCGGATTCTGGGACCGCGCCGCGCTGGAGGCCGAGCAGGCGCGGGTCTTCCACATCTGCCACGGCTGCCGGCGCTGCGTCAGCCTGTGCCAGGCCTTCCCCACCCTGTTCGACCTGGTCGATGCCTCGCCGACGATGGAGGTCGACGGCGTGGCCAAGGCCGACTACGCCAAGGTCACCGACCAGTGCTACCTGTGCGACCTGTGCTACCAGACCAAGTGCCCGTACACCCCGCCGCATCCGTGGAACGTCGACTTCCCGCACCTGATGCTGCGCGCCAAGGCGGTGCACTTTCGCGAGCAGGGCGCGCCGCTGTCGGCGCGGATCCTCGCCAGCACCCGCCAGGTCGGCCGGCTGGCCTCGCTACCGGGCGTGGTGGACGTGGTCAACGCCGCCAACCGCCATCCGGCGGCGCGCCAGTTGCTGGAGAAGACCCTCGACGTCGACGCCCGGGCGCGGGTGCCAACCTATCACGCCCCCACCGCCCGCCAGCGCCTCAAGCATCTGCGCAGCAGCGGCGAGGCCCGCGCGGCCGGGCGCACGCGTGGCAAGCTGGCGATCTTCGCCACCTGCTACTGCGATCACTCCGCTCCCGACGTGGTGCAGGACCTGGTCGCGGTCCTCGCCCACAACGCCATCCCCACCGCATTGGTGGAGCGGGAAAGCTGCTGCGGCATGCCGCGGCTCGAACTGGGCGACCTGGAAACGGTGCGCCAGTACAAGGAAGCCAACATCCCGGTGCTGGCGCGCATGGCCCGCGAGGGCTGGGACTTCACCGCCGCGGTGCCGTCCTGCGTGCTGATGTTCAAGCAGGAACTGCCGCTGATGTTCCCCGACGATCCCGAGGTGGCGCTGGTGCGCGAGCGCTTCTTCGACCCCTTCGAGTACCTGATGGAGCGCCACCGCGCCGGCCTGCTGAACACCGACTTCAAGCAGCCGCTGGGCAAGCTCGCCTGGCATGTGGCCTGCCACCAGCGCGTGCAGAAGATCGGCCCGAAGACCCGCGAGATCCTCGAACTGGTGCCCGGCACCGAGATCGTCACCATCGAGCGCTGCTCGGGCCACGACGGCACCTACGGCGTGAAGCGCGCGACCTACGCGCTGTCGCGCCAGCTGGCCAAGCCGGTGGAACGCCGCGTGACCGAGGCCGCGCCCGCGCACTTCACCAGCGACTGCCCGATGGCCGCCGGGCACATCGCCCACGGCCTGGGCGACAACCCGCCGGCAGAGCATCCCCTGAGCCTGCTGCGCAAGGCCTACGGCATCTGACTCCATGAGCCCATCCCCCATGAAAGCACTCGCCCGCGAAGACCTGTTCAGCCTGGAACACTACGCCCAGCAGCGCGCCGATTTCCGCGCCCGGGTGATGGCGCACAAGAAGGCGCGCACCCTGTACCTCGGCGAGCATCTGACGCTGATCTTCGAGGATCGCCTGACCGTGCAGTACCAGGTGCAGGAAATGCTGCGCATCGAGCGCATCTTCGAAGCGGACGGCATCCAGGACGAACTGGATGCCTACAACCCGCTGATCCCCGACGGCGACAACCTCAAGGCCACCCTGATGCTGGAGTTTGCCGACGTCGCCGAGCGCAAGCGTGAGCTGGTGCGCCTGCGCGGCATCGAGCACGGCATCGAGCTGCGGGTGCAGGGCTGCCCACCGGTGCTCGCCATCGCCGACGAGGACCTGCCGCGCAGCAACGAGGAAAAGACCTCCGCCGTGCACTTCCTGCGCTTCCCGCTGAGCGCGGCGCACATCGCCGCCTGGCGGAACGGCGCCGCGGTCAGCCTGGCCTCGACGCTGCCGGCGCTGCGTGTAGAGGGGATGCTGAGCGGCGAGCAGCGCTGCGCGCTGGCGGCGGACTTCGCTTGAGGCGGCCTGGGGACGTTTTGCGGGAAGGCTCGGCGAACGACGTTGGCGAGGCTGCGTCCGCTACGGGGACAGCGGGTCGGCATGGGCGGGCTTGAGGAGACTGCGGCAGAAAGCACGAGGGGGAGCCTAGGCTCCCCCTCAAGTCGGTCGTGCGTTGTTCTTATTATGCTGACGGGCTTGTTGTTCTTGTTGGCCACCCGCCCGGACCTGCGGTCCGGAAGCTGTCCCAAGCCGGGACTCAAGAACAAACGGATTCCTTTGGATGCTGATGTTGCCGCTACCCTTGCGGGCTCAACCGGTGCGGGATGCTGCCTCGGGGCAGTTTTATTGTTCTCGGTCCGGTCGCGGGAGCACCCTTAGGGCAACTCCTCTCCAAAAGAATCAGTTTGCTGCGCCTCCACCCTGTTGTTCTTGTTGTGTTGGAGTCGTTGCGTGTTGTTTTTATTGTGTTGGTTCAGCGTTGTTGTTTTTGTTGTGCCAATACTAAAGCACGGCCCGTGCCAGATTTTTAAAATCCATTACAAATCAACAAGTTACGCAATAACGCCTGACTCTTGGCGGGGTAAAATCGCGTGACCTCGTTACCGGGACTCCCAGACTCCGTTACGTCGGGCCGGCGGGGTAACACCTCGGGAAACGCCGGTGCGCTCCTGCCCGCCTCACCCCGCAGCGGAACGCCCTGCGGGCCCCCTCAGCGCCCGAGCATGAGGTCGCGGTTCTGCCCGGCCATTTCGCGCAGGAAGTCCCAGCACGCGCGCATGCGCGCCAGGTCCTTGTTCTCCACCGGCATCAGCATCCAGAAGGTGCGGACGAACTCGATCTGCTCGGGCAGGACCTCCTGCAGGGTCGGCTCGCGGCGGGCGGCGAAGCTCGGCAGGATGGCCAGCCCGGCGCCGGCCAGGGCCGCATTCTGCTGGGCCAGGATGCTGGTGCTGCGCAGGGCGATCTGCCCCGGGCGGCCGATCTCGTCCAGGTAGTGCAGCTCCTTGCTGTACAGCAGGTCCTCGATGTAGCTGACGAAGCGGTGCTCGCGCAGGTCCTCGCGGCGGCGGATCGGCGGGTGGCGCGCGAGATAGTCGGTCGAGGCGTACAGGCGCAGCACGTAGTCGGTCAGCCGGGTAATGATGTACGGGCCGCGCTCGGGGCGGTCCAGGGTGATGACGATGTCCGCCTCGTGGCGCGCCAGGTGCACCATGCGCGGCACCGCCAGCAGGTCGATGCCCAGATTGGGATGGCGCTGGGTCAGCTCGGCCAACTGGCTGGCCAGCAAGGCGACGCCATAGCCTTCGGTGGCGCCGATCCGCACCAGCCCGGACAGGCTGTCGGCACCGCCCTCCCCCGGCTGCTCGATGGCCAGGTAGGCACTTTCCATCGCCTCGGCCTGGGCCAGCAGGCGCCGCCCGGCCTCGGCCAGGCTGTAGCCCGCACCGCTGCGGATGAACAGCGGCTGGCCGAGCTGCTTCTCCAGCGCCTGCACCCGCCGCGCCACCGTGGTGTGGTCGACGCCCAGGCGCCGCGCCGCCGCGGTCAGCTTGCCGGCGCGCGACAGTTCGAGGAAGTAACGCAGATTGTCCCAGTCCATCGCCTCGCTTTCTCCTGAAAAGGCCTGAAGGGCGCGCTGCCTGTGCCCGGACTAACCTGAGGACAGCAGGCGACCGGGCCATTGTGCAAATATGCAGACCACCTGTGCAAATCGCGTCATTGTGCCCGGCAATTTTCCACTGGTAGCCTCATTTCAACACCCGGCCCACGTCGGGAAGAACAACAAAGCAGGCCTGCACAAGGCGAGGTAAACATGACCGCGACCCGCTCCATCCCCACCGTCAAGCTGCTGATCAACGGCGAGTTCGTCGAGTCCGCCACCCGCGAGTGGCGCGAGGTGATCAACCCGGCCACCCAGG
>DASQBU010000365.1:0-5693 GCA_035635035.1 Pseudomonas sp.
CGCGGCGTGGACTTCGTCTTCGTGTTCGACGACACCGGCAGCATGGCCGAGGAGATCGATGGACTGATCCAGCGTACCCTGGAGTTCGCCAACATCGTTCAGTCCTCCGGCGTCGACTATCGCTTCGCCTTGATCTCCTTCGGCGACGAGCTGCGCCACAAGGTGGATTTCACCAAGTCGGCCAGCGACTTCAAGGCGGCCGTGGCGGCCCTGCGCGCCCAGGGCGGCGGCGACGAGCCGGAAAACGCTCTGGAGGCCCTGCGCTACGGCGCTACCTCGCTGAGCCACGATCCGGCGCGCCGCAAGGTGTTCATCCTGATCACCGACGCTTCCTTCCACAGCGCCGACAGCGTCACGCCGCTGACAACCCAGGACTCGCTCGCCGACCTGAAGAAACTCGGCGCCGTGCTCAACGTGGTTGGCCCGAACCTCGACCAGTACCGGTGGATGGCGGATAGCCTGGCGGGCAGCTTCTACGACAAGGACTCCGGCCAGTTCAAGCGCATCATCGAGCAGATCGCCGGCGGCTCCTCCAGCAACTACCGCCTGACCCTGACCACCAGCCGCCCGGACTACGACAACACCTGGCGAGCCCTGGAAGTCCGCCTGAAGGGGGCCAGTGAAGGCAGCGGCGTCTCCCAGTACCAGGCACCAAGCTGGGTGACCGCCTCCTCGCGGGTCGACGGTTTCAGCGGCATCAACAGCCGGCTCGCTCCGCACAACGTGATCGACGGCAACCCGGCCACTGCGTGGGCGGAAGGCGTGTCCGGCGCCGGCATCGGCGAATGGGTGGCACTGAATTTCGCCACGCCGCAGAACGTCGACCGTTTCGCCCTGACCCTGCCGGCGGGCAGCACGACCCGGCGCGTCAGCGTGCTGATCAACGACGAGGACAAGCGCTTCTACGAACTCAAGCCAGGCCAGAAGGCGCAGTCGTTCGCCCTCGAGGCACCGACGCGCGTTTCCCGCTTCAAGGTGATGTTGGAAGATGCTGACAGCGGCGACAACGGTCTGGCCGAGATCGAGCTGTTCAACAACAACGCGCTCATCGAACCGATCGCCAAGGCCCACGACATCCAGCGGACGGCCAAGCTGGCGCAGGAGCAGAACAGGCAGGGAGAGGGGCTCTATCACGCCAAGAAGTACGACGATGCCGAGTTCTACTACAAGGAGGCGCTGAAGAACGACCCCACCTACGCGCAGGCCTTCAGCAACCTGGGCCTGTCCTACCAGCGCCAGGACAAACTGGCCGATGCCATCTGGGCCAACCGCCAAGCGATCGCCCTGGCTCGAGGCAATACCCGCAACACCGTGCTGGCCAGCTCGCACTACAACATCGCGCGCATTTTCGAGGCACAGAACAAATTCGAGCAGGCGTTGCAGAACTTCCTGTGGGCGAAGAACTACAAGAGCAACCCTGTGTACGACCAGTCCATTGCCCGCATGAACGAAAAGCTGGGCCGCTGACATGGACCGTCCGCACGGAATGCTCGTCCGCAAGGCCAGACTGGTCGCGGCGGTGCTCTCTCTGACGGCCACCGCCGCGCTGGCGGCGGGGCCGGAGAAGGTTGCCAGCTACGACCGCCATCTCTGGCCCGAAACCATCGATAATCCGCAGCGCTTCGACCGGGCATCGCGTCAGGAGATCCTCGCCATGGTGCGGGTCATCGAGCGCACGCCCTTGTCCGATGCGCAGGCGATCCAGACCTTCACCGGACTGAAGACGCCGAACGTCGAAGGCGTCGCGAACTGGCTGACCGAGACACGCCGCCGCCTGCTGGCGAATTACCAGGCGGCCAGCCGCAACTGCGACGCTGGCGAGGTCTGCTCGCCAGCCGGGGACTGGCCGGCGCTCGGGCGACTGGCCGCAAAGGCTGCCGACGCCCCCCAAGCCTGGCGGCAGGCTGCCGAGGGATTCCATACCACCTATCTCTATGAACAGGTCCGGCTGGCGGCGCTGTTTCCGCTCATCACCAGCGAAATCGCCCGACTGGACGGCCAAGAGCTGACCGGCTTCGAGCTGCCCGACCGGCAATTCGCCCTGAGCTTCGATGACGGCCCCTCGCGCAACGACGAGACCGAGCAACTGCTGCACTGGCTGCGCGACAGCGGCAACAGTGCATTCTTCTTCACGCTCGGCGAAAACCTCGAAAGGCGCCTGGGTAAACAGTCCGCTGCTGTACTGGGCGAGCTGTATCAAGGTCAGTGCCTGGCCTCCCACGGCTACAGCCATGTGTCGCACCAGAAATTGGTCGCCTGGCAGGACTCGCTGGAGAAGACCGACCGGCTGATCGCCAGCGTGCAATCCGGTGGCCCCGCCGGAGGTGCCTGGTTCCGCCCGCCCTACGGACAGCGCAGCCTGGAGCAGGCGACCTACCTGAAGGCCCACGGCGGGCGCGTGGTGCTGTGGAACATCGACTCTCTGGACTGGAACGCCAAACTGCCGAGCACCGCCATGCAGGACCGGCTGACCACCCTGATGCTGCTCTGGCGCCGAGGCATCCTGCTGTTCCACGACATCCATCCCAAGGCCCGCACGGCCCTGCCCGAGATCAGACAATTCATGGAGAGCAACGGATTGTCGATGGCCGGCTGCCGAAATCTGATCGACACTTGGCGGGATCAGGCCGCGGAGACACCCACCGCCCAGCGCTGACCACGGATCGGCCGTTGCCCATACCACAGGCCCGCCGCCGCCCGTGAGGGGCATTCATCTTGGCCCGCACCGCAGGAGAGAAACGCCAGGCGTTGCGGGCTTTTCATTTCAAGCGCCCTTGGGCTTGACCTCGGAGGCCGGCAGGCTGGGCCGGTCGCTTTCGACCGCCGCCAGCGGCGCGCACTCCTCCATGGCCTCGCGGCAGCGCTGCGCCAGCACCTGGTACTCGCGGGTGCCGGCCTGCTTCCAGCGCACTTCCTTGTCGGTGAGCTGGCGGCTGACCCGCGCCGGCGCGCCCATCACCAGCGACTGCTCCTCGCAGCTGAAGCCGGCCTTGACGAAAGCGCAGGCGGCGACGATCGAGCGCGCGGTGATCTGCGCGTCGTCCATCACCACCGCGTTCATGCCAACCATGGCGTCCTCGCCGATCTGGCAGCCGTGCAGCACCGCGCCGTGGCCGATGTGGCCGTTGCGGGCGATGCGGGTGACGCTGCCGGGGAAGCCGTGGATCACGCAGGTGTCCTGCAGGTTGGCGCCCTCCTCGAGGACGATGCGCCCGAAGTCGCCGCGCAGGCTGGCCAGCGGGCCGACATAGCAGCCGGGACCGACGATGACGTCGCCGATCAGTACCGCGGTGGGATGGACGTAGGCGTCCGGATGGACCACCGGGGTGACCCCGGCGTAACGATAACAGGGCATGGCCATTCCTCATTCTTGTTGTTGTCCGTCCCGCGCCCGACCCGGGGCGCGGCGGCGTGAATCGCCCCTCTGCCAATATCGGGCAGAGGGGCCGGGGGAACATATCAGGCGTGACGGCGACTCTGCACCACCACGAAGCGCCGGGCAACGAAGGCCGCGTCGGTCAGTGCCGCGTTGGCCGCCGGGTTGCCGCCGGTGCCGTGGAAGTCGCTGAACGCCGCCGACTGGTTGACGAACAGGCCGTTGTCCAGGTTGATCGACAGCGCCACCGCCACATCCTGCGCCAGCGCCTCGGCCTGTTCCAGCACCGCCTCGTCGGTGGAGTACACCGCCAGGGTCAGCGCGCCCTTCTCGCTCAGGGTCTCGCGCACCAGCTGCAGGCTGTGCGCGGTGTCGTCGGTGGCGATCACGAAGCTGATCGGCCCGAAGCGCTCCTCGGCGTAGGCCTCGCGGGCGCTGGCGTCGACCTTGAGCAGCAACGGGGTATGCACGCGCGCCTGCGGGTATTCCGGATGCACGCGCGCCTCGCTGTCCAGCAGCACCTCGCCCAGTTCGCGGCAGGCGTCGAGGCGCGCCAGGGTGGCCTCGGACTGGATGCAGCCGAGCACGCTGCAGGCGCGCTCGTTGTCGGCGAGGAACTTGCTCACCGCGCCGGCCAGGGTTTGCGCCACCTGATCGAAACTCACATGGCCCTCGGCAGTCCGGATGCCGCCGCGCGGCACGTAGATGGCCTGCGGGGTGGTGCACATCTGCCCGGAATACAGGCTGAGGCTGAACGCCAGGTTGCGCGCCACCGCCTTCAGATCGCTCGCGCTGTCGATCACCACGCTGTTCAGGCCGGACTTCTCGGTGAACACCTGGGCCTGGCGGGCGTGGTCCTCCAGCCAGTTGCCGAAGGCGCTGGAGCCGGTGAAGTCGATCACCTTGACCCGCGGATCGAGGGCCAGCTGCTGGGTCACCGGCGCATCGCTGGTGTCCGGCACCAGGCTGACCAGCGCCGGGTCGAAGCCGGCCTCGGCCAGCACCTGCTGGGCGACGCGCACGGTCATCGCCACCGGCAGGATGGCGCCGGGGTGCGCCTTGACCAGCACCGGGTTGCCGGTGGCCAGGCTGGCGAACAGGCCGGGGTAGGTGTTCCAGGTCGGGAAGGTCGAGCAGGCGATCACCAGGGCGATGCCGCGCGGCACGATGTGGAAACGCTTGTCGACCACCAGCGGCTCGAGCTTGCCCTGCGGCTTGGTCCAGCGCGCCGTCTGCGGCACCTCGCGCAGCAGCTTCCAGGCCTGCGCCACCGCCTCCAGGCCGCGATCCTGCGCGTGCGGGCCGGCGGCCTGGAAGGCCATCGGCAGGCCCTGGCCGGTGGTGTGCATCGCCGCGTGGGCGATGTCCGCGCTCAGCGCGTTGAGGCGCTGGAGGATCTCCAGGCACAAGCCGATCCAGGCCTGCGGGCCGGCGGCGCGCCAGGCCGGCAGCTGCCCCTGCAGGTGCGCGAGCAGGGCGTCGAGGTCGGGCTGATCGTAGGTGATGCCCAGCGCGAAGCCGTAGGGCGAGCGCTCGCCGCCGACGCGGCCCTTGACCGCCGGACAGTACAGCTCGAAGTGGCGGCCCTGCAGCGCGGCGAAGTTGACCGGCCCGGCGGCCAGCGCCTCTTCGCCGTAGGGACGCTGGCTTTCCGGATAGGGGGTCCAGTGGTCGCGCTCGGCGATGGCCTGGAGGGCGCGTTCGAGCAGCGGCTGGTGGCGGGCGAACAGGTCGAGTGCGGAGACGGAAGCAGGCACGGCGGATTCCTCGTGTGTGGCGGGCCCGGCCAACAAATAAGACATTTGTCTAACACCAGACCACTTTCTTGTATCGAATCACATTACCCGCGCTCGACGGAGAAATCCACACGCCGGGCGAAGCCCTTGCGAATCAAGGTTATGCTGGCATCCACGGCAACCAGCAGCAGATCAAGCACCCGGAAACGCGCTAGGAGCAGCCCCCGCCAGCCCCTTCCGAGACGGAGCCCAAAGCGACAAAACAGACACAGGAAATAGATTATGCATCATTGATCTGTATCACTTTATGGGTATACTCGACTCAAATGGCTGCTCCGCGAAGCACCCCGCCCACCCCACAGGACGGGCCGCGGAAGCGACAACAATTCCAATAAACCAGCCCGGCGCCCCAGGTGCCCGTGCGTGCCCCGAGGACATCTCCATGCCTCAGACCCTGAGCGTCCTGCCCCCCGAACAGGGCGTGCGCCTGATCACCCTGCAGCGCCCCGAGGCGCTCAACGCCCTCAACACCCAGCTGCTCTCTGAGCTGGCCGCCGAACTGGACGCCGCCGAAGCCTGCG
>DASQBU010000366.1:0-3045 GCA_035635035.1 Pseudomonas sp.
GGCGGCAAACTGTACCGGGCGACCCTGCAGTTCCTCGGCCTCGCCTGAGGCGCCACAGTGTCGGGAGTCGGCCGGCCGCGGCCGGCTATGTCGGCTTTGCGACCGGGGCGAGCTCAGTTTCCCAGCATCTCGTGCATAGCGATGATCTGTTCGGCCACCTGGATCAGCTTCTGCTGCTTGCTCATGGCCTGGCGGCGCATCAGCGTGTAGGCCTCGTCCTCGTTGCACTGGCGCATTTTCATCAGCAGACCCTTGGCCAGCTCGATTCGCTTGCGCTCGGCCAGTTGCTGGTCGCGGGCATTGAGCTGGGCACGCAGCGCCTGGTCGCTCTCGAAGCGCGCCATGGCCACGTCGAGGATTGGCTGCAGACGCTGGGCGTGGATGCCCTCGACGATGTAGGCGCTGACCCCGGACTGGATCGCCTGGCGCATCACCTTGGGGTCGTGCTCGTCGGTGAACATCACGATCGGCCGGGGCTGGTCGCGGCTGACCAGGCAGACCTGCTCCATCACGTCGCGGCCGGGCGACTCGCTGTCGATGAGGATGACGTCCGGGCGCAGCGCGGCGACCCGCGCCGGCAGGTCGATGGTCAGGCCGGACTCGTCGAGCACCTCGAAGCCGGCTTCGCTCAGCGCGCTCTTCAGGCGTCCGACCTTCCTGGCGGTGTCGTTGATCAGCAGGATGCGCAGCATGGGCGGGCCTCCACGGTTCATACGGCTGCCGAACGGCGTTCGTCCAGCGCATGCAGGGCGAAGCTGCGCGCGTAGCCGGCCGGGTCGCTGCCGTCCCAGACCTGGCCGTCGCACAGGCTGGCGCCGCGCAGTGGTGGCGGCACGGTGATGCCCAGGGCGCCGGCGGCCTCGCGGTAGAGGTCGAGGCGGTGCACGGCGGCGACGGTTTCATGGTACGTCGGATCGTCGCGCAGCAGGCCCCAGCGGCGGAATTGGGTGAGGAACCACAGGCCGTCTGACAGGTAGGGCATGTTCACCGCACCGTCGGCGAAGAAGCGCAGGGCGTGGGCGTCCTGCCAGGCGTGGCCGAGGCCGTCCTGGTACTGGCCGAGAAAGCGCGGCTCGAGGGTGGCCACCGGCATGCCGACGAACTCGGCGGCGCTGAGCAGCTGCACGGTGCTGCGGCGGTTCTCCGGACTCGCGTCGATGAACCGGCAGGCTTCGAGCAGGGCCATGCTCAGCGCGCGTGCGCTGTTGGGGCAGCGCTCGACGAACTCGCGGGTGACGCCGAGGACCTTCTCCGGGTGGTCCGGCCAGATCGACTGGCTGGTGGCGACGGTGAAGCCTTGGTTCTCGTCCACCGCGTGGGCGCCCCACGGATCGCCGGCGCAGAAGCCGTCGATGCGCCCGGCGCGCAGGTGGGCGACCATCTGCGCCGGCGGCACTACCACGCTGTGCACGTCGCGCAGCGGGTGGATGCCGTGACTGGCCAGCCAGTAGTACAGCCACATGGCGTGGGTGCCGGTAGGGAAGGTGTGGGCGAAGGTGAGTTTCGCACCGCCCTGGTGCGTGCGTGCGCGCAGTGCCTCGGCACTGGTCACGCCGGCCTCGCGCAGGGCGTTGCCTAAGGTGATCGACTGGCCGTTCTGGTTCAGGCCCATGAGGATGGCCATGGGCGTGGCCGGGCCGCCGAGTCCCAGGTGGATGCCGTAGACCTGGCCGTAGAGCATCTGCGCGGCGTCCAGCTCGCCGCACAGCAGCTTGTCGCGCAGGCTGGCCCAGGACGGCTGGCGGCGCAGGTTGAGGGTCAGCCCGTAGGGCTGGGCGAAGCCCTGGGTGGCGGCGACGATCAGCGGTGCGGCGTCGGCCAGCGGCATGAAGCCCAGTTCGAGGACGTTCTGTTCCGGGGCGTCCGAGCCGGCGGCCCAGGCCAGGGCGTCGGAGCGGGGGGAGTGGTCGGTCATGGCGGATTCCACAGGCGACAGGGCCGCGATAATTGTTTGCAGGCGATCAAGCAAGCCACATGCCAGCGTACTCCTAGCGGTGTCGCCCGCCCTCTGCTGGCGCGCAACGATGCACCAGGCCGAGGCGTGCCGGTTGCTGTGCCCGGCGTGCCTCACTACAGTCAAGGCAAGGCAGGCAGGATCAGAAAACAAGACAAGGGAGGATCGCCGTGATCCAGTTTCTTCTCGGCCACGAGCTGCGTCGCGAGACGGCGCTCGATCCCAATCTCACCGTGCTCGAATACCTGCGCCGCCATCTGGGCCGCACCGGCACCAAGGAGGGCTGCGCCTCCGGCGACTGCGGCGCCTGCACCGTGGTGCTCGCCGAGCCGGACCCGGCGGCGCCCGATGCGCGCCTGCGCTACCGCAGCGTCAACGCCTGCCTGACCTTGATGAGCGCCGTGCACGGCAGGCAGTTGCTCAGCGTCGAGGACCTCGGCCAGCCCGGCCACCTGCACGGCGTGCAGCAGGCGCTGGCCGACTGCCACGCCAGCCAGTGCGGCTTCTGCACGCCGGGGATCGTCATGTCGCTGTTCGCCCTGCAGAAGAGCGCCGCCGGCTACGACCGCGAGCAGGCGCTGGCGGCGCTGGGCGGCAACCTGTGCCGCTGCACCGGCTACCGGCCGATCCTCGCCGCCGCCGAACAGGCCTGCAGCCGGCGCGAGGCGGACCGCTTCGACCGCCATGCAGCCGAGACGCTGGCAACCCTGCAGGCCATCGCCGCCGGCGAGCCGCCCGCGCTGGAGCGGGACGGGCGGCGCTGCCTGCTGCCGCAGACCCTCGACGAGCTGGCCGCGCTGTACCAGGCCCAGCCGCAGGCGCGCCTGCTGGCCGGCGGCACCGACCTGGCCCTGGAGATCACCCAGCGCCACCGCGCGCTGCCGCTGCTGATCGACCTCGGTCGGGTGGCCGAGCTGCAGCGCATCGCGGTCGACGCCACGCACATCGAGATCGGCGCCGCCCTGCCGCTGAGCGACTGCGCGGCGCTGCTGGCCGCCGAGTATCCGGACTTCGGCGCGCTGCTGGCGCGCTTCGCCTCGCGGCAGATCCGCAACCGCGCCAGCCTCGGCGGCAACCTGGCCAACGCCTCG
>DASQBU010000367.1:0-13534 GCA_035635035.1 Pseudomonas sp.
CCGCCGAACACACCCCGGTGGCCCTGCACGCCTGCGGCGAGCTGCACCTGCGCCTGCTCGAACTGGCCAGCGCCAAGGGCTGTCGCCAGCTGGCGGTGGCGCCGTGCTGCTACAATCGCATCTCGTAGGAGTTCTACCGGCCGCTGTCACAGGCCGCGCAGGCCTCGTCGCTGCGCCTGAGCCGCGACGACCTGCGCCTGCCGCTGGCCGAGACGGTCACCGCCGGGGCGCGGGTACGCCGCCAGCGCGACCAGTCGATGGCGCGCCGGCTGGCCTTCGACCTGCTGCAGCGCGAACTGCGCGGGGTGGACGACTACCTGCCGGTGCCGTCGCTGCCGCCGAGCTGGCTGGACAAGCCGTTCGCCGCCTACTGCCGCGAGCTGGCCGCCCTCAAGGAACTCCCCGCCCCCGCCGAGCGCGACTGGGCGGCGCTGGAGGCCGCCGGCTGGCGGCGCCTGGCCGAGGTGCGCAACCTGGAACTGCTGCGCGGCCTGTTCCGCCGCCCGCTGGAGCTGTGGCTGCTGCTCGACCGCGCCCTGTACCTCGAGGAGCAGGGCTACCGGGTGCGCCTCGGCAGCTTCTGCGCCTACCAGCTGACCCCGCGCAACCTCCTGCTGCTGGCCGAGCGCGACTGAGCGCCGCGGCAACGAAAAAGGCGCCCCGCGGGGCGCCTTTTCCTTGTCTGCCGATGAGCGGCGCGACTCACTGCACCCCGCCGCCGAGGGCCTTGAACAGGTTGATCTCGCTGCCCAGCTGGGCCAGGCGGTCGCCGATCAGCTGCTGGCGGGCGCTGTACAGCTGGCGCTGGGCGTCGAGCAGGGTCAGGTGGCTGTCCACCCCGCTGCGGTAGCGGCTGTCGGCCAGGCGGTAGTACTCGGCGCTGGCCTTGACCAGCTCGCCCTGGGCCTGGAGCTGCTCGCGGTAGGTGCCGCGCGCGGCGAGACCGTCGGCCACCTCGCGGAAGGCGGTCTGGATCGCCTTCTCGTACTGCGCGACCTGGATCTCCTTCTGCACCTTGGCATAGTCGAGGCTGGCCTTGAGCCGGCCGGCGGTGAAGATCGGCAGGTTGATCTTCGGCTGGAACAGCCAGGTGCCGCTGCCGGCGTCGAACAGCCCGGACAGCTGGCTGCTGGTGGTGCCGGCGCTGGCGGTCAGGCTGATGCTCGGGAAGAACGCCGCGCGCGCCGCGCCGATGTTGGCGTTGGCCGCCTTGAGGGCGTGCTCGGCCTGGAGGATGTCCGGACGACGCTGCAGCAGGGTCGACGGCAGGCCGACCGGCAGCTCGGCGAGCAGCGCCTGGTCCAGCGACTGGGCCGCCGGCAGGTCGCCCGGCGCCGCGCTGCCCAGCAGCAACTGCAGGGCATTCTGGTCCTGGGCCAGCAGGCGGGTGTACTGCGCCACCCGGGCCCGCGCACCTTCCACCGCGGTGCGCGACTGCTGCAGCTCCAGCGCGGTGGCCACGCCGACTTCGTGGCTGCGCTGGGTCAGCGCGTAACTCTGCTCGTAGGTCTTCAGGGTGTCCTGGCTCAGCGCCAGCAGCTCGGCGTCGGCCTGGCGGGTCAGCCAGGCGTTGGCCACGCTGGCCACCAGGGCGACCTGCACGCTGCGCTGCGCCTGCTCGGTGGCGAAGTACTGCTCCAGCGCCGCATCGCGCAGGCTGCGCAGGCGGCCGAACAGGTCCAGCTCCCAGGCGCTGACGCCGAGGGTGGCGCCGTACTCGCCGTTCACCTCGGCCTTGCCGGTGCGCGACAGATCGCCCGGCAGACGCTGGCGGGTGCCGCTGGCGTTCGCGCCGACCTGCGGGAACAGTTCGGCGCGCTGGATGCGGTACTGCGCCTGGAAGGCCTGCACGTTGAGCGCCGCCACGCGCAGGTCGCGGTTGTTGTCCAGCGCCACCTGGATCACCCGTTGCAGCGCCGGATCGCGGAAGAAGCTGCGCCACTCCGGCAGCGGCGCCGCACTGGTGTCGGCCGCCGTGTAGGCCGCGCCCTGCGGCCAGGCGTCGGCCACCGGGGCGGCCGGGCGATGGTAGTCCGGGATCAGCGAGCAGCCGCCCAGCGCCAGGGCGATGCTCAGGGTCAGGATCGACTTCTTCACTGCGCGGACTCCTTCTCGGCCTGCACCGCCGGCTTGCGTTTGCGCTCGGCACCCGAGCAGACCAGCACGTAGAACAGCGGCACCCAGAACACCGCCAGCACGGTCGCGGTCAGCATGCCGCCGATCACCCCGGTACCGATGGCGTGCTGGCTGCCGGCGCCGGCGCCGTGGGAAATGGCCAGCGGCACCACGCCGAGGATGAATGCCAGCGAGGTCATGATGATCGGTCGCAGACGCATGCGGCACGCCTCGACCGCCGCGTCGAACAGGCTCTTGCCCTGCTCGTGCAGCTCCTTGGCGAACTCGACGATGAGGATCGCGTTCTTCGCCGACAGGCCGATGGTGGTCAGCAGGCCGACCTGGAAGTACACGTCGTTGGACAGCCCGCGACCGTAGGTGGCCAGCAGCGCGCCGATCACCCCGAGCGGCACCACCAGCATCACCGAGAAGGGAATCGACCAGCTCTCGTACAGCGCCGCCAGGCAGAGGAACACCACCAGCAGCGACAGCGCGTAGAGCGCCGGCGCCTGGGAGCCGGACAGGCGCTCCTCGTAGGACAGCCCGGTCCACGACAGGCCGACGCCCGGCGGCAGCTCCCGCGCGATCCGCTCGACTTCGGCCATGGCGTCGCCGGAGCTGTAGCCAGGCGCCGGCTCGCCGAGGATTTCCACCGCCGGCACGCCGTTGTAGCGCGACAGCTTGGGCGGGCCGTAGATCCACTCGCCGGTGGCGAAGGCGGAGAACGGCACCATGCCGCCGCTGGCGTTGCGTACGTACCACTTGCCAAGGTCTTCCGGAGCCATCCGTGACTTGGCCTCGCCCTGCAGGTAGACCTTCTTCACCCGGCCGCGGTCGATGAAGTTGTTGACGTAGCTGGCGCCCCAGGCGATCGACACGGTGCTGTTGATCTCGTCCAGCGCCACGCCGTGGGCGCGCGCCTTCTCGTCGTCGATCACCAGCTTGTACTGCGGTTCGTCGCGCAGGCCGTTGAAGCGCACGCGGGTCAGCACCGGGCTCTTCGCCGCCAGGGCCATGAACTGGTCGCGGGCGGCGCCGAGCACCTCGGGGCCGACGCCGGCGCGGTCCTGCAGGAAGAAGTCGAAGCCGGTGGCGTTACCCAGCTCCATCACCGCCGGCGGGGCGAAGGCGAAGGCCAGGCCGTCGCGGAAGGCGAAGAAGCGCTTCTGCGCGCGCTGCGCCAGTTCGGCCACGCTGCTGCCCGCCCCGCTACGCTCGGCCCACGGCTTGAGGCCGATGAAGGCCAGGCCGGAGCTCTGCCCGCGGCCGGCGAAGTTGAAGCCGCTGACGGTGAACACCGAGGTCACGATGCCCTTCTCGTCGTTGAGCAGGTAGTCGCGCATCTCGTCGACCACCGCCTGGGTGCGCTCCATGCTCGAGCCCGGCGGGGTCTGCACCATGGCGAACAGCACGCCCTGGTCTTCCTCGGGGAGGAAGGAGGTGGGGATGCGAGTGAACATCCAGCCCATCACGCCAAGGATCGCCACGTACAGCAGCAGGTAGGGCGTCTTGCGGCGCAGCACCGCCAGCACGCCGCGCTCGTAGCCGTTCACGCCGCGCTGGAAGGTGCGGTTGAACCAGCCGAAGAAGCCGTGCTTGTCGTGGTGGTCGCCCTTGGCGATCGGCTTGAGCATGGTGGCGCACAGCGCCGGGGTGAAGATCAGCGCGACCAGCACCGACAGCGCCATGGCCGCGACTATGGTGATCGAGAACTGCCGGTAGATCACCCCGGTGGAGCCGCCGAAGAAGGCCATCGGCACGAACACCGCGGAGAGCACCAGGGCGATGCCGACCAGCGCGCCCTGGATCTGGCCCATCGACTTGCGGGTGGCCTCCAGCGGCGACAGGCCCTCCTCGGCCATCACCCGCTCGACGTTCTCCACCACCACGATGGCGTCGTCCACCAAGAGGCCGATGGCCAGCACCATGGCGAACATGGTCAGGGTGTTGATGGTGAAGCCGCAGGCGGCCAGCACGCCGAAGGTGCCGAGCAGCACCACCGGCACCGCCAGGGTCGGGATCAGGGTGGCGCGGAAGTTCTGCAGGAACAGGTACATCACCAGGAACACCAGCACGATCGCCTCGAACAGGGTGTGCACCACCCCCTCGATGGAGGCGGAGATCACCGGCGTGGTGTCGTACGGGTAGACCACCTTCATGCCCTGCGGGAAGAACGGCTCCAGGTCCTTGATGGTCTGGCGCACCGCCTTGGCGGTTTCCAGCGCGTTGGCACCGGTGGCCAGCTTGACCGCCATGGCCGCCGCCGGCTTGCCGTTCCACGCCGAAGTGATGCTGTAGTTCTCGCTGCCCAGGCCCACCTCGGCGACATCCCGGAGGCGCACCTGCGAGCCGTCGGCGTTGACCTTGAGCAGGATGTTGCGGAACTCATCGGGGCTCTGCAGGCGGGTACGGCCGATGATGGTGGCGTTGAGCTGCTGGCCGGCGACCGCCGGCAGGCCGCCGAGCTGGCCGGAGGAGATCTGCACGTTCTGCGCCTGGATCGCCGTGCGCACGTCGTTGGGGGTCAGCTGGAAGTTGATCAGCTTGGCCGGATCCAGCCAGATGCGCATGGCGTACTGCGCACCGAAGATCTGGAAGTCGCCGACGCCCTTGGTCCGCGAGATCGGGTCCTGGACGTTGGAGACGATGTAGTTGGCCAGGTCGTTGCGATCCATGCTGCCGTCTTCGGAGACGAAGGCCAGCACCATCAGGAAGTTCTTCACCGCCTTGGTCACCCGGATGCCCTGGCGCTGCACCTCTTCGGGCAGCACCGGGGTGGCCAGCTGCAGCTTGTTCTGCACCTGCACCTGGGCGATGTCCGGATCGGTGCCCTGGTTGAAGGTGGCGGTGATGGTCATGCTGCCGTCGGAGTTGCTCTCCGAGGAGATGTAGCGCAGGTTGTCGATGCCGTTGAGCTGCTGCTCGATGACCTGCACCACGGTGTCCTGCACGGTCTGCGCCGAGGCGCCCGGATAGACCACGGTGATGCCGATCGCCGGCGGGGCGATGCTCGGGTACTGGTTGACCGGCAACTTGAGGATCGCCAGGCCGCCGGCCAGCATGATCACCAGGGCGATCACCCAGGCGAAGATCGGCCGGTCGATGAAAAATCTAGACATGACGACTCCCCTCAGCGGCTCTGGGCGGGCGACTGCCCGGCCTGGGCGTCAGCCGGCTTGGGCGCGGCGCCGTTGCCCGGCGCCTTGACGTTGGTCGCCGGCTGCGGATTGACCTCGATGCCCGGCTTGACGAACTGCAGGCCCTCGGTGATCAGGCGGTCGCCGGCCTTGAGGCCGTCGCTGACCAGCCAGTAGCTGCCGGCGGTGCGCTCGGCCTTGAGCGTGCGCACCTCGACCTTGTTCTCGGCGTTGACCACCATGGCGCTCGCCTCGCCCTTGGCGTTGCGGGTCACGCCCTGCTGCGGGGCGAGGATCGCCGCGCGCTTGCTGCCGGCCTGCAGCTGGGCCTGGACGAACATGCCCGGCAGCAGCAGGCGCTCGGGGTTGGGGAACACCGCGCGCAGGGTCACGGTGCCGGTGCCCTGGTCCACCGACACTTCGGAGACGGTCAGCTTGCCGGCGTGGGCGTAGCTGCTGCCGTCCGGCAGAGTCAGGGTCACCTTGGCGGCGTTGTCGCCGGCCTTCTCCAGCTGGCCGCTCTCCAGCTCGCGGCGCAGGCGCAGCAGGTCACTGGCCGGCTGCACCACGTCGACATAGATCGGGTCGAGCTGCTGGATCTGCGCCAGGGCGGCGCTCTGCCCGTTGCTCACCAGCGCCCCCTCGGTCACCGCGGTGCGGCCGATCCGCCCGCTGATCGGCGCCAGCACCTTGGTGTAGCGCAGGTCGATGCGCGCGCGCTCCAGCGCCGCCTCGGCCTGCATCTGCGCCGCCCGTGCGTTGTCGTACTGCTGGCGGCTCACCGCCTGGTCGGCGACCAGCTGCTTGTAGCGCTCGGCCAGGGTGCGCGCGGCCAGCAGGTCGGCCTCGGCCTTCATCAGGTTGGTCTCGTAGACCGCCGGGTTGATCTGGTAGAGCTGCTGGCCTTCCTTGACGTCGGTGCCCTGCTCGAACAGGCGCTTGAGGATGATGCCGTCGACCTGCGGGCGCACCTCGGCGATCCGATAGGCCGCGGTGCGCCCGGGCAGCTGGCTGGTCAGGGTGAACGGCTGCTCTTCGAGGGTCACCACCCCCACCTGCGGGGCGGGGCGCGCCTGTGGCGCCGCCTCTTCTTTCTGGCAACCAGCCAACAGCAAAAGCGACAGCAGGGCGGCGGAGCCCAGCGTCGCGCGTGCGGAAGTGCTATTCATCGGACGGCCTCGAATCGGTGTGCACAAGCAAGGGAAAGGAGTATGGGAGCGTTTGCTTCTCCAGTGTTGGCCACTATACTTACGTTCGCGTTTGTTTGTAAACGCGCGATCATTGCCGGACATTGCTCCGCACGGCCCCGAATCGACCGGCCGCGCGGCCATGTTCCGCTTGCCCTGTGACACTCCGAGTCCCGCCCCGGCGGGCCACCTGCAGATAGACCGCGACCGGCAGCCGAGACCCCCGATGGCCCGCAGAACCAAAGAAGAAGCCGAAGCCACCCGCCAGCAGATCCTCGACAGCGCCGAACGGGTGTTCGCCGCCAAGGGCGTGGCCCACAGCACCATGGCCGACATCGCCGCCGACGCCGGCGTCTCGCGTGGCGCCGTGTACTGGCACTTCACCAGCAAGACCGACGTGTTCCACGCCATGCTCACCCGCCAGCACGACGCCAACAAGGTGGTCTGCGCCGCGGCGCAGAACAGCGCCGAACCCGACCCGCTGGGCCAGATGCGCTACATCCTCGTGCACTTCCTGCGCAAGGTCGTGCACGACCCGCAACAGCGGCGGGTCAACGAAATCCTCCACCACAAGTGCGAACTGGCCGGCGAACTCGGCGACCTGCGGCACAAGCTGCAGGACACCCTCAGCGAGATCGAACGGGACATCGCCATCTCCCTCGGCAATGCGGTCAGCCGCGGCCAGCTGCCCACCGACCTCGAGCTGCCGCGCGCCGCCATCGTCATCCACGCCTACATCCACGGCCTGATCGACAACTGGCTGCTGCACCCCGACAGCTACCCCCTCGACCGCGAAGCCGAAGCGCTGGTCGACGCCCTGCTCGACATGCTCCGCTTCAGCCCGGCGCTGCGCCATCCCGCGTAAGGCGCTCGCTCAGCCGACGAACACCTGTTGCCGGTGCCAGGCGATGAACTCGACACGAGGTGAAAGTTGTGGCTCTCACCCCGCCAGCGCCTCGATCCCCGTCACCACCTCGCGCAACGCCGCGGCCGGCAGTGCCTCGCGCCGACTGAACAGTTCGCTCAGCTTGCGGTAGTACCACAGCACCGGTTCACGGCCGGCGCTGAAGCGCTCGAAGGCGGCGCCGCCGTACTGCTGCAGGTCGCGCAGGATGCAGCGGGCGTTGTGCAGCTTGTCGCAGGCGTTGACCAGCAGCGAGTCGGGCGCCACGCCGGCGAGGTGCTCCAGGTAGCGTTGCTTGCGCGGCAGCCACTCGGGCTTCTGCGCGCCGAGGGCATCGGTGCAGTCGAGCACGATGCGCAGCACGCGCTCGCCGAAATACTGGTTGATCGGCGAGGCATGCGCGGCGCCGCCGTCCTCGATGACGTCGTGCAGCAGGGCGGCGATGGCCTGGTCCTCGTCGCCGCCGTATTCCAGCACCAGCGCGCTGACCGCCAGCGGGTGGGAGATGTAGGGCACCGTCGAGCCCTTGCGCAACTGCGCGGCATGGGCTCGGGCGGCATAGCCAAAGGCGCTGGCAAAGCGCTCGCTGCTGATCATCGAAGCTCTGTCTCGGTTCTTCTGCGGGCGGGATGATGGCGAGGGCGACCGGGACTCTGCCGGCTGCGTGCCGAGTCGCTGCATGGCCGCGACCAGTGTGGGAATCCTGCGCATGACGTGCCTCCTGCATCGCTCGGGTTTCGCTTGTTTCGCGCCACCACCATATGTAGCCTCAGGCGACAGGTCGAGACTGTAAAAGTGGACAGGTAAAGTTTTGCAGCACATGGAGGCGGCAATGGAGAGGTCGAAGAAGTCACTGGAAATCCGCTGGGATCTGGCCATGCGCTACCGCCTGATCGAGACGATCGCCTTGTGGGAAGGGCGCTTGACCACCCAGCACCTGATCCAGAACTTCGGTATTTCGCGCCAGCAGGCGAGCAAGGACATCAACAGCTACATCAGCGAGCATGCGCCAAGAAACTTGACATACGACGCCAGCCTGAAGGGCTACACGCCGACCCGCCAGTTCCGCCCGCGGTTCATCGACGGCAGCGCCAGCGCCTACCTGCACATGCTCAACCAGAGCCGCGAGCGCGCCCCGCACATCGAGGGCCTGGAGCGGACCTACGCGCATACCGAGGTGCTGGAGGTGCCCGACCGCAGCGTACGCCCGGAAGTGCTGCGCCCGCTGCTGCGCGCCTGTCGCGAAGGGCTGCGCCTGGAAGCGGAGTATGTGTCGTTCAACACGCCGTGGGTCGAGGTCCGGGTGATCGCACCGCACACCCTGGTGTTCACCGGCATGCGCTGGCATGTGCGCGCCTATTGCGAGAAGAACCGCGCCTGGCGCGACTTCGTGCTCAGTCGCTTTCGCGGCACGCCGGAGCTGCTCGACCCCACGCCGCACGGGCGCGACTACGATCCGGGCTGGAACACCAAGGTGGACGTGATCATCGAACCCGACGCCCGGCTGCTGCCGGAGCAGAAGCGCATCATCGAGACCGACTACGCCATGCAGGACGGCCGCCTGGTGCTGCCCAGCCGCGGCGCGCTGGTGCAGTACGTGCTCAAGCGCTACGGCCTCGACCCGACCAAGAGCGATCCCAACCCGGCGGCACAGCAGATCCAGGTGACCAATCTGGAGGCGCTCAAGCAGTGGCTGTACTGAGCCTCTTGCCTGCCCGGCGAACATGCCCAACACTCGCAGCAAGCGGTGGCGTCCAGCGGCGCCACCTCGTTCAATCCAGGAAAATGTGAGCACTAGCATGTCGGACAGAACAGGCAGCAGCGCCAGCTACAGGCAGCGCGAGGCAGGCTACCGGGACAAGGCGCTGAAGATGTATCCGTGGGTCTGCGGACGCTGCGCGCGGGAATTCACCTATTCCAACCTCAGCCAGCTGACCGTCCACCATATCGACCACAACCACGACAACAATCCGGCCGACGGCAGCAACTGGGAGTTGCTCTGCCTGTATTGCCACGACCACGAGCACTCCAAGTATTCGATCTACAACGGCGAAAACGGCAGCGCGGTGATTCCCGGCGAAAAGTCGCCGCAGGTGAAGCACAATCCGTTCGCCAACCTGAAGGCGCTGATGGACAAGCAGCAGAAATAATTCGCCGCGGCGTGCCGAGCGCGCCGGGCAATACTTCCGGTGCGCTCGGCGCACCCTACGGGCGGGGGAAACACCGATATCCGCCCGCCCCCTCAACCGCAGGAATATCCCCATGCAAGAACATGAAAAGCCGCTCGACGAGGTGGAAATCGAGCAATTGAACGAACTGCTGTTCAGCTATTCGGAAAAGGTCGAGCAGGAACACGCCAAGGACGGCGAGGACGTGGATTGCGTGTTCAGCGTATCCGAGCTGGACGGCTTCCTCACCGCGGTATTGACCGGCCTCAATCCGATTTCGCCGTCGGAATGGCTGCCGGCACTGTGGCGCGGCAAGTTGCCGAAGTTCGAGTCGGAAGCCGAACTGCAGACCCTCACCGACCTGCTGATCCGCCACATGAACACCCTGGCCCACAGCCTGTTCGAGGACCCGGAAAGTTTCGCGCCGATCTACGAGGTCAGCGAGGAAAGCGAAGACGAGATCATCGTCGACGAGTGGTGCTACGGCTACATGCGCGGCGTCGAGCTGCGCGACAAGGACTGGCAGGCCCTGCGCGACCAGCAGCCGGAACTGCTGCTGCCGTTCATGCTGCTCAGCGGCGCCTACTCGCTGGACGATGGCGAGGAAGCCTCCGACGAGGAACTGGAGCAGATGACCGAGAGCCTGCCCGACCTGGTATTCGCCATTCGCGACTTCTGGCAGGCCGAAGCGGAAAAACCCAAGGCGCCGAAGATCGGCCGCAACGATCCCTGCCCGTGCGGCAGCGGCAAGAAGTTCAAACAGTGCTGTCTGCACTGATCTTGCGCTGAACTTTCCCGCCAGCGCTGCCCGCCGTCATTTTCGCTATTCTTTAAAAGATTGACGGCGGGCACGCCCCTCTATAAAAAGCAGGCGCTTATCCGCAGGTGCAAGACATCCCAGGGACCGGGTCGACTTCGCTGTCCGGATTATTTTATTGCAGACCCTCCCCATCCCCGGAGAAACCTGATGTCCAAACTGGTGGAATTTCGCAAGGCCGAACAGGCCCTCAGGGAGCAACTGGCGCGACTGGAATCGCTCAAGCACGATCAGGAACTGAAGCAGGAAATGGAGTTCGAGGAAAAACTCCAGGCGCTGCTGCAGGAGTACGGCTTCAAACTGCAGAACATCCTCGACATTCTGCAGCCGCAACCCATCCACCTCCCGGAGCTGGATATCGGCCGCCGCGTGCGCAAGCTGCAAGTGTGGAAGAACCCGATCACCGGCGAAGTGCTGGAGACCAAGAGCGGCAACAACAAGAAGCTCAAGGCCTGGAAGGAAGAGTACGGCGAGAAGTTCGTCGCCGGCTGGCTGCAGCAGGACTGAAGTCCGCCTGACGCACTGCGGCCCCGAGGGCCGCAGCCCCGGCCTGCCCCACCCCGGGCCAGGCCTCTCGAGCAACCCCCTCCCCGGTCCTGCTCGGCCAGTAGCCTGACGAGCGCTTTTCTCGCACACTGCCGCTCATTCACCGGCTTCGTCAGGGAGTGATCCGTGTCGCCCACCGCCGCCCGCCTGCGTCCTGTCCACCTGCTGCTCCTGCTGCCGCTCGCGCTGCTGGCCTGGCTCGCTTGGCGCCACTGGCACGGCCCCGAGCTGCCCGGCTACCGCCTGGCAATGCGCTCGCTGGTGCAGCGCGTGGTGGCCAGCGGCGAGGTGAGCAGCCAGTCGCTGGCGCAGATCGGCAGCGAGCTGACCGGGGTGGTCAAGGCCCGCCACGTGCGCGAGGGCGATGCCGTGCACCCCGGCGACCTGCTGCTGGAGCTCAACGACGACGAGCAGCAGGCCCGCCTGCGCGAGGCCGAGGCGGCGCTGCGCCAGCTCACCGACTCGGATCGCCCGCAGGCGCTGGCGGCGCTGCGCGAGGCCGAAAGCCGCCTGGTCCAGGCCAGCAGCGAGCGCGCGCGGCGCGAGGCGCTGTTCGCGCGCCAGCTGCTGGCCACCGAGGCCCGTGACCAGGCCCGCTACGCCGAAGTGGCGGCGCGCACCGCGCGCGACCGCGCGCAACTGGCCGCCACCGCCCTGGCCCCCGGCGGCAGCGCCGAGCAACAGGCCCGCCAGCGCCTCGAACAGGCGCGCACCACCCTGGCCAAGACGAAAATCCACGCCCAGGTCGAAGGCACGGTGCAGACCCGCAAGGTCGAGCCGGGCGACCTGGTGCGCCCCGGCGACGCGCTGCTGACCATCGCCCGCCGCGGCAGCCGCGAAATCCTCCTGCCGCTGGACGAGAAGAACATCGCTGCGCTGCAACTCGGCCAGCCGGCGCAGATCGTCGCCGACGCCTTCCCCGAGCGGCCGCTGGCCGCCCACGTCAGCTACCTGGCCCCGGCGGTGGACGCCGCCCGCGGCACCCTCGACGTGCACCTCGACCTGGATGCCGAACCGCCGGCCGACTTCCTGCGCGAGGGCATGACCGTCTCGGTGAGCATCCAGACCGGTCGCCGCGAGCGGGCGCTGGTGATCGCCAACGACGCCCTGCGCGCCCGCCAGGGCGAGCGCGCCGAGGTGCTGCGCGTGCAGGGCGGCCGCGTCGAGCGGGTGGCGGTGCGCCTCGGCCTGCGCGGCACCACCCTCAGCGAGGTGACCGAGGGCCTCGCCGAAGGCGACCGCGTGCTGGCCGCCGACGCCGCACCCGGCCAGCGCGTGCGCCTGCGCGAGCAGCCGCTGCCGGCCGGCGTGACGGAGTAGCGGGATGCGCCCGTTCGACGCCCTGTGGATCGAGTGGAAGATCGCCCTGCGCTTCCTCGCCGACAACCGCATGCAGACCCTGCTGATCATCGTCGGCATCAGCGTCGGCGCGGCGGTGATCGTGTTCATCACCGCGCTGGTCAACGGCCTGCAGGCCAACGTCATCCACCGCACCCTCGGCACCCAGGCGCACATCCGCATCCTGCCGCCGGACGAGGTCAACCGCGTGCCGCCGCCGGCCGCCGGCGCCCTGGCGCTGGATCTGAGCAACCCGCGCGCCCAGCGCCTGCGCTCGATCCTCAACTGGCAGGACGTGCGCGACACCCTCGACCAGCGCGCCGAACTGCTCGCCGTGTCGCCGCTGGTCAGCGGCCCGGCCATCGCCCGGCGTGGCGTGGCGCGCGCCTCGATCAACCTGCTCGGCATCGACCCGGTGCGCTACCAGCGCATCATCCCCATCGCCACGGACCTGATCGCCGGGCGCTTCCTGATCGACGCCCGGCACGCGGTGATCGGCTCGGAGCTGGCCGACGACCTCGGCCTGGGCATCGGCGACAAGCTGCGCCTGGACGCCGGCCAGGGCCGCGAGGCGGTGGTCGACGTCGCCGGCATCTTCCGCCTGGAGGTGCGCGAGCTGGATACCCGCAACGTGTACGTCGACCTCAAGCAGGCGCAGACCCTGCTCGACCTGCCGGGCGGGATCACCACCATCGAGACCACGGTGAACGAGATCTTCCAGGCCGAAGCCATCGCCGAGCGCCTGGCGCGCCTGACCGGGCTCAAGGCGGAAAGCTGGATGGCCACCAACGGCCAGCTGCTCAACGCGCTGCGCTCGCAGACCATGACCACGCGGATGATCCGCCTGTTCGTCGGCCTGTCGGTGGCCTTCGGCATCGCCAGCGTGCTGGCGGTGAGCGTGGTCCAGCGCACCCGCGAGATCGGCATCCTGCGCGCCATGGGCAGCCCGCGCGGGCAGATCCTGCGGGTCTTCCTGCTCCAGGGCGGCCTGCTCGGCCTCAGCGGCTCCGGCCTCGGCGGGCTGGTCGGCTGGGCGCTGGTGCTGGTGTTCAACCGCTTCGGTCCGGGGCTGTTCTACATCCCCGTCGACCCGACGCTGATCCCCGTGGCCGTCGCCGTGGCCACCGTCACCGGCGTGCTGGCCGCCGCCGCCCCGGCGCGGCGCGCCGCGCGCTACGATCCGGCCGTGGCGATCCGCTATGTCTGAGTTCGTCGCCGACCAGGAAGTGCTGCGCCTGGCTGCCCTGTGCAAGGCCTACAACCCCGGCACGCCGCTGGAGCAGGAGGTGCTGCACGGCATCGACCTGCGCCTCACCCGCGGC
>DASQBU010000368.1:0-13231 GCA_035635035.1 Pseudomonas sp.
GACCGCCTGACCCTGGCGGCGGACGTGCAGGAGATCAAGTACAGCGACGTGCGCTCGATCTCCAACTCGGTGAACCAGCTGTTCAGCGGCCATCCGCTGGGCTCCGATGACGGCCCCAACTTCGGCTGGGAAGACATCCGCGTGTACAAGCTCGGCGCCAGCTATGCGGTCACCCCGCAACTGACCGTGCGTGGCGGCTTCAGCTGGGCCGACCAGGCGCTGGACAAGCACGAGACCTTCTTCAACACCTTGGCACCGGGCGTGGTACGCAAGCACCTGACCCTCGGCGCCACCTGGGCGCAGCAGTCCGGCAACGAGATCAGCGTGTTCTACGCCCATGCCTTCACCGAGGAGCTCAAGGGCAACCCCAACTCGGTGCCCGCGGCCTTCGGCGGCGGCGCGGTGGATCTGAAGATGAAGCAGGACAGCTTCGGTATCGCCTACTCCTGGAAACTCTGAGGCGATTTTTCCCCCGCGACACCGTAAAATTGCAGTATCCACGGGGCGACCAGACGGTCGCCCCGTTTCGTTCGTGCGCTTTCGCGAGGATTCCATGCAGGACAACGCTTCCCCGGCCGTCGCCGGTCCGGTCGGTTACGTCGCCATCGAGCAGCCGTTCGGTCTGCAGCCGCCCAAGGTGCACTGCCCGATCTGCGGCCAGCAGCAGTTCGTCGAGCAGGACGACGAGTATCTGGAAACCCCCTGCGAACACCTGGCCTTCGTCTTCGGCGGCGAGGAGGACGAGTTCGTCTACGCCTCCGACGACTTCGCCGAGCGCTTCGAGCGCTTCGACGCCGCGCTGGACGCGCGCTTCCCCGACGAGGCGGCGCGTGCCAGCGAGGAGTACGAGGAGGCCAGCAGCTTCTACCGTGACCTGTTCGCCCGCCGCCTGGCCGATCTCGGCTACGGTGCCAGCCTGCTGGCCCTGTGCATCACCTACGGCGGCATGGCCGAGGGCAGTCCGGTGTGGTTCAGCGACGTCTACGGTTTCGACTACGCGATGATCCGCGAGGGCGACGCCTGACGCTCGGCAGGCCGCGCTGCCCGTGCTCGACCTGAGCGCCTACCTCGGCCTGTTCCTGGCGGCCTTCGGCGCCGCCACCTTGCTGCCGCTACAGTCCGAGGCGGTGCTGGTTGGCCTGCTGCTGGCCAAGAGCCAGCCGGTCGCCGCCCTGCTGGTGGTGGCCACCGCTGGCAACGTGCTGGGTTCGCTGCTCAACTGGCTGCTGGGGCTGCATCTCGAGCGCTTTCGCCAGCGCCGCTGGTTTCCGGTCGGCGAAGCGCACCTGCAGCGCGCGCAGCGCTGGTACCGGCGCTACGGCCGCTGGTCGCTGCTGCTGAGCTGGTTGCCGGTGGTCGGCGACCCGCTGACCCTGGTGGCCGGGGTGATGCGCGAGTCGTTCTGGGTGGTGCTGGCCTGCGTCATCCTGGCCAAGGGCGTGCGCTATGCCGTGCTGGCGGCGCTGACCCTGGGCTTGGCCTGAGCCGGCGCGCCATTGGGCGCCGGAGACCGGCAGGGTGGCCCGGGCTGGACAATACTCTTGCTGTTCCCCACCACGCCGCCTTGCCGGAGGACCCCATGGAACAGTCAACCCACGCCTTTCATAACCTGTTCGAGCAACTGGGCCTGCCCAATGACAACGACTCGATCAGGCAATTTCTCGAGCGCCACGCGCCGCTGCCGGACAACGTCGAACTGGCCGATGCGCCGTTCTGGACCCCGGCGCAGGCGGAGTTCCTGCGTGAGGAGGTCCTCGAGGACGCCGACTGGGCCGAGGTGGTCGACAACCTCAATGCGGCGCTGCGCGGCAAGTAGGGCGGAGCGGCCCCGGAAATGGCAACGCCGCGCCCCCCTTGGCGGAGGCGCGGCGTCGGCAGGGCAGGGTGATCAGCCCTGGCGGATCAGGTGGTCGAAGGCGCTCAGCGCGGCCTTGGCCCCTTCGCCCACGGCGATGACGATCTGCTTGTAGGGCACGGTGGTCACGTCGCCGGCGCCGAACACGCCCGGGATGCTGGTCTGGCCCTTGGCGTCGGTGATGATCTCGCCGAAGCGGGTCAGCTCGACGGTGCCCTTGAGCCAGTCGCTGTTGGGCAGCAGGCCGATCTGCACGAAGATGCCTTCCAGTTCGACGGTATGCACCGCCTCGCTGGTGCGGTCCTTGTACACCAGGCCGGTGACCTTCTGCCCGTCGCCCTTGACCTCGGTGGTCTGCGCCATGGTCAGGATGGTGACGTTGGCCAGGCTGCGCAGCTTGTTCTGCAGCACCGCGTCGGCACGCAGCTGCTCGCCGAACTCCAGCAGGGTGACGTGGCTGACGATGCCGGCCAGGTCGATGGCCGCCTCGACGCCGGAGTTGCCGCCGCCGATCACCGCCACGCGCTTGCCCTTGAACAGCGGGCCGTCGCAGTGCGGGCAGTAGGCCACGCCGCGGCCGCGGTATTCCTGCTCGCCCGGCACGTTCATCTCTCTCCAGCGCGCGCCGGTGGCGAGGATCACCGTCTTGGCCTTCAGCGAGGCGCCGTTGTCGAACTGCACTTCGTGCAGGCCGCCGACGCTGGCCGCCGGGATCAGCGCGCTGGCGCGCTGCAGGTTCATGATGTCGACGTCGTAGTGGCGGACGTGCTCTTCCAGGGCACGGGCCAGTTTCGGCCCTTCGGTCTCCGCCACGGAGATGAAGTTCTCGATGGCCATGGTGTCCAGCACCTGGCCGCCGAAGCGCTCGGCGGCGACGCCGGTGCGGATGCCCTTGCGCGCGGCGTAGATGGCCGCCGCGGCGCCGGCCGGGCCGCCGCCGACCACCAGCACGTCGAAGGCTTCCTTGGCGTTGAGCTTCTCGGCGTCGCGGGCGCTGGCGCCAGTATCCAGCTTGGCGAGGATCTCGGCCTCGCCCATGCGGCCCTGGCCGAACAGTTCGCCGTTGAGGTAGATGCTCGGCACCGACATGATCTGGCGTTGCTCGACCTCGTCCTGGAACAGCGCGCCGTCGATGGCGACGTGGCGGACCTTGGGGTTGAGCACGGCCATCAGGTTCAGCGCCTGCACCACATCCGGGCAGTTCTGGCAGGACTGCGAGAAATAGGTTTCGAAGTGGAATTCGCCGTCGAGCTGCTTGATCTGTTCGATCAGCTCGGCCTCGAGCTTGGGCGGATGGCCGCCGACCTGCAGCAGGGCCAGCACCAGAGAAGTGAATTCGTGGCCCATGGGGATGCCGGCGAAGCGCAGGCTGATGTCCCCGTTCGGGCGGTTGAGGCTGAACGACGGCTTGCGGCTGTCGTTGCCATCGGTCTTGAGGGTGATCTTGTCGCAGAGACTGGCGATGTCCTGCAGCAGACCGAGCAGTTCCTGGGATTTCGCGCCGTCATCGAGGGACGCGACGATCTCGAACGGCTGGGTGACCTTCTCGAGGTAGGCCTTCAACTGGGTTTTCAGATTGGCGTCCAACATGGCGGTATCCCTCTACAAAATTCGGATATGAAAATGCCCGGGCGGATCGCGCCCGGGCATTCGGGCGCTCGGAGGGGCGGGTCACGCCCCTCGCGGCGCGGCAACCGGGAGGTCGCTTAGATCTTGCCGACCAGATCCAGGGACGGGGTCAGGGTCTCGGCGCCTTCCTTCCACTTGGCCGGGCAGACCTGGCCCGGGTGGGCAGCGGTGTACTGGGCGGCCTTCAGCTTGCGCAGGGTCTCGCTGACGTCACGGGCGATCTCGTTGGAGTGGATTTCCAGGGTCTTGATCACGCCTTCCGGGTTGATGATGAAGGTGCCGCGCAGGGCCAGGCCTTCTTCCGGAATGTGCACGCCGAAGGCGTTGGTCAGGGTGTGGGTCGGATCGCCGATCAGCGGGAACTGGGCCTTGCCGACCGCCGGGGAGGTTTCGTGCCAGACCTTGTGCGAGAAGTGGGTGTCGGTGGTGACGATGTACACCTCGGCGCCGGCCTTCTGGAATTCGGCGTAGTTGTTGGCGGCGTCTTCGATCTCGGTCGGGCAGTTGAAGGTGAAGGCTGCCGGCATGAAGATCAGTACCGACCACTTGCCCTGCAGGGACTGCTCGGTGACCTCGATGAACTTGCCGTTGTGGAAAGCGTTGACCTTGAACGGTTGAACCTGGGTGTTGATGAGGGACATTCGCTGAACTCCTTCAGGGGGTTGAAAACTGGTTGACGGGGAGAATCCTACCCGGGGTAGGTGGGTAGGCATAATTGATTGAGGGAATCGGGGCAATCGCTTCCCTCTATGGTCTCCCCGCGGCCGTCCGTCCGACTGGCCGGCTTGTGGCCCGCGGCTACTCTACAACAGACTTGGCCGCAGGCAACCTTTGCCGTACACTCCACTCAGACCTTGCAAGCAGAAGTACCCAGGGGCCGATTAGGATTCGACGCCGGTAACAAAACTTGAGGGGCATGCCGAGTTGGTAACAGATCTCGTAAATCCGCTGTTACAAACTTATAGTTGCCAACGACGACAACTACGCTCTGGCGGCTTAATGCCCCAGCAGTCTCTAGGGGATGCCTGTAAACCCGAAAAGACTGTCAGATAGAACAGGATCGCCGCCAAGTTCGCTGTAGACGTAACGGCTAAAACTTATACAGCTCGCCCAAAGCACCCTGCCCGTCGGGCCGCAATGGGTTAACTCAATAGACTGGGATAAGCATGTAGAACCGATAGCGGAGAGCTGGCGGACGGGGGTTCAAATCCCCCCGGCTCCACCAAAAACCAGAGCGAAGCCCCTGATTTTCCTAGAGAATTTCAGGGGCTTCGCTTTTCTGGGGCCTAAAGTGTCGAATAAACGTCGACAGACGACAACGGTCCGAAACGCGCATCCTGCAGGTGCTCAGGAGCCAAGTGGGTATTATGGCGCATGGTCATCGCCAGGGATGAGTGTTCCCGGCCCAAATACCCCACAAAGCCCCGGATTCCGGGGCTTTGCGCTTTCTGGGAGCAGCCTTTTCGCTCGGGCATGATGTGCGAGTGGGGGGCGTCATGCTCGCTCCTCTGGCAAGACGGCTCGGGGCGACCGAGGGCTCGGCAGGGCCGGCTGAGTTTGCGGGCGGTTTCCGCGCAAGTCTGTCGTAGCGGGCCGATACTTGCCCACATCCCATCCCGTTGCCTCAGGATCTCCCGCCATGTTCCGCCTTTCCGTACTGGCCATTGGCCGCAGTCTTCGTCTTTCCTTGGTTGGGTTGTTCGTCCTGGTGTTGAGCGCCTGCGCCGCATTCGGCGATCGCGATGCGCTCGACATGCATGTGGTAGGGCTCGATCCCTTGCCGGCGGAGGGGCTGGAGATGCGTTTTGCGCTGAAGTTACGCGTGCAGAATCCCAACACTACGCCGATCCAGTACGACGGCATTGCCCTGGACCTGCAGGTCAACGGGCGGCCGCTGGCCAGCGGGGTGAGCGACCAGCGCGGCAGTGTGCCGCGTTTTGGCGAGAAGCTGCTGGTGGTGCCGGTCAGTATCTCGGCGTTCGATGCGGTACGCCAGGCGCTGGGACTGGCGGCGGACCAACGCCTGGACAAGGTGCCCTACGTGCTGAACGGCAAGCTGTCGGCCGGACCGCTGGGCATGCGGCGCTTCACCGACAAGGGGACGTTGGATCTGTCGGGGGCTGGGCGCTAGCTAGGCGACGGCTTTCAGCCGGCCAGGTCCCAGGCGTTGCGGTCCTGCAGGGCGCGGGTCGGGATGTAGCGCGGTTGGCCGCCGAGCTCTTCCAGCTCGGTCAGGCCGGCGAGCTCGCTGACGATGCGATAGCGCTTGCCGGCCTTCTTGTCCCTGAGCGGGTACAGCTGGGCGATCTGTTGGGCCAGTTCGGTAAGGGTGGACATGTCGCTGCTCCGTAAATCGATGGCAGCTATTTACCGGAGACGGATGACAGGCGTGCGAACGTGGATCAAGGAAGGAGCTGTTTGCGACTGGCGGGCGTTCGGCCGGTCAGTCGCGGAGCAGGCCGCGCAGCAGGGCGTCGATCATCTGCGGGGCGTCGCGCTCGGGGTCGAACAGGCGCTCGTTGCGCAGCCAGTCGCTGAACATGCCGAGGATCAGGGCGTGCAGGGCGAGGGCGGCCAGCCGCGGGGTCTGGCCGGGCTGCAGGTGCCCCTGGCATTCGGCTTGGGCGAACAGCTGCTCGAACAGCGCGATGATCTGGGCGATGAAGGCCTCGTGGCGCTCCTGAGCGTGGCGCAGGTCGTCGGTGAACTCGCAGCGGTACAGCAGGATGGTGAAGATCCGTCGCTTCTGCGGGTTCTGCGCCAGGCTGACGATGGCCTGCACGCACAGCTGGCGCAGCGCCTGGCGCGGATCGAGGTCTCCGCAGCAGGACAGGTTGCCGGCCAGTTGCTCCGGCGGCAGGCGCACCTGCTCGAGCATGGCGTGGAACAGGTCCGCCTTGTTGGCGAAGTGCCAGTAGAGCGCACCGCGGGTCACGCCGGCGGCGCGGGCGATCTGCTCCAGGGTGGTGTGGGCGACGCCCTGTTCGAGGAACAGCTGTTCGGCGGCGGCGAGCAGGGCGCAGCGGGTCTGCTCGGCTTCTTCTTTGGTGCGGCGCATCCGGTAACCTCGGGCGAAGGGCGCAATGTTCGATGAGCGGGGCGGGTAATTATCGCCGACCGGTTACAAACATGCTTGAATGTATCTCTTGGTGAGAGTTCATGCGAGCGATGCTTTCCGGCATCGCCTCCTTCCCGTCCCTGTTCCGGAGCCTCGATGTCGCTGCGTCTTCTGTTGATTCTGGGTGCCTTGACGGCCTTCGGGCCGCTGGCGGTCGACTTCTACCTGCCGAGCTTTCCGACGCTGGCGCAAGCCTTTGCCACCGATGTCGAGCGTGTCCAGCTGAGTCTGGCGGCGTATTTTATCGGATTGGCCGTCGGTCAGCTGCTGTACGGGCCGCTGGCCGACCGCTTCGGACGGCGGCGGCCATTGCTGTTCGGGGTGTCCCTGTTCGCCCTGGCTTCGTTGGCCTGCATGTTCGTGCCCAGCCTGGAATGGCTGATCGTCGCGCGCTTCGTGCAGGCGCTGGGCGGCTGCGCTGGGATGGTGATCGCGCGGGCGGTGGTGCGCGACCTGTGCGATCCGGTCCGCTCGGCCAAGGTGTTCTCGCGGCTGATGCTGGTGATGGGGGTGGCGCCGATCCTCGCGCCGGTCGCCGGCGGTCTGTTGCTGGCGCATGCCGGTTGGCAGGCGATCTTTGCCTGCCTGGGGTTGTTCGCGGCGCTCTGCTGGCTGGCGGTGCTGCGCTACCTGCCGGAAACGCGGCCGGCGCATCTGCCGCCGGCGCCCCTGGGTGGCGCGCTGCGCCAGTATCGGCAGCTGCTGGCGGATCGGGCGTTCCTCGGGCATGCGCTGACCGGGGGGCTGGCCATGGCGGCGATGTTCGCCTACATCGCCGGCTCGCCCTTCGTGTTCATCGAGCTCTATCAGGTGCCGGCGCGCGAATATGGCTGGCTGTTCGGCAGTAATGCGGCCGGTTTCATCCTGGTCGCGCAGTCCAATGGCTGGTTGCTGCGCCGGCGCGGGCCGGGATTCTGGGTGCCGCGCGGGGTGGGCTTCTTCCTGCTCTGCGCGCTGGTGCTGTTCGGCGTGGCGCTGGGGCGGCCGGCGGTGCTGTGGCCGGTGCTGCTGCCGTTGTTCGGCTGCATCGCCACGCTGGGCGTGGTCCTGCCGAACACGTCGGCCTGCGCCATGGCCGGGCAGGGCGCCCATGCCGGCAGTGCCTCGGCCTTGCTGGGCAGTCTGCAGTTCGCCATTGCCGCGCTGGCGGCATCGCTGGTCGGGGCGCTGCACGATGGCACGGTGCGGCCGATGGCGCTGGTGATGCTGCTTTGCGCCAGCGGCGCCATGCTGGCGGCCTGGCGCACGGCGCGCTACCGGCCGGATATCGTCGAGGGCGTGGCGGCGCCGGAGCGGGCCTAGCAGGGCGGCTGCCGACGGGGCAGCAAGGCGCTGCTGCGGGCGGTGGCGCTTTGTCGGGTGCGCGCCTGCGCTTCGGTGGGGCTTGGGCGGAGCTGAAGCCTTCGCCTGGCGCGTTCGGGCGCCACTTTCCTGCGGGCAACAAAAAACCGGCCGAAGCCGGTTTCTTGTCGGAACAGAAGCTTAAGCCTGAGCGAGGGCCTTGATGTGGCCGTTCAGGCGGCTCTTGTGACGAGCAGCTTTGTTCTTGTGGATGATGCCCTTGTCAGCCATGCGATCGATCACCGGCACGGCCAGGGTGTAGGCAGCCTGAGCCTTGGCCAGGTCTTTGGCGTCGATAGCCTTGACTACGTTCTTGATGTAGGTACGCACCATCGAGCGCAGGCTGGCGTTGTGGCTGCGGCGCTTCTCAGCCTGTTTGGCGCGTTTTTTGGCGGAGGGGGAGTTGGCCACCGTCGAGCTCCTCGAATACTGGGGGATACCAAATAATAAGGCCGCGAATCATGCCGATGCCTGAGTGGGTTGTCAAGCATTGCAGGCGGCCGTTCGGTGCTGGTCGGGCGGCAGGCGCTAGCTTAAACTCGCCGACCTTCTGCAGGGGTGGGGATTAAAGCATGTCCGGTGAGTCGTCCAAAAGCGGTCTGTTGCGCTCCAGTGTCGTGGTCAGCGTGATGACCATGCTCTCGCGGGTGCTCGGCATGGTGCGCGACATGGTAGTGGCGGCCTATTTCGGCTCCAGCCCGGCGGCGGACGCCTTCTTCATTGCCTTCAAGATTCCCAACTTCATGCGCCGCCTGTTCGCCGAAGGCGCCTTCGCCCAGGCCTTCGTGCCGGTGCTCTCGGAGTACCGCGCGCAGCGCAGCCTGGCCGAGGTCAAGCAGCTGGTCGACCGCGTCGCCGGCACCCTCGGCCTGACCCTGACCGCGCTGACCGCGCTGGGCGTGGTCGCCTCGCCCTACCTGATCATGTTGTTCGCCCCCGGCTTCCGCGACGAGCCGAGCAAGCTCGAGCTCGCCGGCGAGCTGCTGCGCATCACCTTCCCCTACCTGCTGCTGATCTCGCTGACTGCCTTCTGTGGCGGCATCCTCAACAGCTACGGGCGTTTCGCCGTGCCGTCCTTCACGCCGGTGCTGCTCAATGTCAGCATGATCGGCGCCACGCTGTTCCTCACCCCGTATTTCAACCAGCCGGTGATGGCGCTGGCCTGGGGCGTGTTCATCGCCGGCATGGCCCAGTTGCTGTTCCAGCTGCCGTTCCTCGCGCGCATCCAGCTGCTGCCGATCCCGCGGCCGAACCGCCACGACGAGGGCGTCAAGCGGATCATGAAACTGATGGTGCCGGCGCTGTTCGGCGTGTCGGTCAGTCAGGTCAGCCTGCTGCTGGATACCGTGCTGGCCTCGTTCCTGAAGACCGGCAGCGTGTCCTGGCTGTACTACGCCGACCGTCTGTCGGAACTGCCGCTGGGCGCCTTCGGCATCGCCATCGGTACGGTGATCCTGCCCAGCCTGTCGCGCCATCATGCCGGCGACGATCCCAAGGCGTTCTCCGCGACCATCGACTGGGCGCTGCGCATGGTCCTGCTGCTCGGCGTGCCGGCGGCGCTGGCCCTGGCGATCCTCTCCGAGCCGCTGATCGCCAGCCTGTTCTTCTACGGCAAGATGAGCGCCGGCGACGTGGTGCAGTCGGCCAATGCGCTGGAGGCCTACTCGCTCGGCGTGCTGACCTTCATGCTGATCAAGGTGCTGGCGCCGGGCTTCTTCGCCCGCCAGGACCTGAAGACCCCGGTGCGCATCGCCATCCAGTGCGTGCTGGCCAACATGGCCTTCAACCTGGTGCTGATCTGGCCGCTGCAGCACGTCGGCCTGGCGCTGGCCACCTCGCTGTCGTCGATGCTCAACACCTGCATGCTGTTCTGGGGCCTGTACAAGACCGGCGTGTACCGTCCGGGACCGGGCTGGGGAGCGTTCGCCCTGCGCCTGCTGGGCGGTTGCGCGGCCATGGTGGCGCTGGTCTGGTGGCTGAACGCGCCGTCGGCCGAGTGGTTCTCCTGGGGCTGGCAGCGCCGCGCCCTGGAGCTGAGCCTGCTGGTCGGCGGCGGCATCGTGGCCTATGCCGCGACCATGGTGCTGCTCGGTCTGCGCCTGCGTCACCTGCGCCACTGAGCGGCCGCCGCCGCCATGCGCCGGGATCGCCCACAGGGCCTACGCCTGAGGCTCAATGCATGGGTATAATCGGCCTATTTGCACACAAGACGCATCTATGCAACTGGTCCGAGGTTTCCACAATCTGCGCTCCTGCCAGCGGGGCTGCGTTGCCACCATCGGCAACTTCGACGGCGTGCACCGCGGCCACCAGGGCGTGCTGGCGCGTCTGCGCGAGCGCGCCGCCCAGGCCGGCCTGCCCAGCTGCGTGGTGATCTTCGAGCCGCAGCCCCGCGAATTCTTCGCCCCGGACAAGGCGCCGGGACGCATCAGCAGCCTGCGCGAGAAGCTCGAGCTGCTGCGCGAGGCCGGCGTCGACCGCGTGCTGTGCCTGACCTTCAACCGCCGCCTGCGCGAGCTCTCCGCCAGCCAGTTCGTCCACCAAATCCTGGTCGAGGGCCTCGGCGTCAAGCACCTGGAGGTCGGCGACGACTTCCGCTTCGGCTGCGACCGCACCGGCGACTTCGCCCTGCTGGTCGAGGCCGGTGCCCGCGAGGGCTTCACCGTCGAATCGGCGGCGACCATCGAGCAGGACGGCGAGCGCATCAGCAGCACGCGGGTGCGCGAGGAACTGGCCGCCGGCAACTTCGCCGAGGTCGAGCGCCTGCTCGGCCGCCCCTACTGCATCGCCGGCCGCGTGCTGCATGGGCAGAAGCTCGGCCGCCAGCTCGGCACGCCGACCGCCAACCTGCGCCTGAACCGCCTGCGCCCGGCGCTGCATGGCGTCTATCTGGTCAGCGCCGAGGTCGACGGTCGCCGCCTGGCCGGGGTGGCGAATATCGGCGTGCGCCCGAGCGTGCAGGGCGATGGCCGCGCCCATCTCGAGGTGCATTTCCTGGATTATGCCGGCGACCTCTATGGCCGCCTCCTGGTGGTGCAGTTCCACCGCAAGCTGCGCGACGAACAGCGTTTCGCCTCCCTGGAGGCACTGAAGACGGCGATCGACGCGGACATCGCCGCCGCCCGTGCCTACTGGCAGGGTCAACCGTTAGAGAACCTGAAATGACCGACTACAAAGCGACCCTGAACCTGCCGGACACGGCATTCCCGATGAAGGCCGGGCTGCCGCAGCGCGAGCCGGAAACCCTCAAGTACTGGGCCGACATCGACCTGTACGGCAAGCTGCGCGCCCTCGGCGAGAGCCGGCCGAAGTTCGTCCTGCACGACGGCCCGCCGTATGCCAACGGCAACATCCACATCGGCCACGCGGTCAACAAGGTTCTCAAGGACATCATCGTGCGCTCCAAGACGCTGGCCGGCTACGACGCGCCCTACGTGCCGGGCTGGGACTGCCACGGCCTGCCGATCGAGCACAAGGTCGAGGTCACCCACGGCAAGAACCTGCCGGCGGACAAGACTCGCGAGCTATGCCGCAGCTACGCCAGCGAGCAGATCGAGGGCCAGAAGGCCGACTTCGTGCGCCTCGGCGTGCTCGGCGACTTCGCCAACCCGTACAAGACCATGAACTTCGCCAACGAAGCCGGCGAGATCCGCGCCCTGGCCGAGATGGTCAAGGGCGGCTTCGTGTTCAAGGGCCTCAAGCCGGTCAACTGGTGCTTCGACTGCGGTTCGGCGCTGGCCGAGGCCGAGGTCGAGTACCAGGACAAGAAGTCCGACGCCATCGACGTCGCCTTCGCCATCGAGGACGAAGCCCAACTGGCCGCCGCCTTCGGCCTGGGCACGCTGCCCAAGCCGGCCAGCATCGTGATCTGGACCACCACGCCGTGGACCATCCCGGCCAACCAGGCGCTCAACGTCCATCCGGAGTTCGAGTACGCGCTGGTCGACGTCGGCGACCGGCTGCTGGTGCTGGCCGCCGAGCTGGTGGAAAGCTGCCTGAAGCGCTACGGCCTGGAAGGCGAGGCCATCGCCAGCACCCGCGGCGAGGCGCTGGAGAACATCCGCTTCCGTCATCCGTTCTACGAGCGCCTGTCGCCGGTGTACCTGGCCGAGTACGTCGAACTGGGCGCCGGCACCGGCATCGTCCACTCGGCGCCGGCCTACGGCGAGGATGACTTCCGCTCCTGCAAGCAGTACGGCATGAGCAACGACGACATCCTCAACCCGGTGCAGAGCAACGGCGTCTACGTCGCCGACCTGCCGTTCTTCGGCGGCCAGTTCATCTGGAAGGCCAACCCGCAGATCGTCGAGAAGCTGCGCGAAGTCGGCGCGCTGCTCAAGCACGAGAGCATCAGCCACAGCTACATGCACTGCTGGCGGCACAAGACCCCGCTGATCTACCGCGCCACCGCGCAGTGGTTCGTCGGCATGGACCGCGAGCCGGCCGAGGGCGCCACCCTGCGCGAGCGCGCGCTGCAGGCCATCGAGCAGACCGAGTTCTACCCGGGCTGGGGCAAGCCGCGCCTGCACGCGATGATCGCCAACCGTCCCGACTGGTGCATCTCGCGCCAGCGCAACTGGGGCGTGCCGATCCCGTTCTTCCTGCACAAGGCCACCGGCGAGCTGCACCCGCGCACCGTCGAGCTGATGGAGCAGGTCGCCCAGCGCGTCGAGCAGGAAGGCATCGAGGCCTGGTTCAAGCTGGACGCCGCCGAGCTGCTCGGCGCCGAGGCCGCCGACTACGACAAGATCAGCGACACCCTCGACGTGTGGTTCGACTCCGGCACCACCCACTGGCACGTGATGCGCGGCTCGCACCCGATGGGCCACGACCAGGGCCCGCGCGCCGACCTCTACCTGGAAGGCTCCGACCAGCACCGCGGCTGGTTCCACTCATCCTTGCTGACCGGCGCGGCCATCGACGGCCACGCGCCGTACCGCGGCCTGCTGACCCACGGTTTCGTGGTCGACGAGAACGGCCGCAAGATGTCCAAGTCGCTGGGCAACGTCATCGCCCCGCAGGAAGTCACCGACAGCATGGGCGCTGACATCCTGCGCCTGTGGGTCTCGGCCACCGACTATTCCGGCGAGATGGCGGTGTCCAAGCAGATCCTGCAGCGCAGCGCCGACGCCTACCGACGCATCCGCAACACCATGCGCTTCCTGCTCTCCAACCTGAGCGGCTTCGAGCCGGCCACCGACCTGCTCGAGCCTTCGCAGATGCTGGCGCTGGACCGCTGGGCGGTAGACGCCGCCGCGCGTCTGCAGACCGAGCTGGCCGAGGCCTAC
>DASQBU010000369.1:0-1765 GCA_035635035.1 Pseudomonas sp.
TCACCACGCTGCCCGGCACCTCCTCCTGGGCGCGGGTGAGGAAGATCGCCGAGGGGTTGCTGACCTCCTTGAGGCCGCGGTCGGTCATGGCGAACACGCCCAGCTCGTTGACCGCGCCGAAGCGGTTCTTCACCGCGCGCAGCAGGCGCAGGCGGCCGTCCGACTCGCCCTCGAAATACAGCACGGTGTCGACCATGTGCTCGAGCACCCGCGGCCCGGCCAGCGCGCCTTCCTTGGTGACGTGGCCGACCAGGAACACCGCGGTGCCGCTCTGCTTGGCGAAGCGCACCAGCAGCGCCGCGCTCTCGCGCACCTGGGCAACGCCGCCCGGCGCCGACTGCAGCTGCTCGGTGAAGATGGTCTGGATCGAGTCGATGACCATCACCCGCGGTTTTTCCTGGCGCGCGGTGGCGATGATCGACTCGATGTTGGTCTCGGTCATCACCTTGAGCTTGTCCTCGGGCAGGCCCAGGCGCCGCGCGCGCATCGCCACCTGCTGCTGCGACTCCTCGCCGGTGACGTACAGCGCCGGCATGCGCTCGGCGATGCGGCACAGGGTCTGCAGCAGGATGGTCGACTTGCCGATGCCCGGGTCGCCGCCGATCAGCACCACCGAGCCGTCGACCAGGCCGCCGCCGAGCACGCGGTCCAGCTCGCTGGAGGCGGTGGAGAAGCGCGGCGTCTCCTCGACGCTGACCTCGGCGAGGGTCTTCACGTTGGCCTGCTGGCCGGCCCAGCCGCCGCGCCCGGCGGGCGTCGCCGCGCCTTCCAGCACGGTCTCCACCAGGGTGTTCCAGGCGCCGCACTCGCCACACTGCCCGGCCCACTTGGGGAAGGTCGCGCCGCATTCGCTGCAACCGTACATGCGTTTGGCCTTGGCCATGGCAGTCTCCACCCGGAAAAGCGGCGATAATAGCGCCCCGTCCGCGCCCGAGTCGCCCGCCATGCAGATCGAACTTGTCCCCGCCAGCGCCGAGCAGCTGCCGCTGGTGCGCAACCTGTACCAGTTCTACGCCTACGACTCGTCGGACTGGGAGGGCGAGGATGTCGAGGTCGACGGGCGCTTCTACATCCACGAGCCGCACCTGGCGCGCTACTGGCAGGAGCCGGGCTGGAGCGCCCAGCTGATCCTCGCCGACGGCTTCATCGCCGGCTTCCTGCTGATCGAGCGCAGCGAGCTGCCGGGTATCGACGCCGCGGAGTTCGCCGACCTGTTCATCCTGCGCAAATACCGCCGCCTGGGCATCGGCCGCGCGCTGGTGGCCCAGCTGATGGGCGATGGCACGCCCTGGCTGGTGCGCTTCTACCAGCAGGACAGCCTGGCCTGCGCGTTCTGGCAGCGCCTGCTGACCGAACTGCCGCTGCGGGCGCTGCCGATCGCCTCGGACGACGAGGCGGACGGCCTGCACAGCTACCTGATCAACCCACCGACGCACTGACCCCGGCACGGCACCCCCCGGCCTACGGCCGGCGGCCAATGCGCTAGGCTGGTAACTCAGTCCCCTCGGGAGTGATCGCCATGCCGCTTGAACACCATCCGCTCAGCCGTGATTTTCCCCAGCACCGCGAGCAACTGCGCGAACTGCACGCCAGCGACCCGCAGTTCGCCCAGCTGGCCCAGCACTACGAGGCGCTGGACAAGCGCATCTACGCCGCCGAGGACGGTCGCGAGGCCCTCGACGACCTCGCCCTGCAGGCGCTGAAGAGCGAGCGCGTGCAGCTCAAGGACCAGATCGCCGCGCGCCTGCGCCAGATCGGCGGCGGC
>DASQBU010000370.1:0-4762 GCA_035635035.1 Pseudomonas sp.
GCTACCCGTGGGGCGTGGTGGTGACGCCATGATCGGCCTCGACGCGCAGGGCGTGAGCTTCGACTACGGCGCCCGCCAGGCCCTCAGCGGCCTCGACTTCAGCCTGCAGCCGGGGCGCTTCAACGCCCTGCTCGGCCCCAACGGCGCCGGCAAGTCGACGCTGATCGCCCTGCTCACCCGCCTCTACGACCTGCAGGACGGCGACATCCGCATCGGCGACTGGTCGATCCGCGCCAAGCCGCGCCAGGCGCTGGCGCAGCTCGGCGTGGTGTTCCAGCAGAGCACCCTCGACCTCGACCTCAGCGTCGAGCAGAACCTGCGCTACCACGCCGCGCTGCACGGCCTGCCGCGCGCCCTGGCCGGCGAGCGCATCGAGCTGGAGCTGGCCCGCCAGCAGCTCGCCGAGCGCCGCCGCGAGCCGGTGCGCGAACTCAACGGCGGCCATCGCCGCCGCGTGGAGATCGCCCGCGCCCTGCTGCACCGCCCGCAACTGCTGCTGCTCGACGAGGCCAGCGCCGGCCTCGACCCGGCCAGCCGCCGCGCGCTGAATGCCCACGTGCGCCGCCTGTGCGCCGAGGACGGCCTGACCGTGCTGTGGACCACCCACCTGTTCGACGAGGTGCAGGCCGACGACCCGCTGCTGATCCTGCATCGCGGCCGCCTGGTCGCCCGCGGCACCCCGGCGAGCCTCGCCGAAGGCAGCGAGGACCTCGGCGCCAGCTTCGCCCGCCTCACCGAGGAGGCGGCATGAACCGTCGTCATCCCTCCCATAGCCAATCGGTGGAAAATCGCTGCGCGAGTTTTCCACCCTACGCCCAGCCCCGCGCTGCACATCCCGTAGGGTGGATAACGACCGCAGGCCTTATCCACCATCGCCCCCGCCCGTCGGCGGAAAACCGCTACGCGGGTGTCCCCCCCTGCGCCATCGCCACGAGGGCACTGCCATGACCGCCTACCTGGAATGCCTGCGCGGCATCGTGCTGCGCGAATGGCTGCGCTTCGTCCAGCAGCGCTCGCGCTTTCTCAGCGCGCTGGTGCGCCCGCTGCTGTGGCTGCTGGTGTTCGCCGCCGGTTTCCGCGCGGCGCTGGGCATCGCCATCATCGAGCCCTACGACACCTACATCACCTACGAGACCTACATAGTGCCGGGGCTGGCCTGCATGATCCTGCTGTTCAACGGCATGCAGGGCTCGCTGTCGATGGTCTACGACCGCGAGATGGGCAGCATGCGCGTGCTGCTGATGAGCCCGCTGCCGCGGCCGTTCCTGCTCGCCGCCAAGCTGCTGGCCACCAGCCTGCTGTCGCTGCTGCAGGTCTACGCCTTCCTCGCCATCGCCTGGCTGTACGGCGTGCAGCCGCCGGCCTGGGGGCTGCTCTGCGCGCTGCCGGCGCTGCTGCTCGCCGGGCTGATGCTCGCCGCGCTGGGCCTGCTGCTGTCCAACGGCATCCGCCAGCTGGAGAACTTCGCCGGGGTGATGAACTTCGTGATCTTCCCGCTGTTCTTCCTGTCCTCGGCGCTCTACCCGCTGTGGAAGATGCGCGAGGCCAGCGAGTGGCTGTACTGGCTGTGCGCGCTCAACCCGTTCAGCCACGCGGTGGAGCTGGTGCGCTTCGCCCTCTACCAGCGGCTGAACGTCACGGCGCTGCTGGTCTGCCTGGGCGTCACCGCGCTGTGCAGCGCGCTGGCGGTGCTGACCTTCAACCCGCAGCACGCCGCGCTGCGGCGCAGTGCCTGAGCGAAATTACTACTTTGGTACTGCCCGCCCTCTCCATCGTAGGATTTCCAAAGCAGCGCGACTGGCCGATAAATAGACGCAAACAAGAGGGGAATCCCCAGCCATGTCGCGCCTGTTCGCCGCCCTGCTCTGCCTGCCACTGCTGCTCGGCCTGCTGCCCGCCCGGGCCGCCGAGGAGCCGCTGTTCTCCGCCGACGGCTACCGGCTGACCCGCTATCGCAGCCCGACGCCGGCCAGCGTCGCGGGCGCGCAGACCATCGACACGGCCACCCTGCAGCGCCTGCTCGCCGAGCCGCAGCCGCCGCTGCTGATCGACGTGTATCGCCAGCCGTGGCTGAACGGCCAGTTCGTCGGCGACGAGGCCCACGAGAACATCCCCGGCAGCCTGTGGCTGGCCAACGCCGGCGAAGGCGCCGCCGAGGCCCGCTGGCTCGACTACTTCGCCCGCCATCTGCAACAAGCCAGCGGCGGCGATCGCGCCCGCGCGCTGGTGATCTACTGCAAATCCGACTGCTGGCTGTCGTGGAATGCCAGCAAACGCGCCGCAGCGCTGGGCTACACCCGACTGTACTGGTACCGTGACGGCATCGACGCCTGGCGCCAGGCCGGCCTGCCGGTACAGACGGCCACCCCCGCACCGCTGCCCTGACGCCACGTCAGCCCTTCATAACGACAAGAATCCAGGTAAAGGTCATGTACAAGATCCTCATCGCCGACGACCACCCGCTGTTCCGCGAAGCCATCCACAACGTCATCGCCGACGGCTTCCCCGACAGCGAAGTGATGGAAACCTCCGACCTCGACAGCGCCCTGGCCCTGACCCACGACCACGACGACCTCGATCTCATCCTGCTCGACCTCAACATGCCCGGCATGCACGGTCTCAACGGCCTGATGACGCTGCGCAACGAGGCGCCGACCATCCCGGTGGTGATCGTCTCCGCCGAGGAAGACAAGCAGGTGGTGCTGCAGGCCATCACCTACGGCGCGGTCGGCTTCATCACCAAGTCCTCGCCGCGCGCGCAGATGACCGAGGCCATCGAGCAGATCCTCAACGGCAACGTCTACCTGCCCTCCGACATCATCCGCGCCGGCAAGCAGGCGCCGCGCCGCAGCGGCCAGGAAGGCTCGGGCATCGCCCCGGAACTGCTCCAGGCCCTGACCCGCAAGCAGCTGCTGGTGCTCGAGCGCATGACCAAGGGCGAATCCAACAAGCAGATCGCCTACCATCTGGACAACGCCGAAACCACCGTCAAGGCCCACGTCTCCGCCATCCTGCGCAAGCTCGGCGTGCAGAACCGCGTGCAGGCCATCCTCAGCGCCAGCGACATCGACTTCAGCGCCTACCTGCGCCGCTGAATCCGCTTTCCTCCCCGCCCACAGGGAAGTGGGCTCCCCGCGCCGTTCCCCGCCCCGCCGCCGCTCGACAAGTCCCTCCTCCCGCCATCCCGCTTGCCATGGCCACGCCATGGACAGCCTCGCCGCGAATCGGTAGCGTCGGCCATCACCGCTCGCGCCAGCGAGCGACCGGCAAGGACCCGCCAGCCTTGGCATCGAACCGCAGGGAGCCCCGATGAATCTCCGCACCATCCTCACCATCCTCGCCATCGGCAGCGCGGTTTTCCTGCTGCAGCGCCTCGGCACCGACCCGCACGACACCAAGCTGCCCTTCGGCACCACCGACCTGGGCACGGTGCAGAAGGCGCTGGCCAAGCTGCCAGACGACGAGCGCGCGCTGGTCGAGGCCTACGTCGCGCGCAGCCGCGGCGACGTCCTGCCGGCCAAATTCGCCGACCCGGACGATCCGCTGACGGCGCGCACCTTCGCCGAAGCCATCAAGCTGCAACGCGCCTGGGAAGCCCGGAAGAAGGAAAGCGACGCGCACATCGCCGAGCTGCGTGCCCAGCGTGAGGCCCAGCTCGACCCGCTGCGCGCGGTGGTCCGCGCCAACGTCGTCAAGGCCGAGATCGTCACCCGCAACGAATACCAGGCACGCACCAACCCGCGCTTCTACCAGCAGCCGTACCGGGTCGACAGCAGCCCGACCTTCCTGACCCGCATCCGCGTGCAGAACCTCGGCAACGAGCCCATAGTGGCGCTGCAGGGCTCGCTCCAGGCGACGGACAGCCAGGCCTATCTGCCGATGGACCTGTGCTGGATCGACCTGGGCAGCGACCAGACGATCACCACCGCCGGCACCCTCGAGTTCTACTGCGGACATGAATATCGCAGCGCCTCCCAGCAACATCGGGACTTCGTGGAACGCCCGGAAGGCCGCTTCGAGGTCAGATGGGAACCGAAGTACATCCGGCTGGCCAGCGGGCGGGAGCTGAAAAGCGATCGGTGACGAAGGCCCGCGGCGGCAGCGGCCCCGGCGCCATGCGACTAAAGTGGCTTCAAGCCCCACGCCCCCGGAGGCCGCCGCGGATGGCCACTCCCCTGCACCCTGGCTCGCCACCGTCGAAACGCTGGTCGCAGCGGGTCAGCGAAACCAGCAACGCCCTCGACCTCGAACCCGGCGTGTTCACCTGGGCCGACCCGCGCGCCATCGCCGAATCGCTCAAGGCCTCCGCCGAGTCCAGCGCACGGCGCAAGGCCACGCCCTTCGCCTCGGCCATGGCGATGCTCAACTTCTACCTCAACCGCGCCGGCCGCCAGCTCCCCGCCGAACGGCGCGCGGTGCTGGAGGCGGCCAAGGACGAGCTGCGCGCCCTGTACGGCCGGCCACGGCGCCAGCCCCTGTCGAGCGACCGGCCGCCGGCGTGAGGACTGGCGATCCGCCCGCCGCGAAGCCGTACAGCAAGCCCGTGCCTCCTGACCCGCGCCGGGCGTTGTGGCCGGCCATCCGCTCGCTACGCATCCCTCTCTCGTGCCGCCCAGCATGGACAGCCGGCCGAGCATTGGGTAGCGTCGCCGCTATCCGCTCGCGCAATGGGGCGAACGGCGAGGGCTTGCCGATCTTGGTGGATAACACCCGCAGGCTTCCAGCCAGGAGCTGGAAGCTGCAATGCAGGTGTAGTACGCCA
>DASQBU010000371.1:0-4757 GCA_035635035.1 Pseudomonas sp.
ATGCCCAGCTCGGTGCTCAGCCCGCTGTGCTGGCTGAGCAGGTGTCCGGTGACGTAGCCGCCGGTGGCGAGGAAGGCCGCGTGGCCGAAGGACAGCAGCCCGGTGTAGCCGAGCAGCAGGTTGAACGCGCAGGCGAACAGGGCGAAGCACAGCAGCTTCATCAGGAACACCGGGTACACCGCCAGCGGCGCCAGCAGCGCCAGCCCGAGCAGCGCCAGGCAGAAGCCGCGCTGGCGCCACAGGGCGGCGCGGCGGCGCTCGTGTTCGACGCTGGGCTGCGCGAGCACAGCCGCCTGGATGTTTTGCAGACTCGACATGCTCATGCCTCCTTACCGAACAGGCCCGCCGGACGCACCAGCAGGACGATCACCATCACCAGGAACACCACGGTGTTGGCCGCTTCCGGATAGAACACCTTGGTCAGGCCCTCGATCAGGCCCATGCCCAGGCCGGTGACGATCGCGCCCATGATCGACCCCATGCCGCCGATCACCACCACGGCGAACACCACGATCAGCAGGTTGGCGCCCATGGTCGGGCTGACCGGGTAGATGGGCGCCGCCAGCACGCCGGCAAAGGCGGCCAGGGCCACGCCGTAGCCATAGGTCAGGGTGATCAAGAGCGGCACATTGATGCCGAAGGCCTGCATCAGCTTGGGGTTCTCGGTGCCGGCGCGCAGGTAGGAACCCAGGCGGGTGCGCTCGATCATGTACCAGGTGGCTAAGCACACCACCAGGGCGGCGACCACCACCCAGGCGCGGTAGCTGGGCAGGAACATGAAGCCGAGATTGTGGCCGCCCTTGAGCAGCTCGGGCATCGGGTAGGAGCCGCCGGACACGCCGAACAGCTTGACGAAGCTGCCCTCGACGATCAGCGCCAGGCCGAAGGTCAGCAGCAGGCCGTAGAGGTGGTCCTCGCCGGCGATGCGCCGCAGCAGGTGGCGCTCGATCGCCATGCCGAGCGCGCCGACCAGCAGCGGCGACAGCAGCAGCGACACCCAGTAGTTGACGCCCAGCTGGCTGAGGCCGAGCCAGGCGGCGAAAGCACCGAGCATGTACAGCGCGCCGTGGGCGAAGTTGATGATGCGCAGCAGGCCGAAGATGATCGCCAGGCCGAGGCTGAGCAGCGCATAGAAGGCGCCGTTGATCAGGCCGAGCAGCAGCTGGCCGAGCAGCACGCTCAGGGGTATACCGAATACGAGAGTCATGATTCACCACCCAGAGGAAGTCCGCGACACCCGGCCGCGCGGGCCGGGTGGATGGCTCGCTCCCGCGCCCGGTCAGGCGCGGGAGCCGGCGGTCGCTCAGTTCTGCGCGACCTTGCCCACCAGCTTGCACTGGCTTTCGGCCAGCGGCCGGTAGGCCTGCTCGCCGGGGATGGTGCTGACGATCTTGTACAGGTCCCACTCGCCCTTGGACTCGGCCGGGGTCTTCACCTGCACCAGGTACATGTCGTGGATCATGCGGCCGTCGGCGCGGATCTTGCCGTTCTTGGCGAACATGTCGTTGACCGGGGTTTCCACCATCTTCGCCCGCACCGTGGCGGTGGCGTCGCTGCCGGTGGCCTTGACCGCGTTCAGGTAGTGCATGGTCGCCGAGTACACGCCGGCCTGAGCCATGGTCGGCATGCTGCCGAAGCGCTTGTGGTAGCGGTTGGCCCAGGCGCGGGACTCGTCATTCATGTCCCAGTACCAGCCGGTGGTCAGCATCAGCCCCTGGGTCACTTCCAGGCCCATGGCGTGGATGTCGTTGAGGAACACCACCATGCCGGCCAGCTTCTGCCCGGCCTGGGCGACGCCGAACTGGCTGGCGGTCTTCAGCGCGTTGACCGTGTCGGCGCCGGCGTTGGCCAGGGCGATCACCTGGGCGCCGGAGCCCTGGGCCTGCAGCACGTAGGAGGAGAAGTCGTTGCTGGGGAACGGATGGCGCACCTCGCCGACCACCTGGCCGCCGCCCGCCTTCACCACCCGGCCGATGTCGTTGGCCATCGAGTGGCCGAAGGCGTAGTCGGCGGTCAGCAGGTACCAGCTCTTGCCGCCGTTCTCCATCACCGCCTTGGCGGTGCCGTTGGCCAGCGCGTAGGTGTCGTAGGTCCAGTGGATGTGGTTGGGCGAGCAGTATTCGTTGGTGATGCTGGACGAGGCCGCCCCGGAGATCAGCGCCAGCTTGTCGGCCTGCTCCACCACCTTGCTCGCCGCCAGCACCACCGAACTGGCGACCAGGCCGGTCACCATGTCGACGTGGCGCTCGTCGACCCACTGGCGCACGGTGTTGGCGCCGACGTCCGGCTTGTTCAGGTCGTCGGCGCTGAAAATCACGATCTTCTTGCCGTCGACGCTGCCGCCGAAATCCTCCACCGCCATCTTCAGCGCCTCCAGGCCACCCGGGCCGGCGAGGTCGCGATAGGTGCCGGACATGTCGGCGAGGTAGCCGATGCGGATCTCGTCGTCGCTGATCTGCGCCTGCGCGGTGCCGGCGATCAGGCTGGAGACGAACAGAGCGATTGCGGTCTTCTGGATTGCCTTCATGTATTCACCCACTTTCCATGGTTTTTGTTGTTGTGCAGACCGACAGCGGCCCGGACGGCAGGGCGCAGCCTGCCGCCGCGGACATGCCGCGGGGTATTACGGGTAGGGGGATCAGACGCCCAGGCAGGCGTTGAGCAGTTCCTTCTTCGCCGGCAGCTCGGCGGCGCTGATTTCCTCGACGATCTGCCCGTGCTCCATCAGGTAGTGGCGGTCGGCCAGCGGCGCCGCGAAGCGGAAGTTCTGCTCGACCAGGACGATGGTCAGGCCCTTGTCCTTGAGCTTGAGCAGCACCTCGCCGAGCTTCTGCACGATCACCGGAGCCAGGCCCTCGGTGATCTCGTCGAGCAGCAGCAGGTTGGCGCCGGTGCGCAGGATGCGCGCCATGGCCAGCATCTGCTGCTCGCCGCCGGACAGCCGGGTGCCCTGGCTGAAGCGGCGCTCGTAGAGGTTGGGGAACATCTCGTAGATCTCGTCCAGGCTCATACCGCCGCTGCGCACGGTGGGCGGCAGCAGCAGGTTTTCCTCGACGTTGAGGCTGGCGAAGATGCCGCGCTCCTCCGGGCAGTAGCCGACGCCCAGGCGCGGGATCAGGTGGGCAGCGCTGCCGATGGTCTCGTTGCCGTTGATCATGATCGAGCCGGTGCGCCGGCCGACCAGGTTCATGATCGCGCGCAGGGTGGTGGTGCGCCCGGCGCCGTTGCGCCCGAGCAGGGTCACCAGCTCGCCGCGGCGCACCAGCAGGTCGATGCCGTGGAGGATGTGCGACTCGCCGTAGAAGGCGTGCAGGTCGCTGATGCGCAGCTGCTCGAAGTCCGGGTTGTGATGCAGGCTGGTCATGCGTGAGCCTCCTCGAGCGCGGCCGCTTCGCTGCCGAGATAGGCTTCGCGCACCTGCGGGTTGGCCGACACCGTGGCGTAGTCGCCCTCGGCGAGGATGGAACCGCGCGCCAGCACGGTGAGGCGGTCGCACAGGCGGCTGACCACGCTGAGGTTGTGCTCGACCATCACCACGGTGCGCCCGACCGCGGCGCGGCGCACCAGGTCGACGACCATGTCGACGTCCTCGTGGCCCATGCCCTGGGTCGGCTCGTCGAGCAGCAGCACCTTGGGGTCCAGGGCCAGGGTGGTGGCCAGTTCCAGGGCGCGCTTGCGGCCGTAGGGCAGCTCGATGGTCAGGGTGTCGGCGAAGCCGAGCAGGTCGACCTCGGCGAGCAGTTGTTCGGCGCGCGCGTTGAGCGCCTCCAGGCAGCGCGCCGGCTTCCAGAAGTGGAAGGAATTGCCCTCGCGCTGTTGCAGCGCAACACGCACGTTGTCGCGCACGCTCATGTGGCCGAACACGGCGGAGATCTGGAAGGAACGCACCAGCCCCAGGCGGGCGATCTCGTTGGGCTTCAGGCCGGTGATCGGCTTGCCGAAGTAGAGGATCTCGCCGCGGGTCGGGGTGAGGAACTTGGTGAGCAGGTTGAACACGGTGGTCTTGCCGGCCCCGTTGGGACCGATCAACGCATGGATATGACCGCTCTGCACGCGCAGATCGACCGAGTCCACCGCGGTGAAGCCGCGGAATTCCTTGGTCAGGCCGCGTGTTTCCAGCACGAACTCTGGTGCCATGGGGAGCCCTCTAACCTTGATTGTTATTGTTACGTACGGTGTAAGGCTGTATTACTTTTACGTCAACGATAACAGCGCCAATCGGTGCCTACAAGTCGTTTTTATTGCGTCGCAACAGCCGCTCGTCAGGGGCCGCGCCACGGCCTGGACAGGCCATGGCACGGCCCCTCCGGGCTTACCAGAACTTGAAGGTGTAGCTGAGGATCAGGCGGTTCTCGTCGATGTCGGTGGTGTGGCTGCCGCGGTAGGCGACGTTGCGCCAGCGCATCCCCAGGTTCTTCAGCGGGCCGCTCTGCACGACGTAGCTGAGGTCGACGTCGCGTTCCCACTCCTCCGCATTGGCGCCCTTGATCTGGAAGTCGTCGCCGTGGACGTAGCGGGCCATCAGGGTCAGGCCGGGGACGCCCATGGCGGCGAAGTCGTAGTCGTAGCGGGTCTGCCAGGAGTCTTCCTTGGCGCGCAGGAAGTGGTGGTAGGTCAGGGTGTTGAGGGTGTAGGGGTCGGTGCCGCCGCCGATGAACGGCATGCCGGTGTCGCCGGTCTGGCGCTGGTAGTCGACGCCCAGCGAATGGCCGCGATAGACCAGGGTGAACATGCCGCCGAGGTTGCGGTTGTCGACC
>DASQBU010000372.1:0-16837 GCA_035635035.1 Pseudomonas sp.
GTCAGCGCCGGGTCCAGCGGTGGCAGGCCGAGCGTGAGCAGGTCGCTGGGCACCACGCCGACCACGCGCACGCCGGCCTGATCGAGGGCGAGCAGGTGGACCGTCAGGGCACCCAGCAGCAGGGCCACGACCGGGCCGGCCTTGGTCAGGGTGCCGGCGACCCGGGCGGTGAAGCCCAGGCGCAGCAGCCAGCCATGCAGGCGGCTGCGCACCAGCCAGAGGAAGCCGAGGCTGCTGGCGCCGATCGCCAGGGTGGGCAGGTGGCTGTGCGGCAGCCCCTTGATCAGGCTGTACAGCGAGACCAGGAAGTTGCCGTCCTCGGCCCGGATGCCGAGGATGTGCTTGAACTGGCTCAGGGCGATGAGCAGGCTCGAGGCGCTGTTGAAGCCGGACACCACCGGATGGCTGAGGAAGTTGGCGAGGAAGCCCAGGCGCAGCACGGCCATCAGCAGCAGGATCAGGCCGGAGATCAGGGTCAGCAGCAGGGCGGCGCCAGCGTATTCGGCGCTGCCGGTGGGGAACAGCGGGGCGAGGGCGGCGGCCGTCATCAGCGAGGTCATCGCCATGGGGCCGACCGACAGGGTGCGGCTGGTGCCGAGCAGGGCGTAGACCAGCAGCGGCAGGATGCTGGCGTACAGGCCGGTGACCGGCGGCAGCCCGGCGAGCATGGCGTAGGCCAGGCTCTGCGGGATCAGCATCAGGGTGACGATCACCGAGGCCAAGGCATCCTTGCCCGCCGTCTCACGGTCGTAGTGGCGAGCCCAGTCGAGGAACGGCAGATAGCGGGCCAGCCGCTGCATCATTCTTTCTTCTCCTGGTTGAAGTCGCAGGCGGCCGGCGATTCCACCGGGCGTGGCTCGAAGTCGAGATGCTTGGGCTCGGCCAGCCATTCGTGGCCCTTGAGCATCAGGTCGAAGTAGATGCTCGGCATCCACTTGGTCTTCAGGTCCCAGGCCAGGCGGCGCGGCACGCGCGGGTCGAGGGGGAAGGTGGGCAGCAGTTTGCCGCCGTAGCCGAACTCGGCGAGGATCACCTTGCCGCGCTCGACGGTCAGCGGGCAGGAGCCGTAGCCGTCGTAGACCGCCCGCGGCCCGCGGCCGGCGAGGACGCCGAGGACGTTCTCGGCCACCACCGGCGCCTGCTTGCGCACCGCGGCGGCGGTCTTGGCATTGGGCGCGGCGCACACGTCGCCGAGGCTGAAGATGTTGCCGTAGCGCGGGTGGCGCAGGGTCTCGTGGTCCACCTCGACCCAGCCATCGGCGTTGGCCAGCGGGCTGTGGCGGATGAACTCCGGCGCGCGCTGCGGCGGCACCATGTGCAGGAAGTCGAACTCGCGTTCCACCAGGCTGGTCGCGCCGTCGGCACCGGTGACCTTGAACCACGCCTTGTGCGCGGCGCCATCGACCTTGACCAGGGTGTGGTTGAAGTTGAGGTGGGCGCCGTAACGCTCGACATACTTCATCAGCGGCGGCACGAAGTCGGCGACGCCGAACAGCACCGCGCCGGCCGAGCAGAAGTCGACCTGGATATCGCCCAGCACGCCCTGCCTGAGCCAGTGGTCGCAGGACAGGTACATGGCCTTCTGCGGCGCGCCGGCACACTTGATCGGCATCGGCGGCTGGGTGAACAGCGCGCGACCGCGGCGCAGGCCCTGCACCTGGCTCCAGGTGTAGGGCGCCAGCTCGAACTCGTAGTTGCTGGTCACGCCGTGCTTGCCGAGGGTTTCCCGCGCGCCTTCGATGGCGTCCCAGTTGAGGGTCAGCCCCGGGCAGACGATCAAGGCGCGATAGCCGAGCCGGCTGCCGTCCTCCAGCACCACCTGCTGTTGCTCCGGCTCGAAGCTGGCCGCCGCGGCGCGGATCCACTGCGCCTGGCTGGGGATGCAGCGGGCCATGGCGCGCTCGGTACGCGCGCGGTCGAACACCCCGGCGCCGACCAGGGTCCAGCCCGGCTGGTAGTAGTGCTGGTCGCGTGGCTCGACGATGGCGATGCGCAGGCCGGGGTCGCGCTTGAGCAGGCTGGCGGTGACCGCGCAGCCGGCGGCGCCGCCGCCGATCACCAGCACGTCGTAGCGCGGCGTGTGCGCGTAGGCTGCCACCGGCTGCGGCTGGTTGGGCAGGGTCTGCCAGCGCTGCTCGAGGCGCGGCAGCAGGGCGGTGAGATCGTAGCCGGCCTCCTTCGCCGTCTGTACCAGCATGTCGGGGGCGAGGTGATGGGCCTCGGCCAGCGCCCACAGGGTGGTGGAGCGGGTGCCGGTGCGGCAGAAGGCCAGCACGGGCCCCTTGACCTGGTCGAGCAGTTCGCGGAAGGCGGCGACGTCGGTATCCCCGATCTGCCCGGAAATCACCGGCAGGTGGTGGTAGTCGAGTCCCGATGCCTCGGCGGCGACACGCATCTCCTCGCTGCTCGGTTGACTCTCGCCCTCGTTGTCCGGCCGGTTGTTGATCACGCAGCGGAAGCCGCTGGCGGCGAGGGTGCCCATGTCGGCGGGTTCGAGCTGGCCGGCTACGGCAATGAACGGGGTCAGGCGCTTGAACGCTTGCATCTTGCGGTCCTCCGGGGGGAGTTACAGCACGTCGAGCGGGATCTTCAGGTAGCGGCTGCCGTTGGCTTCGGCCGGCGGCAGTTCGCCGGCGCGCATGTTGATCTGTACCGAGGGCAGGATCAGTACCGGCATGTTCAGGGTGGCGTCGCGCGCCTGGCGCATGGCGACGAACTGTTCCTCGCTGACGCCTTCATGGATGTGCACGTTGTGGGCACGCTCGGCCGCGATGGTCGTCTCGTACAGGTATTCCTCGCGGCCCGGCGCCTTGTAGTCATGGCACATGAACACGCGGGTGTCGTCGGGCAGGGTGAACAGCTTGGCGTGGATCGAGCGGTACAGGGTGCGCGCATCGCCGCCGGGGAAGTCGCAGCGCGCGGTGCCGTAGTCGGGCATGAACAGGGTGTCGCCGACGAACAGGGCATCGCCGATCAGGTAGCTCATGCACGCCGGGGTGTGGCCGGGGGTGTGGATGGCGCGGGCAGCGATGCCGCCGACCGCGAAGGCCTCGCCGTCGCTGAACAGGTGGTCGAACTGGCGGCCGTCGGTGGCGAACTCCGGGCCGGCGTTGAACAGCTTGCCGAAGGTCTGCTGGATCAGCGAAATCCGGTCGCCGATGCCGAGTTGGCCGCCGAGCTGTTCCTTGAGGTAGTGGCCGGCGCTCAGGTGGTCGGCGTGCACGTGGGTCTCGAGGATCCACTGTACGCTCAGACCATGCTCGCGCACGTAGGCGATCAGGCGGTCGGCGCTCTTGTGCGAGGTGCGCCCGGCGGCCGGATCGTAGTCCAGCACCGGATCGATCAGCGCGCACTGGCCGCTGTCCGGGTCGCTCACCACGTAGCTGTAGGTGAAGGTGGCCGGATCGAAAAAGGGTTCGACATGGACGCTCATGAGCGGTTCTCCGTGGCAGTCTGGATACCCCGTGGGGTATGTAGTACGGACAGGTTACTGCGCAATATTGTTCTATGCATAGATGTAATTGTTATATATGGACAGGCAGCCGCCGCTGTCGTGTAAGTCTGGACCAGATGCCGGGCCGTGCAGGCAATCCGTCGTGCAGGCGGGGGTACAAAACGCGGGCATAAAAAAACCGGAGCGGGTGGCTCCGGTTTCGGTGGGGCGGACGGGGCTCAGGAGGGGAACAGATCGCCCAGCTTCAGCGCCAGCATCATGTCGCCCTCGGTGCGCAGCTTGCCGCTCATGAAGGCCTCCATGCCGCTGATCTCGCCTTTCAGGACGCCCTTGAGGGTGGCGCTGTCCATGATCAGGGCCACATTGGGCGCGGGGGCGTCGCCTTCGGTGAGGCTGCAGGTGCCGTCCTTGATGCTCAGGTAGTAGTTCTCCGCGTCCTCGATCTTGAACTGGAACACCAGGTCCAGGCCGGCGGCGGCGTTCGGATTGAAGCGGGCCTGCATGGTTTCGATGACTTTGGCGACGGTGCTCATGATCTCGTCCTTTCTCGCGTCGGGCGTCGCGCCATGGGCTGGCGACGGGGTGCTGGCGAGGGTAGGGGGAAGCCCGGAGGCTGTCAACGGCGCTGCCGCCGCCTGCCGGAGCCGGTGAATGCGCGCCTGCGCCAGTGGTCGCGGCCCGGTTGCCCCGGTATGCTTGAGGCATCGCTGCCCGCGCTGGAGCGAGTTCGCAACCAAAGGAGTATCCGTGGAGTTTCTTGCCGATTACGCCGGTTTCCTCGCCAGGACAGCGACCATCCTGGCCGCCATTCTCATCGTCGTGTTCTCCGTGGCCGTGCTGCGCAGTCGCGAGCGGCGCAGCGGCGGCCAGCTCGAGGTGCACAAGCTCAACGAGTTCTACAAGAGCCTGCGCGAGCGCCTGCAGGACAGCGTGCTGGACAAGGACCAGTTGAAGACCCTGCGCAAGGAAGAGGCCAAGGCGGAGAAGGCCGAGAAGAAGGCCGGCACCCACAAGCCGCGGGTCTACGTGCTGGACTTCGACGGCGACATCCGCGCCTCGGCCGGCGAGCACCTGCGCCACGAGGTCACCGCGCTGCTGAGCCTGGCTACCCCGCAGGACGAGGTGGTGGTGCGCCTGGAGAGCGGTGGCGGCATGGTGCACAGCTACGGCCTGGCCTCCTCGCAGCTGGCGCGCATCCGCCAGGCCGGCGTGCCGCTGACCGTGTGCGTGGACAAGGTGGCGGCCAGCGGCGGCTACATGATGGCCTGCATCGGCGAGAAGATCCTCGCCGCGCCCTTCGCCATCCTCGGCTCGATCGGCGTGGTCGCCCAACTGCCCAACTTCCATCGCCTGCTGAAGAAGCACGCCATCGACTTCGAGGTGCTCACCGCCGGCGAGTACAAGCGCACCCTGACCGTGTTCGGCGAGAACACCGAGAAGGGCCGGGAGAAGTTCCAGGAGGACCTGGACATCACCCACGAGCTGTTCAAGAACTTCGTCGCCCGTTACCGCCCGCAGCTGGCCATCGACGAGGTCGCCACCGGCGAGGTCTGGCTCGGCCAGGCCGCGCTGGGCAAGCAGCTGGTCGACGAGCTGAAGACCAGCGACGAGTACCTGGCCGAGCGCGCCCGCGACGCCGAGCTGTACCAGCTGCGCTACCACGAGAAGAAGAGCATGCAGGAGCGCATCGGCCTGGCCACCGGCAACGTGCTCGACGGCGTGCTGCTGCGCTGGTGGAACCGCCTGTCGCAGCCGCGCTTCTGGCAATGATCGAATCTGAGAAAAGGAGAGCAGGATGAGTCGCTTCAAGGCCCTGTGGGTGACCGAAAGCAGCCCGGGGGTATTCGACCAGAACGTCATCGAGCGCGACATCGCCGAGCTGCCTGCCGGGGATGTGCTGATTCGCGTGCGTTACTCCTCGCTCAACTACAAGGATGCCCTGTCGGCCAGCGGCAACCGCGGCGTGACCCGCCACTACCCGCATACTCCCGGCATCGATGCCGCCGGCGAGGTGGTCGAGTCCGCTGCCGCCGCGTTCCAGCCGGGCGACCAGGTGATAGTCACCGGCTACGACCTGGGCATGAACACCCCGGGCGGCTTCGCCCAGTACATCCGCGTGCCGGCTGCCTGGGTGGTGCCGTGCCCGGCCGGTCTGAGCCTGCGCGAGGCCATGCTGCTCGGCACCGCCGGCCTCACCGCCGGGCTGTGTCTGGACAAGCTGATTGCCGCCGGGCTCGATCCGCAGGCCGGCCCGGTGCTGGTCACCGGTGCCAGCGGTGGCGTGGGCAGCGTGGCGATGATGCTGCTGGCCCGCCTCGGCTACACGGTGGCCGCCTCGACCCGCAAGCTGGAGCAGGCCGAGTTCCTCCTCCAGCTCGGCGCCTCGCAGGTGATCGACCGGGCGGTGCTCCGCGAGGGCGTGGACAAGCCGCTGCTGAAGATGCAGTGGGCCGGCGCGGTGGACACCGTCGGCGGCGACATCCTGTTCAACGTGGTCAAGTCGCTGCAGTACGGCGCCAGCGTGGCCAGTTGTGGCATGACCGCCGGCACGGCGATGGCCAGCGCCAGCGTGCTGCCGTTCATCCTGCGCGGGGTCAACCTGCTCGGCGTCGACTCGGTGGAGCTGCCGCTGGCGACCAAGGCGGCCATGTGGCAGAAGCTGGCCGGGCCGTGGAAGCTCGACTCGCTGGAGCAGATGGCCCACGAGATCGGCCTCGAGGAGCTGCCGGAGGCGATCAACCGCATTCTTGCCGGGCGCATGGTCGGTCGCGCAGTGGTGCGCATCGACTGACAGCGCGGCGCGTGTGGCGGTGGGAAATCGCGGCGCGGGCTTTCCCTCCGGCGTGCTGCACCTGCCGCCGGACGCGTAGGGTGGACAACGGCGCAGCCTTGTCCACCAGTATCCAGGCGCGGCTCATGGTGGGAAATCGCTGCGCGAGTTTCCCACCATGCGGCCAACAAAAAGCCCCGCTGCGAGCGGGGCTTTTTGTTGGTGCGGAACTCAGCGGCGACGGAACAGCGGCGGCTGGTCGACGCCGCTCTGGTAGGTCACCGAGAAGTCCGAGAGGCCTTTGAGCGCGTCGAAGGGGTCGCGGTCCGGGCGCACGGCGAAGGCGTCGAAGCCGCAGCGCTGCAGGAAGAACAGCTGGTCGCGCAGCACGTCGCCGATGGCGCGGATTTCGCCCTGGTAGCCGTAGCGCTCGCGCAGCAGGCGCGCGGTCGAGTAGTGGCGGCCGTCGTTGAAGTTGGGGAAGTCGAGGGCGATCACCTTGAAGTACTTCAGGTCGTCGACGATCTCCTCGATCTGCTCGTGGCTCTGCAGCCACACGCCCAGGCCGCCGTCGCGCACCTTGAGGGCGTGGCTGGACTCCAGCCACAGGCCCAGCGGCACGATCAGGTCGTCGCTGTTGGAGATGCCGTCGAGGGTGGCGTCGACCGGCAGCAGGTGCCAGCGCTCGTCGATGACTTCGCCGTTCTTAATGATTCTTTGCATAGACGCGCTCCTTGAAGGGATCGATGCCGATACGGCGGAAGGTATCGATGAAGCGCTCTTCTTCGCTGCGCTGCTCGACGTACACATCGATGATCTTGGCGATCACGTCGGCCATGTCGTCCTGGGCGAAGGACGGGCCGAGGATCTGGCCGAGGCTGGCGTTGCGGCCGGCTTCGCCGCCCAGCGACACCTGGTAGAACTCCTCGCCCTTCTTGTCGACGCCGAGGATGCCGATGTTGCCGATGTGGTGGTGACCACAGGCGTTCATGCAGCCGGAGATGTTCAGGTCGATCTCGCCGAGGTCGAACAGGTAGTCGAGGTCGTCGAAGCGGCGCTGGATGGCTTCGGCGATCGGGATCGACTTGGCGTTGGCCAGCGAGCAGAAATCGCCGCCCGGACAGCAGATGATGTCGGTGAGCAGGCCGATGTTCGGCGTGGCCAGGCCCAGCTCGCGCAGCTCGTTCCACAGGGCGAACAGCTGGCCCTGCTCGACGTCGGCCAGCACGATGTTCTGCTCGTGGCTGCTGCGCGCCTCGCCGAAGCTGTAGCGCTCGGCCAGGTCGGCGATGGCGTCGAACTGCTTGTCGCTCAGGTCGCCCGGGGCGATGCCGGTCGGCTTGAGCGACAGGGTCACGGCGACGTAGCCGGGCTTCTTGTGGGCGAAGGTGTTGCGCGAGCGCCAGCGGGCGAAGCCCGGGTGCTCGGCGTCCAGCGCGGCGAGGGCGGCGCCCTGGTCTTCCAGGGCACGGTAGGCCGGGTCGACGAAGTGCTGGGCGACGCGCTGCAGTTCGGCCTCGGTCAGGGTGCTGGTGCCGTCCTTGAGGTGCGCCCACTCGGCGGCGACGCGCTCGGCGAACACTTCCGGGGTCAGCGCCTTGACCAGGATCTTGATGCGCGCCTTGTACTTGTTGTCACGGCGACCGTAACGGTTGTACACGCGCAGGATGGCTTCCAGGTAGGTCAGCAGGTGCTGCCAGGGTAGGAATTCGTTGATGAAGCTGCCGACGATCGGGGTACGGCCCAGGCCGCCGCCGACCAGCACGCGGAAGCCCAGCTCGCCGGCCTCGTTGCGCACGGCCTCCAGGCCGATGTCGTGTACTTCGCTGGCGGCGCGGTCGTTGCGCGCACCGTTGACCGCGATCTTGAACTTGCGCGGCAGGAAGGCGAACTCGGGGTGGAAGGTCGCCCACTGGCGGATGATCTCGCACCACGGACGCGGGTCGATCACCTCGTCGGCGGCCACGCCGGCGAACTGGTCGGCGGTGACGTTGCGGATGCAGTTGCCGCTGGTCTGGATGGCGTGCATCTGCACCTGGGCCAGTTCGGCGAGCATGTCCGGCACGTCTTCCAGCTTCGGCCAGTTGTACTGCACGTTCTGCCGGGTGCTGATGTGCGCGTAGCCCTTGTCGTAGTCGCGGGCCAGCTTGGCTAGCGTACGCAGCTGGGCGGCGGAGAGCAGGCCGTAGGGCACGCAGACGCGCAGCATGGGCGCGTGGCGCTGGATGTAGAGGCCGTTCTGCAGGCGCAGCGGACGGAATTCCTCGTCGCTCAGCTCGCCAGCCAGGAAGCGGCGGGTCTGGTCGCGGAACTGGGCGACGCGCTCCTCGATGATCCGTTGATCGTACTCGTCGTATACGTACATGTAGTTATCTGCTCTCAGGCTGTCAGCGAGTCCCGGCGACGGTCGGCCGGGCCGCGTGGTGCATCCGCAGCGCGCACGGCGGCGCACTCCGATGGAGTTGCGACACGATAGCAATCCCTGCTTATGCAACAAAGTGAAGAATAACTATATGTAAATAACCAAAATCGATCGATGGCGGTGCTGGTGGCCCTCCGGACGACCGGCCAGGTGGCCTTGAGTTTGTCCGGGGGCTGGGCTTGACTGCGAAGAGACACGCCAGAGGAGAGGATCGCCATGACCCAACATGCCAAGGTGTTGGCCGCGGACAGCCGGGCGGATGCCTGGGCGGCCCTGAGCCTGATCGCCATCACGGTGGCGACCGCCATCCTGTGGGTGAGCCAGCAATAGCGCTAGTGGCCTGTGCGGTTAGTTGGTTAGCTCAAGTTCGGATGACCATGGTTCCGAGACAAGGCGCCGCGACGAGTCATAGCAGGGCTATGGCGAGGAGTGGCAACGCCGTATCGGGGCCATGGGCGCCGAAATTGACTAACTGAACTAACCAAACAGGCCACTAGGCCACGCCGCTCAGGCCGAGCACCAGGCGGACCACGCCGTACACCAGCAGCACGAACAGGCCGGTGAACAGCAGGCCGAGCACGATGAAGTGGCTGGGCTTGCCGTGGGAGAAGTCGCGCAGCCGATTCCGGTTGCTCTGCACGCCGAAGGCCGCGGCCAGCACGCTTTGCAGCATCTGCCGCCAACTGAGGCGTTGCTTGCCGGGGGTGTGGCTGGGCTGGGGTTGCTGCTCGCTCATGGCCGACTCCGCAGGGGGTGTTGCAGCAAGCTTTGTCCGCCTCCGCCGGCTACGCAAGTCGTGACCGGCTACAGGGCGATCCGCGCCCAGGCGCGGCGCTGCCACATCAGGGCGAAGACCGCCGAGGCCAGGCCGCGCTGCAGGATGTACAGGCTCCAGATCGCCAGCAGGCCGTAGCCCAGCACCGGGCCGATCAGGTAGGTCAGCGGCAGCACCACCAGCCACTGGTTGCCGAGGGTCACCAGCATCACCGTACGACTGGCGCCGGCGCCGAGCAGGGCCTGGGCCAGCACCAGCGCGCCGGCGTCCAGCACCATGCCCAGGCCGGTCAGGCGCAGCGGCCAGAGGCCCAGCTCGACCAGCTCCGGGTCGTTGACGAACAGGCCGAGGATACCCGCGGGCAACAGCCAGAACGGCGCGCCCAGCAGGATCAGGCCGAAGGTGGCGACCCGCACGGTGTCCCAGCCCCAGCGGTGGGCGGCCTCGCTATCGCCCGCGCCCAGGCTGTGGCTGACCAGGGTGGTGGCCGCCATGCCCAGGCCGATGGCCGGCAGGATCAGCAGCAGCGCCAGGTTGACCAGCACGTGCGCCACCGCCAGCTCGGCGGTGCCGACCTCGGCGATGATGCGAAACAGCAGGGTGATGCCGGTAGCGAAGAGGAACTGCTGCAGCGAGTTGGGCAGCGCCAGGCGCGCCAGCGTCGCGAACTCGCGCGGTGGCGGGCGGTGGCGCAGGAAGCCGCTGTCGCGCGCGGTCCGCCAGGTGTGGCCGGCGTAGACCAGCGTGCCGGCGTACAGGGCGATGCAGGTGCCCAGGCCCGAGCCTTCCGCGCCCATCGCCGGCAGGCCCGGCAGGCCGTGGATCAGGCAGTAGCTGAGCGCGGCATTGACCAGGTGCATGCCCAGCAGGATGCGCAGGTAGGCGCCGGAGCGCTGGCTGCCGTTCCAGTAGCCGCGGAAGGCGAAGTTCATCCCCACCGCGGCCACCGCCAGCACCCGCCACTGGAAATAGTCGCGACCGATGGCGGCGACGGCCGGATCGTCGGTCAGCAGGCCGATGATCCGCGGCGCCTCCAGCCAGCCGAGCAGGCCCAGGGGCAGGCCGAGCAGCAGGGCGATCAGCAGCCCGGCATTCAGCGGCGCACCGGTTTCCGTCAGACGCCCCGCGCCGCGGCGGCGCGCCACCAGGGTCTGCACCCCGGAACCGAGGCCCATGACCAGGGCGACGGCCATGAAGTTGGCATAGCTGCCGAGGCCGACCCCGGCCAGCGCGGTTTCGCCCAGATGGCCGACCATGGCCGCATCCACCAGGTTGATCAGGCTCTGGCTGAGCATGCCGCCGATGATCGGCAGGCCGAGGGTCAGGATCTGGCGCAGGCGCTCGGGCATGGCTGGGGGCCTCGGGCAGGAGGGGGCATGGGCGACCGCAAAATCGGGACGGCAGGCTGGCGCCGGTGCCCCGTGTACAATGCGCCCGACCGGCGGCGCTATCTCGCGCCGCAGCGTCGCGTCGCCATGCCACGTGCAGGGCGACGCCCCAATTCGGTAGCAAAAACCAGGCCGGAAGGTGATCCATGAGCCACGAAACATCGCCTGCGGGCCACCCCGGCGAGCTGCAGCGCCGCCTGAAGAATCGCCATATCCAGCTGATCGCCCTCGGCGGCGCCGTCGGCACCGGCCTGTTCCTCGGCTCGGCCGGGGTACTGCAGAGCGCGGGGCCGTCGATGATCCTAGGTTATGCCATCGCCGGCTTCATCGCCTTTTTGATCATGCGCCAGCTCGGCGAGATGATCGTCGAGGAGCCGGTGGCCGGCTCCTTCAGCCATTTCGCCCACAAGTACTGGGGCGGCTTCGCCGGCTTTCTCTCCGGCTGGAACTACTGGGCGCTGTACGTGCTGGTGGGCATGGCCGAGCTGACCGCGGTGGGCAAGTACATCCAGTTCTGGTGGCCGCAGGTGCCGACCTGGGCCAGCGCGGCGACCTTCTTCGTGCTGATCAACGCGATCAACCTGGCCAGCGTGAAGACCTTCGGCGAGGCCGAGTTCTGGTTCGCCATCATCAAGGTGGCGGCGGTGATCGGCATGATCGTCCTCGGCCTGTGGCTGCTGCTCAGCGGGGAGGGCGGCGCGCAGGCGCGCCTGGACAACCTGTGGGCCCGTGGCGGCTTCTTCCCCCACGGCGCGAAGGGGCTGCTGCTGGCCTCGGCCTTCATCATGTTCTCCTTCGGCGGCCTGGAGCTGGTCGGCATCACCGCCGCCGAGGCGGCCGAGCCGCGCAAGGTGATTCCCCGGGCCATCAACCAGGTGGTCTACCGCATCCTGATCTTCTACGTCGGCGCGCTCGGCGTGCTGCTCTGCCTGTATCCGTGGGACGAGCTGCTGGCCAGTCTCAACGCTTCCGGCGACCCCTATAGCAGCAGTCCGTTCGTGAAGATATTTGCGCTGATCGGCAGTGACCTGGCGGCCAATATCCTCAACTTCGTGGTCCTGACGGCGGCGCTGTCGGTCTACAACAGCGGCGTGTACTGCAACAGCCGCATGCTCTACGGCCTGGCCGAGCACGGCAACGCGCCGCGCGCCTTTCTCAAGGTCGACCGGCGCGGCGTGCCGGTGGTGGCCATCGGCGTCTCGGCGCTGGTCACCCTGCTGTGCGTGGTGATCAACTACACCCTGCCCAGCGGGGCGCTGGAGCTGCTGATGTCGCTGGTGGTGGCGGCGCTGGTGATCAACTGGGCGATGATCAGCCTGGCCCACCTCAAGTTCCGCGCCGCCCTGCAGCGCCAGGGGCGCCGGACCGAGTTCCGCGCCCTCTGGTATCCGTTCGGCAACTACCTGTGCCTGGCCGTCATGCTGCTGATCGTCGGGGTCATGTGGCAGATCGAGGAGATTCGCCTGTCGGTCTACGCGATCCCGGTATGGCTGCTGCTGATCGGCCTGTGCTACCGCCTCCGCGGGGCGCAGGGCGACGCAGCCGGCGCCCGCACCGGAGGGTGAGCGACGAGCGGTCAGCGGGGCAGTCGGTCGGTTCGCGCGGCCATGATGAAGTCGTTGCGGTGCAGGCCGCCGATCTTGTGCGTCCACCAGGTCACGGTGACCTTGCCCCATTCGGTGAGCAGGGCGGGGTGATGCCCCTCGGCCTCGGCGATGGCGCCGACGGCGTTGGTGAAGGCCAGCGCCGCGCGGAAGTCGGCGAAGGCGAAAGCCTTCTCCAGCTGCATCACGCCGTCGCGCACCTCGATGTTCCAGTCGGGGATCTGGTGGATCAGTTCGGCCAGTTCGGTCTCGGAAACCTGCGGCGCATCGGCGCGGCAGGCTTCGCAGTGGGCGTGGTCAAGGCTGGGCATGGCGGATTCCTCGGCGTACGGGCGCTGCGTTGAGTGTAGGGCGCTCTCGTCAGGCTGCGACAGCCTGCCGATGGGCGTGCGCACCATCCGCCGCTATATTGCCCGCCCCGGCATGGTAAGGTTGCGCCGCCCTCGCGCGCCATGTGCGGGTCTGGTCCCAAGACGAACAGGATCCTTGAGTCGTGTCACCCCATATCGAAGCAGACAAGATGCCCTTGCCGGCCGAAATCATTGCCGCCCCGGCGGCGCGTTGCCACGCGCGCGGTTCTCGCCTCGCCAGTCCCGCGGCTACAGGAGCGCTCTGAGATGAAAGCCCTCTCTCCCCGCTTCGGGCTGGTCCTGGCCTGGGCCCTGCTCACCGTGGTGTCGCTGTGGATGCGACCGCTGCTGCCGATCGACGAAACCCGCTACGCCGCGGTGGCCTGGGAAATGTGGCTGCGCGGCGACTGGCTGGTGCCCCATATCAACGGCGAGCCCTACAGCCACAAGCCGCCCATGCTGTTCTGGCTGATCAATCTCGGCTGGGCGGTATTCGGCATCCACGACTGGGTGCCGCGCCTGGTCACCGCCCTGGCGACCCTGGGCGACCTGTTCCTGCTCGGCGCGCTGGCCCGCCGGCTGTGGCCGAACGATGCGCGCACGCCGCTGATCGTGCCCTGGGTGTTCTATGGCTGCCTGATCATCGCCCTGTTCGGCACGACGCTGATGTTCGACCTGCTGATGACGGTGACGGTGCTGCTCGGCCTGCTCGGCCTGGTCGGCGCCTGGCAGCAGGGCGGCTGGCGCAACTGGGCGCTGTACGGCCTGGGCATCGGCCTGGGCATCCTCAGCAAGGGCCCGGCGATCCTCCTTTACCTGCTGCCGGCGGCGCTGCTGGCGCCCTGGTGGATGGGCGAGCGCTATGCCGCCGGCTGGGGCCGCTGGTACCGCAACGTCGGCCTGGCGCTGCTGCTGGGCATCGCCGTGGCGCTGTGCTGGGCGATTCCAGCGGTGATCAAGGGCGGCGATGAATACCGCGAAATGATCCTCTGGGGGCAGACCGCCGGACGCATGGTCAAGTCCTTCGCCCATGCGCGGCCGTGGTGGTGGTACCTGCCGATCCTGCCGGTGCTGCTGCTGCCGTGGTCGCTGTGGCTGCCGCTGTGGCGTGGTCTGCCGGCGCTGCGCGCCAACTTCGGCGCCGCCGAGCGTTTCTGCCTGGCCTGGTTCGTGCCGGGCCTGCTGGCCTTCTCCGCGGTCAGCGGCAAGCAGATCCATTACCTCCTGCCGCTGCTGCCGGCGCTGCTCCTGCTCGGTGCGCGCGCCCTGGTGCAGCGCCCGGATGCCCAGCAGCCCAGCCGCTTTGCCGTGGCCCTGGTGCTGCTGCCTTTCGTCCTGATGGGGGCGGCGGTGGCGATCGCTCCCCAGCTCGCGGCGAAGCGGCACTGGCCGGCCTGGGTCGGCGAGATGTCGCCGCTGTGGGGGCTGGCGCTGATCGCCGTGGTGCTGCCGTGGGCGTTCTTCCTGCGCCGCAAGGCGGCGAATCTCTGGCTCGCCGCCATGCCGGCGGTGTTCCTCGCCGTGCTCCACCTCGGCGTGTTGCGCCTCGCCGCGCCGACCTTCGAGCTGCGCGAGCTGACGAGCGCGATCGTGGCGCTGCAGGCGCAGGGCAAGACGGTCGCGCTGTCGTCGCAGTACCGCGACCAGTATCCATTCTCCGAGCGTATGAGCCGGCCGCTCGAACTGGTCGCTAAAGGGCAGGAGCTGGCCTGGGTACGGGCCCATCCGGAGGGCGCCTTGGTCGTGAACCACAACAACCTGAGCGACGAGCAGCGCGCCGCCGCGATGGCCTCCCAGCGATTCCGTAACGACGACGACGTGCTCTGGCAGGCCGCGACGCTCATCGCCCATCCCGAATATCTCGGCAACGAGCTCGCTGAGCAGGATGGCTCGCTCACCGCGGGTGAGTGAGCCGGCGGGGCAGCTCCGCAACGGGGCTGCCCCCACGCTTCAGAGCGCGGCGAGGCTGGCCTGCAGGCTGGCGAAGTCCGGCCGCTCGCCTACCTGTTCGACCAGGCACTGATCGCGCATCTGGCCCAGGCGCTGCAGGCGGGTGCGATCCTCATCGGCCGGGCAGCGCTCCAGCAATTCCTCCAGCAGATAACCGAAGGCGCGGGCCTCGATCTGCTGCAGCGCCTGGCCGCTGGCGCTGTCCGCGGCGAAGAACGAGGCGGCGCCGAAGTCGCCGAGCAGGCAGTCGCCGAGCGCATTGACCAGCAGATTGTGCGCGTACAGGTCGCCATGCAGGATGCCGCGCTCGTGCAGGTGCGCCACCGCCGCCGCTACGCCGCGGGCGATGCGCAGCGCCTCGTCGAGGCTGAAGCGCCGCTCCATGGCATAGCAGTCGCGGGTGCAACTGGCCAGCGACGGCGGGCCGGCCAGGGGCTGGAAGGTCGACTCGATCAGCTCCAGCAGCAGGCCCGGCGGGCTGCCGGCCTGCTCGGCCAGCGGCCCGGCCACGCGGATCAGGTTGGGATGTTCGCCGGCCGCGATGCACGCGGCCATTTCGCTGTGCGGCAGGCCGTCGCTGGTGACGCTGCCCTTGAACAGCTTGGCCGCCATGGCCTGCGCCGGCTCCCCGGCGCGGTGCCAGTCGGCGCGGTGGATGATCCCCGACGCCCCTTGGCCCAGTACGGCGCCCAGCGCGATGCTCTCGCGGGCAATCGGTGGCAGCGGGTGCTGGCGCAGGATCTCGGCTTCGTTGGCATCGCTGAACGGGTTGCCGGCGAAGGCCAGCCAGGCCAGGCGGGGCAGCTCGGTGAGCCAGCCCGGCAGGCCGTCGAGGCCGTTGGCGGCGATGCGCAGCAGCTCCAGCTGGCGCAGGTCCGCCATGCTGTCCGGCAGCGCCTGCAGCCGGTTGCCGGCCAGGGCCAGCTTTTGCAGGCGAGAGCAGCCGCCCAGCTCGGCGGGCAGTCGGGCCAACTGGTTACCGGTGAGGATCAGCCAGCGCAGGCGAGCCGGCAGGGCGGCGCTCGGCAGATGCCGGATCTGGCAGGTCTTGAAGCCGACCATCTCCAGCTGCGGGCAGTCGCCGAGCACTTCCGGCACCGCGCTGAACGCGTTGTCCGAGCAGAACAGGATGCGCAGCTTGCGCAGGCGCGGCAGTTCCGCCGGCAGCGCGTGCAGGCGATTGCCGGAGAGGTTGAGTACTTCCAGGCTGTCGGCCAGGTCGAAGATCTCTTCGGGGAACTCGGTGAGGTCGGCGGACAGGTCCAGGCGCGTGATGCCGGCCAGTTCGCCGCGGCGCAGTTGTTCGAGGGTGTGCATGGGAGTCTGGAGGTTTTCGGCGGGAATGTTGGCGTCAGTCGACCCGCAAGCCCTGCTTGCGGGCGGCCATGCGGACGAGAATGCCCTGGGTGCTCGGGATGATGACGAACACCATGGCGACGATCATCTGCGGCACGATGATGGCCGCTACCTGCCACTCCGGCAGGCCGGCGATGACCGGGCGCCACAGCTTGAGCAGCAGGGTGATCAGCAGCCAGGCCGGCACCAGGATGGCCGCGGCCAGCTTGGCGCGGGCGAGGAAGATCCGCATGTTCAGATCGCCCGATCGAAGTAGGTATGGGTTTCGGTCAGCGCGGCGACTTCCTCGAGATAGGCGCGCAGCGCCGGCGGGAAGGCCAGGTCCTTGACCATGCTGAGGTTGCGCAGGCCGGGGTAGAGCAGCACGTCGTCCCAGCCGAGGGTGTCGCCGTGGGCGCTGGGCAGCGTCAGCGCCGGCAGGCTGGCGAGCATCGCCTCGACGGTGGCCTGGTGCTCGGCAGTTTCCGCCAGGGCCTGGGCGAACGGGCGCTGGATGATTTGCTCCTTCTTGGTCTGGAAGTAGTCACGCGCGGCCTGGGTGGCGAACTCCGGGGTGCCAATGGCGATATCGCGGGGGAACAGCAGGCACCAGGTGGCCAGGCGCACGGCGTTCATCTGCTCCTGGATCGGCAGGTAGTCGCCATGCGGGCGGATCACCTGCGCCGGATCGCCCAGCTCGTCGAACTGGCGGGCGATGTCCAGGCTCTCGCCCATGGCGCGGCCGTCGTCGAACTCGAGGATCGGCACCTGCTTGGCGCCGATCAGGCG
>DASQBU010000373.1:0-3287 GCA_035635035.1 Pseudomonas sp.
GCTGGTCAAGCGCATCGCCGCGGATACCGGCCGCGACATCCGCTCGCTGATCGGCGACTCCAGCTTCCTCAAGCGCCTCGATCCGGCCAAGTTCACCGACGAGAGCTTCGGCCTGCCGACCGTCACCGACATCCTCAAGGAACTCGACAAGCCCGGCCGCGACCCACGCCCGGAGTTCAAGACCGCCGAGTTCCAGGAAGGCGTCGAGAGCCTCAAGGACCTCAAGCCGGGGATGATCCTCGAGGGCGTGGTGACCAACGTGACCAACTTCGGCGCCTTCGTCGACATCGGCGTGCACCAGGACGGCCTGGTGCACATCAGCGCGCTGTCGGAGAAGTTCGTCAAGGACCCGTACGAGGTGGTCAAGGCCGGCGACATCGTCAAGGTCAAGGTCATGGAGGTGGACATCCCCAGAAACCGCGTCGGCCTGTCGATGCGCATGGGCGACACCCCCGGCGAGAAGGTCGACGGCCCGCGCGGCGGCGGCAACCCGCGTGGCGGCCAGCCGCGCAGCGAGCGCCACTCGGCGCAGGACAAGCCGGCCCCGGCCAACGCCGGGATGGCCGCGCTGTTCGCCAACGCCAAGCAGATCAAGAAGCGCTGAGATGAGCGACGTCCGCGAAGTGACCACCAGCGCCTTCAGCCACCTGCTCGGCTGCGAGCTGCTGCGCATCGACGGCGGCGCGGCCGAGGTGCGCCTGCCGCTCAAGTCCGAACTGCGCAACCGCGCCGGCAAGCTGCACGGCGGGGCGATCTTCAGCCTGGTCGACATCGCCATGGGCCTGGCCTGCTCCAGCGCCCACGGCTTCGCGCACAAGAGCGTCACGGTGGAGTGCAAGATCAACTATATGCGCGCCATCGACGACGGCGAGGTGCTCTGCCACGCCCGGGTGATCCACCACGGCAGCCGCACCCTGGTGGTGGAGGCCGAGGTGCGCCAGGACGAGGCGCTGGTGGCGCGCGCCCAGGGCACCTTCATGCTGGTCTGAGCCAAGGCAGGGTGGACAACTCGCGTCAGCGATTGTCCACCGCCGCCGACCTACTGCATCGGTAGAAGCGCGCTGCGCGAGTCCTCTACCCTGCGGCGCTGCGCGGCTACGACGCCCCTCCCCCTTGAGACTGCCGCCCATCGCCCCCATAGTGCGCAGATTCTGCGAAAAGGAAGCTGACTTTTGAGCGATCTACTTGCCCGCCGCCTGGGCCTGCTCGCCACCGCCGAGCAGCGCGACCTGCTGCGCCACTGCCGGCATGGCCTGGAGAAGGAAAGCCTGCGCGTCGATCCCGCCGGCCAGCTGGCGCTGACCCCGCACCCGCCGGCGCTGGGCTCGGCGCTGACCCATGCGCAGATCACCACCGACTATTCCGAGGCGCTGCTGGAGTTCATCACCGACGCCTGGGAAGACCCGGCGCGCACCCTCGACGAGCTGGACGCCATCCACCGCTTCGCCTACGCCCGTCTCGGCGCCGAACAGCTGTGGACCCACTCGATGCCCTGCGCGCTGCCGGCCGAGGCCGACATCCCGATCGCCGAGTACGGCAGCAGCCACATCGGCCAGATCAAGCACATCTACCGCAAGGGCCTGGCGGTGCGCTACGGCAAGGCCATGCAGTGCATCGCCGGCATCCACTACAACTTCTCGCTGCCCGAGGCGCTGTGGCCGCTGCTGCAGGAGGCCGAGGGCGACACCAGCGCGGCGCGCGACTACCAGTCGAGCCGCTACATCGCGCTGATCCGCAACTTCCGCCGCTACAGCTGGCTGCTGATGTACCTGTTCGGCGCCTCGCCGGCGCTGGCCGCCGGCTTCCTCGAAGGCCGCGAGCACAACCTCGAACGCCTCGGCGAAGGCACCCTGTACCTGCCGTGGGCCACCAGCCTGCGGATGAGCGACCTGGGCTACCAGAACAACGCCCAGGCCAGCCTGCGCCCCTGCTACAACGACCTGGACAGCTACCTGGACAGCCTGCGCCAGGCGGTGTCCACCCCCTACCCGCCCTACGCCGAGATCGGCACCCAGCGGGACGGCGAGTGGCTGCAGCTCAACACCAACGTGCTGCAGATCGAAAACGAGTACTACTCGAGCATCCGTCCCAAGCGCGTGGCCAACCCCGGCGAGCGGCCGATCCAGGCGCTCGGCGCGCGCGGCGTGCAGTACGTCGAGGTGCGCTGCCTGGACCTCGACCCGTTCCTGCCGCTGGGCATCGACCTGCTGACCGCGCGCTTCCTCGACGCCTTCCTGCTGTTCTGCGCCCTGGAGGACAGCCCGGCGATGCCCGGCGAGGAGTGCCGCGAGTGCACCGCCAACTTCGCCCTCACCGTCAAGCAGGGCCGCAAGCCCGGCCTGCAGCTGAGCCGCCACGGCCAGCCGCGCGAGCTGCAGAGCTGGGGCCTGGAACTGCTCGAGCGCCTGGCGCCGTGCGCCGCGCTGCTCGACGCCGCCCACGGCGGCGAGCTGCACCAGCAGGCGCTCAAGGCCCAGCGCGCCAAGCTGCAGGACGCCAGCCTGACGCCCTCGGCGCGCGTGCTGCAGAGCCTGCGCGAGGAGCGCCTGGAGTTCCACGCCTTCGCCCTGCGCCAGTCCGAACGCCACGCCGCCTGGTTCCGCGGCCGGCCGCTGGACGCCAGCACCAACGCCGCCTTCGAAGCCTCCGCGCGCGCCTCGCTGGCCGCGCAGGCCGCGCTGGAAGCCGGCCAGCAGGGCAGCTTCGCCGAGTTCGTCGAGCGCTACATGGCGGCGATCGAGCCGGCCTGAGACGCGCTGGCTCTCGCAGGGTGGACAACTCGCGCCAGCGATTGTCCACCGCCGATGGCGCGGAAAATCGGTAGAGAATCGCGGCGCGAGTCTTATCCCCTATCCCGCTCCACAAACGACAAAGCCCATGCCTCGGCATGGGCTTCGTCGTTTCCTCCCCCTTACAGCGGCTTCTCGAACACCTTCGACTGCCTCTGGAAGTTGTACAGCGAGGCGCGCGCCGGCGGCAGGCGCTCGACGCTGCTCGGCTGGAAGCCGCGCTCCTGGAACCAGTGCGCGGTGCGCGTGGTGAGCACGAACAGGGTCTTCAGGCCCTGGGCGCGGGCGCGCTGCTCGATGCGCTCGAGCAACTGGTCGCCGCGCCCGCCCTGGCGGTAGTCCGGGTGCACCGCCAGGCAGGCCAGCTCGCCCCAGTCGGAGTCGGGCACCGGATAGAGCGCGGCGCAGGCGATGATCAGCCCGTCGCGCTCGACGATGCTGAACTGGCCGATCTCGCGCTCCAGCACCTCGCGCGAGCGGCGCACCAGGATGCCCTGC
>DASQBU010000374.1:0-2093 GCA_035635035.1 Pseudomonas sp.
AGGTAGACCACCGGCGTGGTGTAGAGGGTCAGCAGCTGGCTGAGGATCAGCCCGCCGACGATGGTCAGGCCCAGCGGGTGGCGCATCTCGGCGCCCTCGGCGCTGCCCAGCAGCAGCGGCAGCGCGCCGAGGATGGCCGCCAGGGTGGTCATCAGGATCGGCCGGAAGCGCAGCAGGCAGGCCTGGCGGATCGACTCCTGCGGGCTGAGGCGCTGCTGGCGCTCCAGCTGCAGGGCCAGGTCGATCATCAGGATGGCGTTCTTCTTCACCACGCCGATCAACAGGAACAGGCCGAGCAGCGAGATCAGGCTGAACTGCCCGCCGGTGAGCTGGATCGCCAGCAGCGCGCCGACCCCGGCCGACGGCAGGGTGGAGAGGATGGTCAGCGGGTGCACGTAGCTCTCGTAGAGGATGCCGAGGACGATGTACACCAGCAGCAGCGCGCCGAGGATCATCAGCGGCTGGGAGTTCTGGCTCTGCATGAAGGCCGCACCGGTGCCGCCCATCTTGCCCTGCACCGCGGTGGGCAGGCCGACGCGGGCCACCGCGCGCTCGATGGCGGCGCTGGCCTGGTCGAGGCTCACCCCCGGCGCCGGGGCGAAGTTGATGCTCTCGGCGGCGAACTGGCCGTCGTGCTTGACCCGGTCCTCCTCCAGGCTGCGCTCCCAGCGGGCGAAGGCGCCCAGCGGCACCTGCTGGCCGCCGGCGCCGATCAGCCGCACCTGATCGAGCACCTCGGGATGCTGGGCATAGCGCGGGTCGATCTCCATGACCACGCTGTACTGGTTGAGGCTCTGGTAGATGGTCGACACCTGGCGCTGGCTGAAGGCGTTGTTGAGCAGCGCGGTGACCATGTCCATGTCCACGCCCAGGCGCTTGGCCACCTCGCGGTCGACCACCAGGCGCACCTGCTGGGCGCCCTTGCCTTCGTTGGCGTCGATGTCGGTCAGCTCCGGCAGGGCCTTGAGCGCGTCGCGCACCTTCGGCTGCCAGACGCGCAGGTCGTCCAGGTCGCTGGCCAGCAGCACGTACTCGTACTGCGAGCTGCCGCCCTCACGGGCACCGAAGTTGAGGTCCTGGTCGGGCATCAGGAACAGCTGCGCGCCGGGCACCTTGGGCAGGCTCTTGCGCAGGCGCTCGGTCACCGCCTGGGCCGACACCAGGCGCTCGGCCATCGGCTTGAGGCGGACGATGACGAAGGCGTTGCTGATCCCGCCACCGCCGCCGATGAAGCCGGCCACGCTGGCCACCGCCGGGTCCTTGAGCAGGGCGCGGCGGAAGGTCTCCATCTTCGGCTGCATGACCTGGAACGACAGGCCGTCGTCGCCGCGGATCATGCCGATCAGCTGGCCGGTGTCCTGCTGCGGCATGAAGGTCTTCGGCACGCTGACGAACAGCCAGACGTTGAGGGCGATGGTCGCCAGCAGGCTGAGCAGGGTCAGCAGCGAATTGCGCAGCGCCCACTCCAGGCTGCTGCGGTAGGCCGCCAGCACCCGCTCCTGCACCCGTTCGGCCAGGCGCTGCAGGCGGTTGGGCGCGCGCTGCTCGGCCTCGGCGCGCAGCCAGCGGGCGCAGAGCATCGGCGTCAGGGTCAGCGACACCAAGAGGGAGATGACGATGGCCACCGTCAGGGTGATGGAGAACTCGCGGAACAGCCGCTCGACGATGCCGCCCATGAACAGGATGGAGAGGAACACCGCGACCAGCGAGACGTTCATCGACAGCAGGGTGAAGCCCACCTCGCGGGCGCCCTTGAGCGCGGCGGCCAGCGGCTTCTCGCCGGCCTCGATGTGGCGGGCGATGTTCTCCAGCACCACGATGGCGTCGTCGACCACCAGGCCGGTAGCGATGATCAGCGCCATCAGCGACAGGTTGTTCAGCGAAAAGCCGAGCAGGTGCATGGCGGCGAAGCTGCCGACCAGCGACACCGGCACCGCCAGCGCCGGGATCAGCGCCGCGCGCCAGTGGCCGAGGAAGGCCAGCACCACCAGGATCACCAGGCCGACGGCGATCAGCAGGGTGCGCTCGGCCTCGTGCAGGGTGGCGCGGATCACCGGCGAGCGGTCCATCGCCACGTCCAGCTCGACACTGGC
>DASQBU010000375.1:0-1951 GCA_035635035.1 Pseudomonas sp.
CGGCAATCCGCCGCCGGCCTATCCGCCGCGCCATCGGCAGGACGGCATTCGCCTGTACCCCTGCGCTACCCGTCTGGCCGAGCAGCCGCTGCTGGCCGGGCTCAAGCATCTCAATCGCCTCGAACAGGTCCTGGCCCGGGCTGAGTGGCAGGATCCGGCCTACGCCGAGGGCCTGATGTGCGACCGCAGTGGCCGGGTGATCGAGGGGGTGTTCAGCAACCTGTTCCTCGTCAAGGACGGCGAGCTGCTGACCCCGGCGCTGGAGCGCTGCGGCGTGGCCGGGGTGATGCGGGCGGAAATCCTCGCGCGCGCCACGGCGGCGGGCATCCCCTGGCGGATCGCTGATCTCGACTACCCCGAGTTGCTGGCCGCCGACGAAGTCCTCCTGTGCAACAGCCAGTACGGCATCTGGCCGGTGGTCGCGCTCGAAGGCCGTGTCTGGCCGGTGGGCCAACTGACCCGTAAACTGCAGCATCTGCTTGCCGACCTGGTGGATGGCTGATCGTGAAACGTATTCTGCTGTACCTGCTGGAGGGCGGCCTGCTGTTGGCCGGCCTGCTGCTGGCGTTCGCCGGCTGGGAGCAACATGCAGCGCTGAAGCGGCCACTGGCGATTGCCGAGGAGCGCCTGCTCGAGGTGCCCGCCGGCGCCACGCCCAGTGGCATGCTCAACCGTCTGGAAGACGAGGGGGTGCTGGACGGCGCGCTGTGGCTGCGCCTGTACTGGCGCTTCAATCTCGACGGCAAGGGACTGCACAGCGGCGAATACCGGCTCACGCCGGGGCAGACCGCCCGTGACCTGCTCGAGCAGTGGCGGCGTGGCGAGGTGGTGCAGTACAGCCTGACCCTGGTCGAGGGCTGGAACTTCCATCAGCTGCGTACCGCGCTGGCCGGCCAGGAGCGCCTCGAGCAGACCCTGGCGGGGCTGGACGATGCGGCGGTGATGCGCCGCCTCGGCTTCGATGGCCAGCATCCGGAAGGACGCTTCTTCCCCGACACCTACCGCTACGTGCGCGGCATGCGCGATATCGACCTGCTGCGCCAGGCCCACGAGCGGCTGGTCAGCGTGCTGGACGAGGAGTGGGGCAAGCGCGCCGCCGACCTGCCCTATGCCACGCCATACCAGGCGCTGATCATGGCCTCGCTGGTGGAGAAGGAAACCGGCGTGCCCGCCGAGCGCGACGAGATTGCCGGCCTGTTCCTCCGCCGCCTGCGCCAGGGCATGCTGCTGCAGACCGACCCGGCGGTGATCTACGGGCTGGGCGAGCGCTACGCCGGCAACCTGACCCGCGCCCATCTGCGCGAGCCGACGCCGTACAACACGTATCTCAACGCCGGCCTGCCGCCGACCCCGATTGCCATGGTCGGTCGCGAGGCGCTGCGTGCTGCGCTGCATCCGGCCGACGGCGACAGCCTGTACTTCGTCGCCCGCGGCGACGGTTCCCATGTGTTCTCGCGCACGCTCGACGAACACAATCGCGCGGTACGCGAATTCCAGCTCAAGCGCCGGGCCGACTACCGTTCCAGCCCGGCCGCGACGATACAAGGAAAAGCCCAGTGAGAGGCCTGTTCATCACCCTCGAAGGTCCCGAAGGCGCGGGCAAGAGCACCAATCGCGAGTATCTGGCCGAGCGCCTGGCCAATGCCGGCTGCGAGGTCGTGCTGACCCGCGAGCCGGGCGGCACGCCGCGTGCGGAGCGGTTGCGCCGCATGCTGCTCGAGCACGACGACGAGCCGATGCCAGGTTCGTGCGAGCAGCTGCTCATGTTCGCTGCCCGTGCCACGCACCTGGAGAACCTCGTGCGCCCGGCGATCGCGCGCGGCGCGTGGGTCCTCTGCGACCGTTTCACCGACGCAACCTACGCGTACCAGGGCGGCGGCCGCGGCGTCCCGGAGTCACGCATCTCCGAGCTCGAGGAGTTGGTGCACGGCGGATTCCAGCCGGACCTGAC
>DASQBU010000376.1:0-2957 GCA_035635035.1 Pseudomonas sp.
CGTGTCGGCGGCGAAGCCGCGCTGGGTGATGCGCGGGCCGACCGCGGCCTGGCGGCGCTTGTACTCGTTGAGATCGACCAGGCGCAGGATCCGCCGCACCGTGTCGGCGGCAAAGCCGCGCGCGACTATGGCGTCGGCCGATAGGTCCTCCTCGACGTACAGGCGCAGGATCTCGTCGAGCACCGGATAGGGCGCCAACGAATCCTCGTCCTTCTGGTCCGGCGCCAGCTCGGCCGACGGCGGTCGGTCGATGACCCGTTGCGGGATCACTTCGCCGGCCAGGCTGTTGCGGTAGGCGCAGAGGCGGAACACCAGGGTCTTGGGCACGTCCTTGAGCACGTCGAAACCGCCGGCCATGTCGCCGTACAGCGTGCAGTAGCCCACCGCCACCTCGCTCTTGTTGCCGGTGGTCAGCACCAGGTAGCCCTTCTTGTTGGAGATCGCCATCAGCAGGGTGCCGCGGCAGCGCGCCTGCAGGTTCTCCTCGGTGGTGTCGCGCCCCAGCCCGGCGAACACCGGCGCCAGGGTGCCCAGGAACGCCTCGACCATCGGCTCGATCGGCAGCACGCTATAGCTCACGCCCAGGGTGCGCGCCTCGGCCTCGGCGTCCTCCAGGCTCATCTGCGCGGTGTAGCGGTAGGGCATCATCACCGTCTCGACCCTGTCGGCGCCGAGAGCATCCACCGCCACGGCCAGGGTCAGCGCCGAATCGACGCCACCGGAGAGGCCGAGCACCACGCCCTTGAAGCCGTTCTTCTGCACATAGTCGCGCACGCCGAGCACCAGGGCCTGATACACGCTGGCCTCTGTCGTCGGCAGCGGCGCGCAGGCCGCCGCCTGTGGCTGCACCAGATCCCCGTCGACCCGCAGCTCGGCAAGGAACAGGCCCTCCTCGTAGGCCGGCGCGCGCTGCAGCACGTGGCCGCTGGCCGCCACCACGCAGGAGCCGCCGTCGAACACCAGCTCGTCCTGGCCGCCGACCTGATTGACGTAGACGATCGGCATGTCGCCCTCGCGCGCTCGCGCCGCCAGGGTCTCCTCACGCTGCAGCTGCTTGCCGAGGTGGAACGGCGAGGCGTTGAGGTTGAGCATCAGGCGCGCCCCGGCGGCCCGTGCGCCGGCCATCGGCGCGGCATGCCAGATGTCCTCGCAGATGCTCAGCGCCACCGGCACGCCGGCGATGTCCACCACGCAGGCCTGATCGCCGGCGTCGAAGTAGCGCTTCTCGTCGAACACCTGGTAGTTGGGCAGCTTCTGCTTGTAGTAGCGGGCCACCAGACGGCCGTCGTCGAGCAGCGCGCAGGCGTTGTAGCGCCGCTCGCCCTCGACCCAGGGGAAGCCGAGCAGCACACGGATACCGCGGACCTCGCGGCACAGCCGCTCGAGCGCCGCCTCGATGCGCAGCTGCATGCTGCCGCGCAGCAGCAGGTCCTCCGGCGGGTAGCCGCACAGCGACAGCTCGGGAAACACGATCACATCCGCCTGCCACTGCGCATGGGCGCGGCCGGCCGCCTCGATGATCCGCTCGACGTTGCCGTCGATATCGCCGACGCGAAGGTTGAGCTGGGCCATGGCGACCCGCAGGACTTGACTCATTCTGCTCTCCGTCTGGAAGAAGCGAGCGTCGACCGCCAACGGGCGGGGCGCATCGCCGATGCACCGGGGCATTCTCCCGCAACGGCCACGACCGACACAACGCACAGTCGTGCCGCCCGGCGCTGGGATCGTGCCGCCGGCTTGGCTACACTGGCGCCCTTTCCCAGATCCTCGAGAGCATTATGGCTCGCCTGCTGACCCTGATCGCCCTGTTCGCCCTCGTCTGGTGGCTGTGGCGCAAACTGACCCGCCCTGCCGCGAACCGGCGGCCGCCGGCCGCCCCCGCGGCCGAGCCGATGGTGCGCTGTGCCCATTGCGGCACGCATGTGCCCCGCCGCGAAGCTCTCGCCCACGACAATCGCTGGTATTGCAGCCGTGCCCACCTGGAACAAGACGACTCTCCTGAACAGCGCTGACTTCTGGTCGCCGGGCACCGAGCAGGGCCAGCGCATCCTGCGCCTGTACCACCTCTACCGGCTCAGCGTCGGCCTGGCTCTGGTGCTGCTGATCAGCAGCGACATGCACAGCGAACTGGTGGACATGATCGATGCCCGCCTGTTCCGCTTCGCCAGCTGGGCCAACCTGGCGGTCAACGTGATACTCGGCGTCCTGCTGCAGCAGGCCAACCGGGCGCTGCCGCTGTTCGGCCTCGCCGTCCTCGACGTGAGCCTGCTCAGTGTCCTGTTCTATGCCGCCGGCGGCCTCGCCAGCGGCCTGGCACCGCTGCTGGTGATCTCGGTGGCGATCGTCAACAGCCTGCTGCGCGGACGCCTCGGCCTGCTGATCGCCGCGCTGGCCAGCAGCGGCCTGATCTACCTGACCTTCTATATCAGCCTTTCCCGCCCGGCCACCGCCGGCCTCTATGTGGAGGCCGGTGCCCTCGGTGCGCTGTGCTTCGCCGCGGCCCTGATCATCCAGGCCCTGAGCCGGCGCCTGCAGCAGAGCGAAACCCTGGCCCGTCGCCACGCCGCCGATGTCGCCGACCTGCAGGCCCTCAATGCGCTGATTCTCGAACGCATGCGCACCGGCATCCTGGTCCTCGACTCACGCCATCACGTGCTGATGGCCAACCACAGCAGCCTGACGCAACTCGGCCAGGAGCGGCTGGTGACCCAGCCGCTGGACGAGCGCTGCCCGGAGCTGCTGGAGCGACTGCAGCAATGGCACACCAACCCCGAGCTGCGCCCGCAACCCCTGCAGGCCTTCGCCGAGGGGCCGGTGCTGCAGCCCAGCTTCGTCCCCCTGCAGCGCAAGGGCGAGCGCGAACTGCTGGTCTTCCTCGAAGACATCTCCAAACTCGCCCAGCAGGCCCAGCAGCTCAAGCTGGCCTCCCTCGGCCGGCTGACCGCCGGCATCGCCCA
>DASQBU010000377.1:0-1696 GCA_035635035.1 Pseudomonas sp.
GTCCTGCACCAGCCTGTCGATCCGCCGCACGTCGACGTTGCGCGCCTCGAACCAGAACTCCAGCTCCGGCTGGTAGCTGGCCAGATCGGCCAGCGCCACGCCGGCACCCTCGCCCAGCGCCAGCGGCGTGGTCAGCAGCGCGAGCAGCCAGTCGCCCAGCGGCTCGATCCATTCGGTCAGGCCGCGCCGCTGGCAGCGCCGGGCGAGCTGGTCGCGCAGCCGCGCCGGATCGCCGGCCAGCGCGGCGAAGCCCTCGCGGCCGGCCAGTTCCAGCAGGCCGTGCAGGAAGGTGCCGGGGTTGGGGCCGCGCGGGAAGCGGTGCAGGCTCGGCACATCGCCGGCCCGCAACGGCACGAACACGTTCTCGCGCTCGTCGTCGCCGGCCTTCTGCGCCGCCGGGCTGTCCGGCGCAACGTCGTCGAAGCGGCTGGCCGGCGCCTCGCTCTCGCCGGTGCGCAGGGCGCTGTAGGAGGCGATCCACCAGTGCTCGGCGGCCTTGCGCGCCGGCTCGCGCCAGTGCGGTTCGGCCACGCTGGCGAGCTGGTCGACGAAACGCTCGGCGCTGGCCTCGGGCGCCGCCAGCACGGCGCACTCGCCGGCCTTGGCCAGCGGCTGCAGCCAGTCGGCCAGCGCGGCGCTGCTGGCCAGCGGCGCACCGCCGCCGAGCAGGTAGCCCAGCGCCGAGCGGTGCAGGCCGGAGCCCTTGGCGCGACCGTCCTTGAGATCGGCGATACCCAGCCAGCAGGCGTGCCGCGCGCGGGTCAGCGCCACGTAGAGCAAACGCAGCTCCTCGCCGAGACGCTCGCGATCGGCGCGCTCGACGGTCGCGGCGTCGGGATCGAGCACCAGGGCCCGCCGCTCGCCGTCGTACACCGCCAGCGGCTGGCCGCCCTCCGCCGGACGGAACGCGCAGATGAACGGCAGGAACACCAGCGGGTATTCGAGGCCCTTGGACTTGTGGATGGTCACCACCCGCACCAGCTTGGCGTCGCTCTCCAGGCGCAGGATCTGCTCGTCGGCGGCCTGCACCTCGCCGGCCAGCAGCTCGGACAGGTAGCGGATCAGCGCCTGCTCGCCGTCCAGTTCGGCGGCGGCCTGCTGCAGCAGCTCGGCCAGGTGCAGCAGGTTGGTCAGCGCGCGCTCGCCGTCGTCGCGGGCCATCAGCCGCTGCGGCAGGGCGAAGTCGTGGAGCAGCTGGTGCAGCATCGGCAGCACGCCCTGGCGCTGCCAGCGCTGGCGGTAGCCGCGGAACTGCATGACCCGCCGCTCCCAGACGCGTTCGTCCTGGTTCAGCCGCTCCAGCTCGGCCAGCGCGAGGCCGAGGCTGCGGCTGGCCAGCGCGGCGCGCAGCGGGCGGTCGACGTCCGGCTCGGCGCAGGCGCGCAGCCACAGCAGCAGGTCGCGGGCCTCCTGGCTGGCGAACACCGAGTCCTTGTCCGACAGGTAGACGCTGCGCACCCCGCGCGCGGCGAGCTGGGTGCGGATCGCCTCGGCCTCCGTGCCGTTGCGTACCAGCACGGCGATATCGCTGGGCTGCAGCGCGGCGCAGCCGTCCGCCTTGGCGAAGCCGGCCTGGCCCTGCTGGCCGAGCCTGAGCAGGCGGGCGATCTCGCTGGCGGTGCGCTCGGCCAGCGCATCGCGGTAGCCCGTGGCGGACAACGGCTCGTCGCTGGCCAGTTGCCAAAGGGTCAGTGCC
>DASQBU010000378.1:0-3915 GCA_035635035.1 Pseudomonas sp.
CTGGCTGCCGCCGCGGTCGTAGGTGCCGCCGACGAACTGCAGGTGGACCGCACGGTCCTGGGTGGCCGGCGACGGGAAGGTGATCAGCCCGCCCTTGTAGTAGCGGTGGTTGGAGAAGGTGATCAGGCTCTCGTGGCGCGAACGGTAGTGCCAAGCGAGGCCCACGGTGGGCAGGTTGGCGCCGAGCAGTTCGTCGAGGATGCTTTCCAGGTCCTCGTCGTCGCCGCCCTCCTCCTCGCCGGCCTGCGCCGCGCTGAAGAAACTGGTCGGCGGCAGCTGCTTCGGGTCGCCAACGACCACGGTCTGCCGGCCGCGGGCGATGGCACCGATGGCGTCCCACACGGTGATCTGCGAGGCCTCGTCGAAGATCACCAGATCGAACGGCTGCTGGCCGGCCGGCAGGTACTGGGCGATCGACAGCGGCGACATCAGCAGGCAGGGGGTCAGCGCGGCGATGGCGTTGGGGGTTTCCCTGAGCAGCTGGCGCAGCGGCTTGTGGCGGGTCTTCTTCTCCAGCTCGCGGCGGATGATGCCGAACTCGGAGGACTTCTGCGCGTCCTCGCGGGCCACCAGGCCCTGGCGGATGCGCGTGCGGATGTACTGCGCGGTGATCTCCCGCACCCGGTCGTCGAGGGCGCGGAAGCTGGCGATCTTGCGCTCGTGCTCGACCGCGACGAAGTTGCGCAGCGCCGGGGTGGCGTCGATCTTCTCGCCCAGCCACCAGCGCGCGTAGTTCACCTCCAGCGTGCGCTGCGCCTGGCCGGCCGGCACGACCCCCTGCTCGATGGCCTCGACCAGCGGCAGCAGGCCGAGCGCCTGCGCCTCGCCGCGCACGCGCAGCCAGGCGCACCAGGCGTGCAGGCGGGCCTGGCTGGCGTCGAGGCGCTGGAGCAGCTCAAGCAGGCGGGCCAGCCCGGCCTGCCCCGGGCTGTACAGTGCGTCCGCGCTGCAGCCGGCCAGGCTGGCGAACTCCTCCAGCGCCTCGCTGAAGTCCTCGCGCAGCGCCAGGTAGCGGCCGCACAGGCGGCCGACCGGTGCATCGGCGGCGAGCAGTTCGTTGGCCTCGACCACCAGCAGGCGCAGGCCGCCGCGCAGGGCGGCGAGCTGCTCGGGATCGGTGGCCAGGGCGGCGAGCAGCGAGCGCAGCCGCCAGGCCAGTTCGGCCTGCACGCGCAGCTGCGCCGGGTCGGAGTCCAGGCCGCGCCAGCCCGGCAGGCCGTCGAGGCGGGCCAGCAGCGGCTGCAGCTCGGCCTGCAGTTGCTGCAGCTCGCGCAGCTGCGGCAGGTCGGCGGCCAGCTGGGCGCTCTCGCCGACCCCGGCCTGCTCCTGCAGCCAGGCGTGGAACTGCTTGAGCTTGACGATCTTCAGCGGCCACCAGCTGCCCTCGGCCTCCTGCCAGCGCCGCTCCAGCGCCGCCAGATCCAGCGCCAGCAACCGCTCGCGCGGGTAGCGCACCGACAGCGCGGCCTCGGCCGCGACGAAGCGCTCGAGCAGGCCGACGGCCTTGTTCAGCGCGTCGAGGCGCTCCAGCACGTCGCTCTGGAAGGCGAAGCCCAGCTCGCGGCCGATGGTCTGCGGCAGCAGTTCGAGCAGCAGGGCCAGCGCGGCGAGCTGGCCGCGGCCCTCCAGCGGGCGGATCAGCCCGAGGCGCTGGCTCAGCTCGACCAGCGCCGCCTGCAGCGTGCCGGCGCGCACCGCGAGGGTCGCCGCCTGCTGCAGCAGCGCCTGCTGCCAGGCCATGCTCCACTCCTCCGCTTGGAGGAAGGCCAGCGGGTGGCTGGCGATGTCGCCGACTTCGGCGGCGTTCAGGTCGATGCGCTCGGCCAGCGCGCTGAGCTGCTCCAGCGCCGCCGCATCGTGCAGCTCGGGGCTGGCCCAGCGCAGGCGGACTTCGGGCACCTCGGCATTGGCCACCGCGGTGGCCAGCGCCTGGCGGATGCTCAGGCCGTTGCGCTGCGGCTCGTGCAGGGCCTTGACCAGCTGGTTGAGGCCGTCGCGCAGCACGCGCAGGCGCTGGGTCTCGCGCGCCCACTCGGCGTCGGACAGCTCGCCGCGCGCCTGCCAGGCCTCGCCGAGCTGGCGGATCACGTCGAGCTTGCGCGCCTTGTTGGAGTGCAGCTCCAGGCAGAACTCGCCGAGGCCGTGCTCGCGCAGGCGGCGGTAGACCACCTCCAGCGCTGCGGACTTCTCGGCGACGAACAGCACGGTGCGGCCCAGCGCCAGGTTGTGGGCGATCATGTTGGCGATGGTCTGCGACTTGCCGGTGCCCGGCGGGCCGATCATCACGAAGTTGCGCCCCTCGGCGGCGGCCACCACGGCGGCCAGCTGCGAGGAGTCGGCGGACAGCGGGGTGAACAGCTGCTCCGGGCTCAGCCGCTGGTCCAGCTCGCGCGGCTCGACGAACTCGCCGCTCCCGGCGAACGGCTCGCGCGGGCTGTCGAGCAGGTGGCGCACCACCGGGTTGTCCTTGAGCTGCTCGACGCGATCGACGAGGTCCTTCCACATCAGGTACTTGGCAAACGAGAAGGTGCTCAGCACCACCTCGTCGGCGATCTCGAAGCCGTCCACCTCGAGCACTTCGCGGCGCATGCGGGTGAGGATGCCGGCGATGTCCAGGCCGTGTTCGTCGGTCGGCAGCAGGGCGTCGAAGCCCTGGATGTCGAGGTTGAAGTCCTGGCGCAGCATCTCCAGCAGGGTGGTGTTGAAGCGCGGCTCGTCGTCGCCGAGGGTCAGGCGGATGCCGGAGCTGATCGACTTGCGGGTCAGGGTCACCGGCACCAGGATCAGCGGCGCGCGGTAGCTGCGCTCCTTCGCTCCCGGGCGCTGCCAGTGCAGGAAGCCGATGGCGAGGAACAGGGTGTTGGCGCCGCCCTCCTCCAGGTCGGCGCGCGCCTTGCGGTACAGCTCGACCAGGCTGGCGTCGAGCTTGTCCGCCTCCAGCGGCGAATACAGGCGGCCCTTGGCCAGCGCGTTGAGCGCGCTCTGCGCCAGCGCCGCGGCGTCCTCGGCCAGGGTGTCGACCGCGCCGGCCGGGCGCTTGGGCAGCGAGTCGATGGCGAAGGCCTTGCCGCTGGCCAACAGGTCTTCCAGCGCCGCCGGATCGGGGCTGAGCAGCGGGATGGCCAGCTTGCTGTCGCGCAGGCTGAGCAGCGGGTTGCGCAGGGACAGGTCGAGCAGGCGGCGCTGCCACTGCTCCAGCCGGCCACCGGGGCCGACGACCGGCTGCGCGGGATTGGCGGCGGCGACCACGGCCACCTCCGGCGCTTCGAGCACCTGCGGATCGGCGGCCGGCGCGGCGGCGGCGTCCAGCGGGCGGATCTGCGCATCGCGGGCGCGGGCGATGTCGAGGACCAGGACGAAGCGCGCCTCGTCGTTCAGGCGCTCGCGGGCCACGCGCATCGCCTCCTTGAACGGCGCGCCCTGGCCGAGCAGGCCGCTGTCGAACAGCAGCACCTCGCGCAGCTGCACGCGCTTGCGCAGGGCCAGCGCGTCCTCGGTGCAGACGCGCGGAAAGAAGCCGTCGGCGCCGAGCCACAGGCCGACGTAGGCGTGCTCCTGCTCCAGCACCACGAGCGGATGCAGGCCCAGGCGTTCGAGCAGCGCGGCGACCAGCAGCGCGCAGTCGAGGACGCCGGCGCTGCGCCCCTGGACGATCTGCTCGGGGCTGCGCAGGCGCTGCGGCTCGGCCAGGCTGGCCGGCGCGGCCAGGGCATCGAGGCGCAGGCCGAGCAGCACGTTCCACAGCGCCGCCGCCTGCAAGCCGAGACGCGCAGCATCGGCAGTCGCGTAGCCGTGCAGGGTGGCGTCGTGGCCGTTGCGCTTGAGCAGCTCGCCGGCCAGGCGCAGCAGCTTGTCCAGCACGTCCTGCCCCGGCAGACAGAAGGCCGCCAGGCGCTCCGGGGCCTGGCGGTAGCC
>DASQBU010000379.1:0-5251 GCA_035635035.1 Pseudomonas sp.
CGCCCGCCCTGGCCGGTCAGGGTGGCGCGGGCGATCTCGCCGGCGTTGTAGCGCGTCGCCGCGAGCGGCACGTCGAGGATCTGCCGTTCCTCGTCGCGCGAGGATGCGCAGCCCTGGACGGCCAGCGCCGCGCCGACGAGCAGCAGCCAGGTCTTGAGGGGCATGATCGTTTGCCTCCGCGGCGGGGGTGTCTGCGTCCTGCAGACTAGCCCAGCTTCACAGCAGCCGGCGCAGCGGAATCATCGGCGAGGGGCCGAAGCCGTGGCGGGCGTAGAAGCGCTGCGCCGCGGCGTTGTCGGCGTCGGTGAGCAGGGTGATGCGCTGGCAGCCGACCTCCCGCGCATGGCCGACTGCCCGTTCCAGCAGCGCCGAGCCGAGGCCGGCGCCGCGCGCGGCGGCGTCCACCACCATGTCCTCGAGCAGCGCCACCCGCTCGCCCAGCGCGGTGGACACCGTGTAGAGCAGGTTGACCATGGCGACGATGCGCCCGTCCGTCTCGGCGATGAGGATCTCGCCGACCGCCGGGTCGCTGATGATCGCCGCCAGCCCGCGCTGCTGCGCGGCGCGGTCCGGGGTGAATTCGGCTTCCTGGGCGAACAGCTGGTCGAGCAGGGCGCAGAGCGCCGGGATGTCGGCGGGGGTGGCGAGGCGGATATGCACGAGCGGAGGCTCCGGTCAGTGAAGGGATGGCATGGCGAAGCAGTATTCGGGCCAGTCCTCCCCAGGCGCGTTTGCCGGGCCGTTACGCCCCGCGCGGGGCGAACATGATGATGGCCATGCCGCTCAGCGCCACGCCGGCGCCGAGCAGGTCCCAGGCGGTCGGACGGATGCCGTCGACGCCCCACGGCCAGAGGATGGCGACGAAGATGTACACCCCTCCGTAGGCCGCATACACGCGCCCCGCGGCGGTGGGGTGCAGCGACAGCAGCCAGGCGAACAGCGCCAGGCTGGCGGCGGCCGGCAGCAGCAGCCAGGGGCTCTTGTCCTGCTTGAGCCAGAGCCAGGGCAGGTAGCAGCCGAGGATCTCGGCCAGCGCGGTGATCAGGTACAGCGCCAGGGTCTTGAATTCGAACATGTCGTCACTCTCGACAAGGGGACCGCGCCGTCCGGGCCATGATGGCCGGATAGCCGCTAGAATGCAGCGCTTTGGCAATGACGGCCGCCGTGGCCGGCAAAGCCACCTCCGGGGCGAGGCCTTCGACCCTCACGCGAGACTACCCATGAAACGCTTTGTTCTGCTCGACACCGCCGCGATTCCCGACAACGGCGGCGCCCTGTGCCTGTTCGAGTACGGCGACGACTTCGTGATCAAGATCCAGGGCGGCCACGGCGGCCAGCTGATGAACACGCGCATGCACGGCTCGGAAGACGCGCTGGCCGAGATTCCCTGCAAGAAGGTTGCCGCCCGGCCCAGGCCGCGGGTGCTGATCGGCGGGCTGGGCATGGGCTTCACCCTGGCGTCCGCGCTCAGGCACCTGGGCGAGAACGGCGAGGCGGTGGTGGCCGAGCTGGTGCCCGGGGTGATCGAGTGGAACCGCGGGCCGCTGGGCGAGAAGTCCGGCTATCCGCTGCGCGACCCGCGCGCCACGGTGCTCAACGCCGACGTCGCCCAGGTGCTGCAGGCCGAGCCGCAGGGCTTCGACGCGATCATGCTGGACGTCGACAACGGCCCGGAAGGGCTGACCCAGCAGGCCAACGACTGGCTGTACTCCCGCGACGGGCTCGCCGCCTGCGCCCGGGCGCTGCGCCCGCGCGGCATCCTCGCCGTGTGGTCGGCCAGCGCGGACCGCGCGTTTTCCGCGCGCCTGAACCAGGCCGGTTTCAAGGCCGAAGAGGTGAAGGTGTTCGCCCACGGCAACAAGGGCACCCGCCACACCATCTGGATCGCCGAGAAGCGCCAGGGCTGACGGGCGCGCGCCGTTCAGCCGCCCAGCTCCGCGGAGATCCGCGCCGCGCTGTGCAGCAGCGCCTCGCGAAAGCGCGCCTGCGATTCCGCGCTGTCCATCACCGCTTCCGGGCCGGACAGGTTGATCGCCGCGACCACCTCGCCCAGGTGGTTGCGGATGCCGGCGGCGATCGCCGTGGAGTAGTCGGAGCGGTGCAGCACCCAGCCGCGCTCGCGGTCCTCGGCGATCAGCTCTTGCAGCTCGGGCAGGGTCTTGGGCGCCGGCGGCGGGTAGTCGTCGAGGCGCACGTGCTGGTACAGCGCGTCGAGCACCGGCGGGGTCAGGCCGGTGAGCAGGATGCGGCCCATGGCGGTGCAGTGGCAGGGAATCCGCGTGCCGATCGGGATGTTCACCGACAGGCGCTGGGCGGCGAAGGCGCGGTACAGGTACAGGCTGTCGGTGTGCTCGCGGATGGTCAGGTGGCAGGACAGCGAGGTGCGGTCGCGCAGCGCGTTGAGGTGCGGCAGGGCGATGTCGACCAGGTCGCGGCTGGCCAGGTAGCTGAAGCCGTCGGAGATCACCTGCGGGCCGAGCTCCCAGGTGTTCTTGGCGATCTTGCGCAGGTAGCCCAGCTCGTCGAGGGTGTGGAGGATGCGGTAGATGGCCGAGACGCTGACGCCGAGGCGTTCGGCGATCTCGTTGCTGGCCAGGGTGCGCTGGCGGGCGTTGAACATCTGCAGGATGTTCAGGCCGCGCTGCAGGGCGGGGACCATGTAGTCGGTGTCCCGGCCGCTGTCGAGGTCTTCGGCGAGGGTCATGGAAGGCTCCGGGGCAGGTGGATCGTAGGGTGGACCAGCCGCGCCGCGGCGTAACCCACCATCGATGCCGAAGGCATCGCCATGGCCGGCCTGGGCGGCCGGTCGGTGGGTTACGGCCTGCGGCTCGACCCACCCTACGCTTGGCGGTGCCTTACAGCAGCGCGTCGATTCCCGCCGGCGCGCCGCCGAACTCGGCCATCGCATCCAGCACGGCGTCCCAGAAGTAGCTCACCGAGGCGCGGTCGCAGAGGATGTGGAAGCACGGCAGCTCGCCTTCCGGCAGGTTGACGACGATGACGTTGATCCGCGCCGCCGAGGTCTGCGCCACCGCGCCGACCGGGAAGGCCGCGGGCCGCAGGTCGACGCCGCACAGCTTGGCCATCACCGCGGCGATGTGCTCGCCGGTGAGCAGCAGCCAGGCGTGGCTGTCCTGGCGCGGCAGCAGGTAGTTGGCCGCCTCGCCGAACTGCCAGGCGGCTTCCTCGCCGGCGATGCGGCTGCCGGCGTCGCGCAGGCTGCCGAGCAGCAGGTACTCGGTCTGCGACAGGCGCGCCACGTGGCTGCCGTCGGCCTGGGTCAGCGCCCGGTTGGGCGCCTCCGGCAGGGCGAAGCCGCGCCCGGCGAGGTACTCGGCGGCCTGGGCGCCGCGGAAGCCGACGCGCGCCAGGTTGGTCAGGTCGAGCAGCGCGCAGCGTGCCAGCTGGGCGCTTTCGTCATGCTCGCCGTAGTGGGCGACGATCACGCTGTCGCCGACGCGGCCGAGGGTGGCGCCGGCGTGCTTGCGGTACAGCGGGCTGCGTTCGATGAATTGCGGGGCTTGCAGTGCGGCCATGATCACAGCTCCTGACGTTTGGTTTCGGGATCGAAGAAGGGCAGCTTGACCACGGTGGCGTTGACCACCTGGCCGCCCTCGACGCGGATCGGGATCTGGCTGCCCGGCGCGCTCTGCGAGGCGGCGCAATAGGCCAGGCCGATGATCTGGCCGAGGGTCTGCGAGTACTCGCAGGAGGTCACGTTGCCGCTGATGTCCGGGCCGTTGAGCACCAGGTGGCCTTCCAGCGGCTTGGCCGAGCTGGCCGGCAGGACGAAACCGACCAGCTTGCGCTTGAGCGGCTGCGCCTCGAGGATTTCCACCGAGCGCTTGCCGACGAAGAACGGCTTGCTGCGCGACAGCGCCCAGCCCATGTCGATCTCCGCCGGATGGGTCATGCCGTCGGTGTCCTGGCTGATGATCACGTGGCCCTTTTCCAGGCGCAGCAGGCGCTGGGTCTCGACGCCGAACGGGCGGATGTCGAATTCCCGGCCGGCTTCCATCAGCGCGTCCCACAGCGCCTCGCCGAAGCGCGCCGGCACGTGGATCTCGTAGCCCAGTTCGCCGACGAAGCCGACCCGTAGCAGGCGCGCCGGGATGCCGGCGACCGTGCCCTGGCGCACGCCGAGGTAGGGGAAGCCTGCGGCCGACAGGTCGACGTCGCTGCACAGCTTGGCCAGCACCTTGCGCGAGTCCGGCCCGGCGACGTTGACCGCGGCCAGCGCGGCGGTGACGTTGGTGATGTCGACGTTGAGGCGCCACTGGGCGTTCCACTTGAGCATCTGCTGGTAGATGCGGTCGACGCCGCTGGTGGTGGCGGTGACGTAGAAGTGGTTGTCGGCGAAGCGCGCGCACACGCCGTCGTCGATCACCACGCCGTGCTCGTTGGTCATCAGCGCGTAGCGCGAACGGCCCACCGGCTGCTTGGTGAAGCTGAAGGTGTACAGGCGGTTGAGCAGTTCGGCGGCGTCCGGGCCGCGCACGTCGAGGCCACCGAGGGTGGACACGTCGATGATGCCGACCTTCTCGCGCACGTGGCGGGCCTCGGCCTGCATGCAGGCGTCGCGCGCTTCCGGCTTGCCGTAGTAGGCCGGGCGCTGCCAGACGCCGGCGGGCATCATCTTGGCGCCCAGTTCGAGGTGGCGCTGGTGCATGGCGGTCTGCCGGTACGGGTCGAAACCGCGGCCGGCGACGTGGGCGAGCTTCTCGGCGACGAACGGCGGACGCGCGGTGGTCACCCCGGTCTCGCTGACGTTGCGGCCGGTGGCCTGGGCCACCAGGCGCGCGGTGGGCAGCGCCGAGTGGCGGCCCTGCGAGGGGCCCATGCCGACGGTGGAGAAGCGCTTGACCAGCTGCACGTCGCGGTAGCCGTGGCGGGTGGCGTTGACGATGTCGCGCACCTGCAGGTCCTCGTCGAAGTCGACGAAGTCCTTGCCGGCCGGGTGCGGGAAGATCGGCCAGTCGAAGTTGACCTGCGGCTCGGCGGCGAACGCGCGGCCGGCGGCCGGCGCGCTCAGGCCGAGCTGGTCGGCGGCGGCGCCGCCGGCCAGACCGCCGTCGAGCAGCACGTTGTCCAGCGCGTTGCGGCCGTTGACCGAGCCGGCCACGCTCAGGTTCTGCGGCAGGCCGCTCAAGGTGAAGGCGGCCTTGGCGTCGTCGTAGGCCAGCTTGCCGCCGGCCTGGCAGAGCAGCTGGTAGACCGGCATGTAGCCGGCGGACATGCACAGCAGGTCGCA
>DASQBU010000380.1:0-3288 GCA_035635035.1 Pseudomonas sp.
CAACCCTCCGCGGTGAGCGAGCGCTCGAAGTGCGCGTCGTCGCCGCGGGTACCGACGCGCCGGTTCAACCAGCGCGCGGCGGCATGCTCGGGGGAGCCGGGCGTCGCACCGAAGAAATCGTGCAAGTACGCCGGCCGACAGCGCATGTCGATCACTTTCATGCGGCAGCCCCGTCCTTCTTCTCCTCGTCGACGGCACGCACGTCGAAGGCCCCGCCGGTCAGCACCTGATCGACCAGGGTCACCGGCTTCTTGCCCGGCAGCAGCGGGAAGACCAGCTCGGCGAAGCGAATCGACTCTTCCAGGTGCGGGTAGCCGGACAGCACGAAGCTGTCGACACCGAGGTCGACGTACTCTTTCAGGCGCGCCGCCACGGTTTGCGGATCGCCCACCAGCGCGGTGCCGGCACCGCCGCGCACCAGGCCGACGCCGGCCCACAGGTTGGGGCTGACCTCCAGCTGGTCGCGACGACCGCCATGCAGCGCGGCCATGCGCCGCTGGCCCTCGGAGTCCATCTTGGCGTAGTTGGCCTGCGCCTTGGCGATGGTCTCGTCGTCGAGGTGGCTGATCAGCTTCTCGGCGGCGGCCCAGGCCTCCTCGTTGGTCTCGCGCACGATCACGTGCAGGCGCACGCCGAAGCGCACGGTGCGGCCGTACTTCTTCGCCCGCTCGCGCACGTCGGCGATCTTCTCGGCCACCGCGGCCGGCGGCTCGCCCCAGGTCAGGTAGGCGTCGACGTGCTTGGCGGCCAGCTCGTGGGCGGCCGGCGAGGAACCGCCGAAGTACAGCGGCGGATAGGGTTTTTGCACCGGCGGGAAGAAGTTTTTCGCGCCCTTGACGGTGACGTGCTGACCTTCGAAATCGACGGTCTTGCCCTGCAGCAGGTCGCGCCACACGGTGAGGAATTCGTCGGCGGCTTCGTAGCGCTGGTCGTGGTCGAGGAACACGCCTTCGGCGGCCAGTTCGGCGGCATCGCCGCCCGGCACCACGTTGAGCAGCAGGCGGCCCTTCAGTGCCTGATCGAGAGTGGCGGCCTGGCGGGCGTTGGCGGTCGGGCCGCTGATCGAGGTGCGCAGCGCCACCAGCAGCTTGATGCGGCTGGTCACCGGCACCAGGCTGGAGGCCGTGACCCACGGATCGAGGCAGCTGCTACCGGTGGGAATCAGCAGACCGTCGTAGCCCAGGCTCTCGGCGGTCACCGCGATCTGCCGCAGGTATTCGTTGGTCGCCGGGCGACCGGAGGAGGACTTGCCGAGATAGCGGGTATCGCCGGAAGTGGGGAGGAACCAGAAGATGTCCAGGCTCATGGGGGCTTGCCTCAAATGTCTACGGGATGGCCTTGGCGGTCGCGATGGCGACCGCGGTCATCGCAAGGCGCGCAGCGGATCGCTGGGCTGGCGGAAGACGAACGCTCTGCGGCGCTCTACCAGTCCTTGAGCAAGGCATGTGCCAGGCCCACCAACAGCACAAAATGGCCGAAAAAATCCCGCAAACTGCCAGAAAAGATCGGCCAAACCACCGACCTCTCGAGACACCCCCAGTCACTCTCGGCGACCGGCTAGCGGCCAGCCAGCGCGCCGCGCTGTGCGCAGCGCAACAGTTGCCGCGCAAACTGTTGATTCCTGAACAGCTACCCCAGCACCCGCCGCCTCCGGGCGAACTGGCTACCGCCCGCCGCAAGTGGCAGTGCCCGGAACGGCGCAGCCCCTAGAGCGATGCCGCGAGCTTGATGCCAAAGCCGATCAGCGCCAGCCCGCCCAGGCGCTCCAGCAACCGCGAAAACGCCGGACTGGCGCGCAGGCGCGCGGCCAGGCAGTGGGCGAGCGTCACCGTCAGCGCGCCATAGAGGAAGGTCAGCCCGGCGACGGTGGCCGCCATGAAGGCGAAGGTGGTCAGCCCGCGGTGCTGCTGCGGGTCGACGAACAGCGGGAAGAACGCCATGTAGAACATGATCGCCTTGGGATTGAGCAGGGTGATCGTCATGGTCTGGCGCAGGTAGTGGCGCGGGCGGATCTGCAGCACCGGCGCGGCGCCCGGCTTGGCCAGCAGCATCCTGCCACCCAGCCAGGCGAGGTAGCCGGCGCCCAGCCACTGCAGAGTGTGCAGGGCCGCCGGGTAGGCGGCGAGCAGCGCGGCGACCCCGGCCACCGCCAGCCACAGCAGCACCTGGTCGCCGAGGATCACCCCGAGGGTGGCGGCCAGCCCGCCGGCGATGCCGCCCTTGCCGGTGGAGGCCAGCAGGGCGAAGTTGCCCGGGCCGGGGATGGCCAGCAGGACGAGGAACGAGACGACGAACGCGCCGTAGTCGGTAACGCCAAGCATGACAGTCTCCTTTCGCCGGGGCGGCCATTCTACGCCGCGCGCCACCGGCGGAGGATGCCGGCGCACGGCAAAGGCCGGAATAAACGTGCGCGGCCGGGCCGGACGCGGGCCAGCTACCCGCGCCAAATATTCAAATATCGCATAAAAATAAAATTAATAATTATTTTTTGATTATATGAACCGGAGCATAGAGTGGCGACAAGCGGTTTCCCAGCCGCACCGACTAGCCTACTAGAGGACTCCCCGCCATGTCCGCCGCCGCCCCCTTCGCCAGCCTCGAACCCCTTCCCGCCCTGGAACTGCCCGACGCCCAGGCCCTCGACCCGCAGGAGCTGCTGGAGCGCGCCCGCCAGCGCGGCCAGCAGGCGCAGCTCGACTACGCCGGCAGCCTGTACCCCACCGAAGCCTGGGCGCTGGTCAAGGCCGGCGCCGCCCGGCTGATCGACGTGCGCACCGCCGAGGAACTCAAGTTCGTCGGCCGGGTGCCGGACAGCCAGCACGTCGCCTGGCAGACCGGCCCGGCGCTGATCAAGAACCCGCGCTTCCTGCGCGAGCTGGAAGCCAAGAGCCAACGCGACCAGGTGCTGGTGCTGCTGTGCCGCAGCGGCAAGCGCTCCGCCGCCGCCGCCAGCGCCGCGGCCAAGGCCGGCTTCGCCCAAGTGTTCAACGTGCTGGAAGGCTTCGAGGGCGACCTCGACACCCACCAGCGGCGCGGCGACAGCGGCGGCTGGCGGCATCGTGGCCTGCCCTGGCAGCAGGACTAACGGACGAACACCCGGCTCCCGGCACATCCGGGAACCACACCTCGGGATGGAGCATTTCATGGATCAGCGTGTGAAGCCGGCAGCCACGAGCGGCTGGCAACTGGAAAACATCGTCGGCGAACTGCGCGCCGCGCGCAGCGAATGGCGGGCGCAGCATGGCCGCCCCCGCGAACCGGGCGGCCGCGAACTGCCGTCGCGCAAGA
>DASQBU010000381.1:0-7133 GCA_035635035.1 Pseudomonas sp.
TGGCCAGGTCGGTGGCCTGCACGCTGGAGACTTCGGCCCAGCCGTCGGTGGCGACGAAGCCGTCCTTGGCGTCCAGGCCGACGATCACCTTGCCCGGGAAGGCGCGGCAGGCTTCGCCGACGAATTCCGGCTGCTTGACCGCCTTGGTGCCGATGATCACGTAGCTGACCCCGGCGCGCACGTAGTGCTCGATGGTTTCCAGCGAGCGGATGCCGCCGCCGATCTGGATCGGCAGGTTCGGGTAGCGCTTGGCGATGGCGGTGACCACCTCGCCGTTGACCGGCTGGCCCTCGAAGGCGCCGTTGAGGTCGACCAGGTGCAGGCGGCGGCAGCCGGCCTCCACCCACTTGGCGGCCATCGCCACCGGGTCGTCGGAGAACACCGTGGCGTCGTCCATCAGGCCCTGACGCAGACGCACGCAGGCGCCGTCCTTCAGATCGATTGCGGGGATGATCAGCATCGTAAAAAGTCCTCTGGCCGGGTTCGCATCGGCAGCGAACGCAGGCGAATTCGGCGGAACGCCCCAGGCGGCGGCGTCCCCACGGTCAGCGTAGGGTGGAAAACCGCGCAGCGTTTTCCACCGGGGGAATTACCAGCGGCCGTCCCAGCCCACGAAGTTCTGCAGCAGCTGCAGGCCGTGGCTGTGGCTCTTCTCCGGGTGGAACTGCACGGCGAAGCGCGAGCCGTCGGCCAGCGCGGCGGCGAACTCCTTGCCGTAGCGGCCGCGGCCGGCCACCTGCGCCGGGTTGCCGGCCTCGACGTAGTAGCTGTGCACGAAGTAGAAGCGCCCGCCGTCGGGGATGTCGCGCCACAGCGGGTGGTCGAGGGTCTGCTGCACCTCGTTCCAGCCCATGTGCGGCACCTTGAGCGGCGCGCCATCCTCGACCATGTCCTTGCCGAAGAAGCGCACCTGGCCGGGGAACAGGCCGATGCAGTCGACGCCGCCGTTCTCCTCGCTGCGCTCGAGCAGCGCCTGCATGCCGACGCAGATGCCGAGGAACGGGCGGTCAGCGCTGACCTCGCGGACCAGGCTGTCGAAGCCCAGGCGCTGGATCTCGGCCATGCAGTCGCGGATCGCGCCGACGCCGGGGAACACCACGCGGTCGGCCTCGCGGATCACCGCGGCGTCGCTGGTCACCAGCACCCGACCGGCGCCGACGTGCTCGAGCGCCTTGGCCACCGAGTGCAGGTTGCCCATGCCATAGTCGATGACGGCGACGGTCTGCATCACAGGCACCCCTTGGTCGACGGCATCTGCCCGGCCATGCGCGGGTCCAGCTCGACCGCCATGCGCAGGGCGCGACCGAAAGCCTTGAACACCGTCTCGATCTGGTGGTGGGTGTTGCTGCCGCGCAGGTTGTCGATGTGCAGGCTGACCAGGGCGTGGTTGACGAAGCCCTGGAAGAATTCCTGGAACAGGTCGACGTCGAAGCGGCCGACGCTGGCGCGGGTGTAGGGCACGTGCAGGGTCAGCCCGGGACGCCCGGAGAAGTCCACCACCACGCGCGACAGCGCCTCGTCCAGCGGCACGTAGGAGTGGCCGTAGCGGACGATGCCCTTCTTGTCGCCGACCGCCTTGGCGAAGGCCTGGCCGAGGGTGATGCCGACGTCTTCCACCGTGTGGTGGTCGTCGATGTGCAGGTCGCCCTTGCACTCGATGTCGAGGTCGATCAGCCCGTGGCGGGCGATCTGGTCGAGCATGTGCTCGAGGAAGGGTACACCGATGTCGAATCGGGCCTTGCCGGTGCCATCCAGGTTGATGGAAACCTTGACCTGGGTTTCCAGGGTGTTGCGCTCGACGGACGCCTTGCGTTCGGCCATTGCCAGCTCCACAGAATCACGGGCGGATTGAGCGCGCATTATAGGCCGGGGCCGCCGCCGCGGGCTACCGAGCGCCGGCCGGCGCACGCCGCGGCGCAAAAGACATACAATCGGCGCAAGTCCATCAAGGAGAACGCCATGCCCGTCATCGTCGAAGCCGTCACCCAGCCCAGCGCACAGGACCGTGCCGACCTGGAGAAGATCTACGCCGACGCCCCCGCCTGGCTGCTGGCGCCGCACGCCGACGCCGCCAGCCTGATCGACGCCGGCCTGGCCGCCGGCAGCCTGATCGCCGGGCGCTTCAACGACCGCCTGCTCGGCGCCGCCTGGCTGGCCCAGGATGGCGACGGCTATGCCCTGTCGCACCTGTGCGTGCGCAAGCTCACCCGCGGCCGCGGCGTCGCCTCGCGGCTGGTCGCCGAGGGCCGCCGCCGCGCCGCCGAGAGCAACCAGCCGCTGCGCCTGCTGGCGCCGGCGCGCCATCTGGAGGCGCAGGCCTGGGCGCATCGCCTGGAACTGCCGCTGCACGAGCAGGACGCCTGATCCGCGCCGCCGGGAACCCGGTGGCTCCCGGCGACTCCAATCCAGCCGCACCGCCCGACATCACGCAGCGCCGGGCGCGCCTATATACTTCGCCCCTGCCTTCGCCTCGCACAAGGACTCGTCCGCCATGAAAGCCTTTGGCAAGTTTCTCGGCCTGTTCCTGCTCGGCCTGCTGCTGCTCGCGGTCGCGCTGGGCTTCGCCCTCACCCACCTGTTCAACCCCAACGACTACAAGGACGAGATCCGCCAGCTGGCCCGCGACAAGGCCAACCTCGAGCTGAACCTCGCCGGCGACATCGGCTGGAGCCTGTTCCCCTGGCTGGGCCTGGAGGTCCACGACGCCACCCTGGCCAGCGCGGCCAGCCCGCAGCAGCCGTTCGCCGAGCTGAAGATGCTCGGCTTCTCGGTACGCGTGCTGCCGCTGCTGCGCCGCGAAGTGCAGATGAGCGACATCCGTATCGACGGCCTCAACCTGCACCTCGCCCGCGACGCCCAGGGCCGCGGCAACTGGCAGGACATCGGCCGCCCGGCCCAGGCCAAGCCTGCCGCCGCTCCCGCGGGCAGCGCCCAGCCGGGCAGCGTCGGCCAGCCCGCCCCCGCCACGCCGCCGCGCAGTGCCATCGGCGACCTGCGCCTGGACATCGACAGCCTGGCGGTGAGCAACGCGCACATCGACTACCACGACGCGCGCAGCGGCCGCCAGTACAGCGTCGACGGCCTCGACCTGCGCAGCGGAGCGATCCGCGAAGGCGCCAACATCCCGCTGATCGCCAAGGGCCTGCTCGCCAGCAGCCAGCCGCTGCTGCGCGCCAGCAGCGAACTCAGCGGCAACCTGCGCTTCGACACGCGGCTCAAGCGCTACCAGCTGGAAGACGTGGTGCTCAGGGGCGAGGCCAGCGGCGAGCCGCTGGGCAGCAAGAACCTGGCCTTCAGCGCCCAGGGCCAGCTGCTGGTCGACCTCGCCGCCCAGGTCGCCGAATGGAACGGCCTCAAGCTCGGCCTCAACCAGTTCAACGCCCTCGGCGAGCTGAAGCTGCGCGAGCTGGACAAGCAGCCCAAGCTCGAAGGCGGCCTGTCGGTCGCCGAATTCGACCTGCGCGCCTTCCTCGAGAGCATCGACCGGCCCCTGCCGCCGATGGCCGACGCCAACACCCTGCGCCGCGTCAGCCTGGCCACCCGCCTGGCCGGCAGCCCCAGCAGCCTGACCCTGCAGGACCTCAAGCTGAAGGTCGACGACAGCAGCCTGGGCGGCCAGCTGAGCATCGCCGACTTCAGCCGGCAGAGCCTGCGCGCCCAGCTCAAGGGCGATCAGCTCGACCTCGACCGCTACCTGGCGCCGCCCAGCCAGGCCGCCGAGGCCGCCAGCGCCAGCCGCGAGGCAGAGGTGCGCAAGAGCGCCGAGAGCGCCGTGCAGGGCGGCACGCCGCTGCCGGACAAGCCGACCAGCCACGCCTGGAGCGACGAGCCGCTGCTGCCGCTGGCACACCTGCGCCAGCTGGACGCCGAGCTGGCCGTCAACCTCGGCCAGCTGACCCTGCACAAGCTGCCGATCGACAACGCCAGCCTCAAGCTCAAGGCGCAGGGCGGCCAGCTCGCCCTCGACGAGCTGCGCGGCGACCTGTTCGACGGCCGCTTCGCCCTCGCCGGCAACCTCGATGCGCGCAGCGACACCCCGCTGCTGCAGTTCACCCCCAAGCTCGCCGGCATCCCCCTGGAGCGCCTGCTGACCACCCTCAAGCCAGGGGAAAAGGCGCCGCTGCGCGGCAACCTGCAGCTGGACGCCAGCCTCACCGCCCGCGGCAACAGCCAGAAGGCGCTGATCGACAGCCTGTCCGGCACCGCCAGCTTCGTCCTCGACAACGGCGCGCTGACCGACGCCAACCTCGAGCAGCAGCTGTGCCGCGGCATCGCCACCCTCAACCGCAAGACGCTGAGCAGCGCGTTCGCCGACAAGGACACGCCGCTGCAGGAGCTGCGCGGCAGCCTGCAACTGAAGAACGGCGTGGCCAGCAATCAGGACCTGCGTGCACGCATCCCCGGCCTGGCGGCGAACGGCAAGGGCGACATCGACCTGCGCGTGCTCGCCCTCGACTACCGCCTCGGCCTGACCATCGAAGGCGACCAGCGACCGATGCCCGACCCGGCCTGCCAGGTCAACGAGCGCTTCGCCGGCGTCGAATGGCCGCTGCGCTGCCGCGGCCCGCTGGAGCTGGGCGCCAAGGCCTGCCGCCTGGACCAGGACGGCCTGGGCAAGATCGCCGCCAAGGCGGCCGGCGAGAAGCTGAGTGAAAAGCTCGACGAGAAGCTCGGCGACAAGGTCAGCCCGGAACTCAAGGACACCCTGAAGAACCTGTTCAAACGATGAGCGAACGCTATTTCGCCGAGCGCGTGCTGACCTGGTACGACCGCCACGGCCGTCACGACCTGCCCTGGCAGCAGGACATCACCCCCTACCGGGTGTGGGTGTCGGAAATCATGCTGCAGCAGACCCAGGTCGCCACCGTGCTCGACTACTACCGGCGCTTCATGGCCGCCTTGCCGACCGTCGAGGTGCTGGCCGCCGCCAGCGAGGACGAGGTGCTGCACCTGTGGACCGGGCTGGGCTACTACAGCCGCGCGCGCAACCTGCACAAGACCGCGCGGCTGGTGGTCGAGCGGCACGGCGGCGAGTTCCCCCGCTCGGTGGCGGCGCTGGCCGAGCTGCCCGGCATCGGCCGCTCCACCGCCGGCGCCATCGCCAGCATCAGCATGGGCCTGCGCGCGCCGATCCTCGACGGCAACGTCAAGCGCGTGCTGGCGCGCTTCCTCGCCGTCGACGGCTATCCGGGCGAAAGCAAGGTGGCCGCGCAGCTGTGGGAGGCCGCCGAGCGGCTCACGCCGCAGACGCGGGTCAACCACTACACCCAGGCGATGATGGACCTGGGCGCCACCCTGTGCAGCCGCGGCAAGCCGAGCTGCCTGCTCTGCCCGCTGCAGGACGACTGCCGGGCGCACCGCCTCGGCCGCGAGCGCGACTACCCGCAGCCCAAGCCACGCAAGGAACTGCCGCAGAAGCGCACGCTGATGCCGCTGCTGCATGACGGCGCCGGCGCCATCCTGCTCTACCGCCGTCCCTCCAGCGGCCTGTGGGGGGGTCTGTGGAGCCTGCCGGAACTGGAGCAGCGCGACGAGCTGGCCGCGCTGGCCGAGCGTCACGGCCTGCGCCTGGGCACCGAGCAGGCGCTGGCGCCGCTCAGCCACACCTTCAGCCACTTCCAGCTGCACATCGCGCCGCTGCTGGTCGAGGCCGCCGCCCAGGGGCCGCGCGTGGCCGAAGGCGACTGGCTCTGGTATAACCTCGCCAGCCCGCCGCGCCTGGGGCTCGCCGCCCCGGTGAAGAAGCTGCTCAAGCGCGCGGCCAGCCTCATCCACCCCATTCCAGGAGCGCCGCAATGACCCGCATGGTGATGTGCCGCAAGTACAAGCAGGAACTGCCCGGCCTCGCCCGCCAGCCCTACCCGGGCGCCAAGGGCGAGGACATCTTCAACCACATCTCGCAGAAGGCCTGGGACGAGTGGCAGAAGCACCAGACCATGCTGATCAACGAGCGCCGGCTGAACATGATGAACAGCGAGGACCGCAAGTTCCTGCAGGCCGAGATGGACAAGTTCTTCGCCGGCGAAGACTACGCCCAGGCCGAAGGCTACGTGCCGCCGAGCGCCTGACCGCCCCCCGACACGCCGGCGGCGGCGCTAAGCGCTTAAAAAAGCTGATTTTTTTGCCGCCGGCAGTTGACGTACCGGCAACAAAAACGGTTTAATGCCGCCCGTTGTTGCCCAGGTAGCTCAGTTGGTAGAGCAGGGGATTGAAAATCCCCGTGTCGGCGGTTCGATTCCGTCCCTGGGCACCACCGAATACCGTCAAAAAGCCCCGGCCCCGTGCCGGGGCTTTTTGCTTTACGGGGCACGCATGCCTCCGGCCGGCCGTCCGACCGGCGCACCTTCGCCCGCCAGCTCGTCCGCTCGCTATAATCCGCGCCCCAGCCACCTGCCCCGCCGCCTGCCCGACGTGTCCAGCCCCGAACCTCTCCTCGGCGCCCAGCTGCGCCAGCGCTTCACCGAACTGGACGAGTTCCTCGTCGCCGGCCAGGCGCTGTGGCGCGCCAAGCCGTTCACCGAATCCGTCATGCCCTGGGAGGCCGTGCATCCCGAGCTGGCGCGCTGGCTGCGCGGGCGCAGCCTGGAACAGGCCGACGCCGCGCACAACCGGCCCGAGCGGCTGGACGCCCCGGCGCCCTTCCCCGCCCTCGCCGCCCGCGCCGCCGCGCTGGCCGCGGTCGGCGACCTGCCGGCCGGCAGCGTGGCGCAGCCGCCGGCAGCGTTCGCCGTCGATGTGCCCGGGCGCAAGTGGCAGCAGATCGACGCCTTCGCCGGGCGCCTGGCCTTCCGCCTGCCGGTACGCCACTGGCTGGACTGGTGCGCGGGCAAGGGCCACCTCGGCCGCCGCCTGGCCCACGCCGGCACGCCGCTGACCTGCCTGGAATACGACGCCGCGCTGGTCGCGGACGGCCAGCGCCTGAGCGATCGCCTGGCGCTGAACGCGCAGCACGTCGCGCAGGACGTGCTGGCCGAGAGCGCCGCCGTGCGCCTCGCTGCCGAGCACACCCCGGTGGCCCTGCACGCCTGCGGCGAGCTGCACCTGCGCCTGCTCGAACTGGCCAGCGCCAAGGGCTGTCGCCAGCTGGCGGTGGCGCCGTGCTGCTACAACCGCATCGCCGCGGAGCACTACCG
>DASQBU010000382.1:0-2908 GCA_035635035.1 Pseudomonas sp.
CGAGCCGGCCACGCTCAGGTTCTGCGGCAGGCCGCTCAAGGTGAAGGCGGCCTTGGCGTCGTCGTAGGCCAGCTTGCCGCCGGCCTGGCAGAGCAGCTGGTAGACCGGCATGTAGCCGGCGGACATGCACAGCAGGTCGCAGTCGAGCTTGTCGCCGCTGGTGGCGACCTGGCCCTTGCCGACGATGCGCCGCACGTCGACGCCGCTGACGTGGCGCATGCCCTTGGCGTGCAGCGCCTCGTACACGGTGCTGCCGGTATGCAGCGCGATGCCGTACTTCTTCAGCGCGTCGGTCAGGCGGGTGTCGGCCGGCGCGTTGCGCATGTCGACCACAGCGGCGACGTCCACGCCCTGCTCGTGCAGGTCGAGGGCGGCCAGGTAGCCGTCGTCGTTGCCGGTCAGCACCACGGCGCGCTTGCCGGGCTTGACCGCGTAGAGCTTCATCAGGCGCTGGGCGGCGCTGGTCAGCATCACGCCGGGCAGGTCGTTGTTGCGGAACACCACCGGCTGGTCGAAGGCGCCGGCGGCGACGATGCACTGCCGGGCGCGCACCTTGTACAGGCGGTTGCCCTGGATCACCGGCAGGAAGTTGTCGGTGAACCAGGCGTTGCAGGTGGCGTCCTTGAGGATCTGGATGTTCGGGTGGCCTTCCACCGCGCCGACCAGTTCGCGGCGCAGCACGGCGGCGCGCTGGCCCTCGATGTCGAAGCGCGCCCAGGCCAGGGCGCCGCCCAGGTAGGTCTGCTGTTCGATGAGCAGCACCTTGGCGCCGGCGTTGGCGGCGTTCAGCGCGGCCTGCAGGCCGGCCGGGCCGGCGCCGACCACGGCGACGTCGGCGAACAGGAAGGCCTTGTCGTGGTACTCGGGCTGGAACTTCAGGTCCAGCACGCCGAGACCGGCCTTCTTGCGGATGATCGGTTCCCAGACCTTCCAGATGCCCTTGGGCTTGTAGAAGGAGCGGTAGTAGAAGCCGACCGGCATGAACTTGGAGAACTTGCCGAGGTAGGCGTCGCGGTCGCCGTCCAGGGAGCCGGAGAAGTTCTGTCCGGTGACGGAGAGGCCGGCGGCCAGCGGCTGCAGGTCGGCCAGCACGTTGGGTTCGCTGGGCAGCTGCACCAGGGTGTTGGCGTCCTGGCCGGCCATGGTCAGCGGGCCGCGCGGGCGGTGGTACTTGAACGAGCGCGACATCAGCCAGCGGCCGTTGGCGACCAGGGCGCTGGCGATGCTGTCGCCCTTGAAGCCCTGGTAGGCGCTGCCGTCGAACTCGAAGGCGAGCGGCTGGTTACGGTCGATCAGCAGGCCCATGGGCGCGGGCAGGCGGTTGAAGGCGGTCATACGGTGGCCTCCCGGGCTTTGGCCGGCGCGGCGAAGTCGACGCGCTGGGTGAAGATTTCCTTCGGGTCGAAGGTGCGGAGGATCTCGTCGGTCACGGTGTGGCGCTCGGCGAGGAACCAGTAGCTGCTGGCGTTGTGCATCCACCACTCGACGACGACACCGGCACGGTTGTCGCTGTTGAATACGTAGTCGGCCCAGTCGGCGTCGCTGCAGGTGGCCGGGTCGGGCATCTGCTTGAATTCGCCGCCGTAGGTGAATTCGCTGATGTTGCGCGGACCGTTCAGGGGGCAGGGCATGATCTTCATCGCGGGTTCCTCAGTGGCTGGCGGCGGTGGCGCCCATTTCGTTGACCTGCTGGAAGGTCGAGAAACGCTCCAGGGCGAATGGGGCGATCAGCTCCGGCGTCCTGCCGCCGCTGGCCACCAGTTCGGCCATGGTCTTGCCGCAGATCGGCGTCGACTTGAAGCCCCAGGTGCCCCAGCCGGCGTCGAGGTAGTAGTTGTCGATCGGCGAGCGACCCATGATCGGGCTGTAGTCCGGGGTCATGTCGGTGATCCCCGCCCACTGGCGCATCAGCTTGGCGTTGGCCAGGAACGGGAACATCTCGATGGCGTGGGCCAGCAGGCTTTCCTTGAGGTCGAGGGTCGAGCGGGTGTTGTACAGCGGGTAGGGGTCGGAGCCGCCGCCGATCACCACCTCGCCGCGGCCGGTCTGCTGCACGTAGCAGTGCAGCGCCGAGGAGCTGACCAGCGGGTCGAGGAACGGCTTGAACGGCTGGGTGACCATCGCCTGCAGCGGGTAGCTGTGGATCGGCGCGCGGATGCCCAGCTTGTTGAGCAGCAGCGAGCTGTGGCCGGCGATGGCCTGCACCGCGCAGCCGCACTTGACGGTGCCGCGGTTGGTCTTCACCGCCACCACCTTGCCGCGCTCGACCACGAAGTCCTGCACCTCGGTGAGCTGGTGGATCTCCACGCCGCGCTTGGCCGCCTGCTTGGCGTAGCCCCAGGCCACCGCGTCGTGGCGCGCGGTGGCGCCGTCGATGTGCCAGAGGCCGGCGAGCACCGGCAGGTGGCCGGGGTCGAGGTTGAGGGTCGGCACCAGCTCGCGGATCTGCTGGCGGTCGATCATCTCGGTGCGCCCGCCGAAGTGCTTGTTCACCTCGGCGCGCTGGCGGAAGGCGCGCACCGTGGCGTCGGTGTGCGCCAGGGTCAGCTGGCCGCGCTCGGAATACATGATGTTGAAGTCGAACTCGTTGGAGAGCCCCTGGAACATCCGCACCGACTCGGCGTAGAACTTCACGCCCTCGCTGGTGAGGTAGTTGGAGCGGATCACCGCGGTGTTGCGCGCGGTGTTGCCGCCGCCCAGGTAGGACTTCTCCAGCACCGCGACGTTGGTGACGCCGTGGTACTTGGCCAGGTAGTAGGCGGTGGCCAGGCCGTGGCCGCCACCGCCGATGATCACCACGTCGTAGGAGGGCTTGAGCTCCTTCGGCGCCGGCAGATCGACCTCTGCCGGGTATTCCGAACTCAGGCCGTATTTAAGAAGACTGAAAGGCATGTTGCCTCCTCGTTAC
>DASQBU010000383.1:0-1698 GCA_035635035.1 Pseudomonas sp.
GGGCGTGGGTGACGTTGACCAGGCCGGTGTATTGGTGTCGATCATGGTGTGCCAGTCGGCCAGCTCGACCTGCTGCGCCTTCTGCGGCGCCAGCGCCAGGCCGGCGTTGTTGACCAGCACGCGCACCGCGCGGAACTCGGCTGGCAAGGCCGCGACCATCGCCTGCACCGCCGGGTTGTCGCGCACATCGAGCGCGGCGATGTGCACCGGCACCCGGCTGGCGAGCTGGTCCTTGAGTTCGGCGAGGCGCTCCTCGCGACGGCCGCTGAGCACCAGCGACCAGCCGGCCCTGGCGAAACGCTCGGCGCAGGCCCGGCCGAAACCGGAGGTGGCGCCGGTGATGAAGGCGATCTGGCTCATGGGCAACTCCTCGGGCGTGGGGGGTGAAGGTCAGTTCTGGTCCGGCGCCGCCAGGCTGGCCGCCGGGCGGCGGCGCGGCAGCCAGTTCGGCTTGTGCAGCACCAGATAGGCCAGGAGGCCGATCACCACGCCCCAGAACGCCGAGCCGAGGCCGAAGAAGCTCATGCCGGAGGCGGTGGCGAGGAAGGTGATCATCGACGCCTCGCGGTGGTCCGCCTCGTTCACCGCGCCCAGCACGTTGCTGGTGATCGCGCCGATCAGCGCCAGCCCGGCCAGCACGGCGACGAACGCCTTGGGCATCGCGCTGAACAGCAGGATGATGGTGCCGGCGAAGCAGCCGCCCAGCAGGTAGAACACCCCGTTGGCCATGCCGGCGATGTAGCGCTTGTCGGGGTTCTCGTGGGCGTCCCGGCCGGTGCACAGGGCCGCGGTGATGGCGGCTATGACGATGGTGATGCCGCCGAAGCAGGCCACCGCCAGCGAGGCCACACCGGTGGCGGCAATCAGCGGCTTGGCCGGCGTGCTGTAGCCCGAGCTGCGCAGGATGGCCATGCCCGGCAGGAACTGCCCGGTCAGGCTGACCAGCACCAGCGGCACGGCCAGGCTCAGGGTGGCGCTCCAGGTCCATTCCGGACGGATGAACACCGGCGCGGCCAGGCGCAGCTCGATGCCCTGCAGGTGGCTGCCACCCAGGCCGACGGCCAGCGCCACCCCGACGATCAGCAGCAGCACCAGGCAATAGCGCGGGAACAGGCGCTTGAGGACCAGATAGGCGGCGATCATGCCCAGCGCCAGCGCCGGCATGGACTCCACCGAGCGGAACGCGCCCAGGCCGAACTGGAACAGGATGCCGGCCATCATGGCGCAGGCGATGCCCCTGGGGATGGCCTGCATGAGCTTGTCGAAGTAGCCGGACATGCCGATCAGCACGATGACCGCCGCCGCGGTGAGGTAGGCGCCCACCGCCTGGTTGAGGCTGAGCTCGGGGAACAGGGTGACCAGCAACGCCGTCCCCGGCGCGGACCAGGCGGTCACCACCGGCACCTTGAGCCACCAGCTGAGCAGGATGCCGGAGACTGCCGCGCCGATGGAGATGCCCCACACCCAGGAGGTCATCATCTCGGCGGGCACGCTGGCGCTCTGCGCCGCCTGGAAGAAGATGATCAACGGCCCCGAATAGGAAATCAGGACGGCCAGAAATCCGGCGGTCAGCGCCGAAAGCGAAAAATCCTTGAGGATGCTGTTGTTCACCGCAGTGCTCCCGCTAACCCTGCCAGCCAACCCGCCGGCGATGGCTCAACCTTATTGGTCTGCCGTGGATTGATAAATCGGGGCAAG